>NZ_JBGCCL010000036.1:0-66354 GCF_041262505.1 Streptacidiphilus sp. MAP5-3
CCGATCGAGGTGATGATCCCGTCGGGCATGGCGGTGTACGCCTGGCTGTGCGGTTGGACCCTGGCACGGGCACACGCACGCTCCGGCGACCGCGTGGCGCTGGCCGCCTACCTCGGTGGCTCGAACCGGTTCGACCACGCCATCGCGGACTTCGCCGAAACCTACGCCGACCAGAACGAAGCCGACTTCGCCGCCTTCCAGACCGCGGTGAAAGAGGGCAGAGCCGAAGCCACTACCGGGATCTGATGGACGCCTGATCTCGTGGTTCCCGTCCGGGCAGCGCGTCGAGTTCGCGCAGGAACTCCTCGGCCTGCGGCCACTCGCCGTATCCGGACGCCGGGTTGAGGTGGCCCACCGCGCCCAGTCCGACGACGCGGCTACCCCAGTCCCCCGCCAGGGAGATGACCCGGTCGAGGTCGGCCAGCGGGTCGTCCGTGCTGGCGGCCACCGTGCTCGGGAACGGGAGCGGGCGTCGCGGTACCGGAAGCCAGCCGTTCTGCTGCAGGACCTCCGGGCTGGGGTGTGGCTCGTGCATCGGCTTGTCGAGGTCGGGCGGGGTGGCCAGCAGCGCGCCGCGGATCCGGTCGGTGGAGTGATGCTTCGCCCAGTGCGCGACGGTGAGCACACCGGCGCTGTGGGCGATCAGGACGACCGGCCCGGAGACCTTCGTGACCACCTCCTCCAGGGCTGCGACCCTGGCCGTGCGGCTGAACTTCTCCTCGGTGAGCGGCGGGACGGTGTGCACCTCGCGACCAGCGGTGGCGAGCCTTGCGGCGAGCAGGGTCTGCCAGTGCTCCGCGACGTGGTCGCGCAGGCCCGGGACGATGACCACGGCGGGGGAGCCGTCGGCGGACCGGAGGGGATCAACCGGGAGGATCATCCCGTCATCTCCAGTCGGGCGCTCGCGGCGTCCCGTTGCAGGGCGGCGACGAGGCGGAGGTTGAAGTGCCTGCGGCCGATCAGGAACGCGACGGTGGCGGGGATCGAGATCAGGGGGAGGGTCTGCAGCGCGGCGCGCAGGCCCATGTGGTCGGCGAGCAGGCCGGTCACCGCGGGGCCGGGGGCCAGGCCGAGCAGACTGTTGGCCAGGGTGAGGGTGGCGAAGGCGGTGGCCGAGATCGCGACCGGGGTCAGGTTCGCCACCATGGCGGCCGCGGGACCCGAGGTGCCGGCCGACAGCAGGCAGCCCAGGGCGAGCAGCGCGAGCTGCGCCCAGCCGTTCGGCAGTTGGAAGGCGGTGACCAGCAGCAGCATCGATCCGAGGCAGCACCCGATCGCGACGGTCCACTTGCGTGCCGCGGTGATCCGGTCGAGCCGGTCGGAGAGCATGCCGGCGCCGATCATGCCGATGCCGATGACCAGGGCGAACATGCCCGCCGTCGTGCCCGCCTTCGCGGAGGCCATGTGGTAGCAGCGGTTGAAGTAGCTGGGCAGCCAGGCGATCAGGGCTGCGCAGACCGCGAACTGCAGCCCGCTGCCCAGGTATGCGCAGACCACCGAGACCGAGGAGAACAACTTCGGCAGCTGCCCGCGCAGCCGGGCGCGGGCGGCGGTGTCCGGTTCGGAGGCGCCTGCGGGGGCAAGCCGCTTCTCGGTCACCACGACGGCGTAGACGAGGGCCATGACCAACCCGAAGAGGCCCATCGCGCCGAAGGCCCAGCGCCAGCCCGCCTGCCCGGCGATGGCGCCGCCCAGTGCCACGCCCAGTACCGAGCCGAACGCACCACCGGCGATGAACGCGCCGGACAGCGTGGCCCGCAGGGTGACCGGGAAGATGCTGAGGACGACCGCGATGCCGACGCTGCCGTAGGCGGCTTCGCCGATACCGACGACGAAGCGGCCGAGGAAGAGTTGTCCGTAGCTTGCCGCCAGTGCGCAGCCGAGCGTCGCCACGCTCCACACGGTGGCAGCCAGGACCAGACTGCGAACCCGGCCCCAACGGTCGGCGAGCAGGGACATGGGGAAGGTGAGCAGGCCGACCATCAGCGCCACCACACCGCTGAGCGAGCCCAACTTCGAGTCGGAGAGCAGCCATTGGGCCTTGAGCAGCGGAAAGACCGCGTTGAGCACCTGCCGTGACATGTAGTCGGAGAGCAGCAGGCCGAACGAGAGCGCGAAGACCACCCAGGCATAGCGCCTGGACACGGTCGGTCCGGAGGACGAAGTCCCCGGCGCAGCCTCGGCAGTGGAGGGAATCGCCATTGTCGCACCTCACCTTTCCCGGTTGTCCCGGTTGGAAGCGATCCTCAGAAGGGTCTGTCGCCGACGATCTCCGCGCGCTCCATCTTGCGAGGCGCGGGCCAGTAGTCGTTGACGGCGTAGTGCTGGGTTGCGCGGTTGTCCCAGACGGCCACGGACCCGGGCTGCCAGCGCCAGCGCACCTGGTACTCCGGGACCGCGGCCTGACCGGTCAGGTAGTTGAGCAACTGGCCGGCGCCCGGCGCGTAGTCCTGCCCGAAGCGGACCCGCTCGGGCGTGTGGTAGTTGACGAAGTGGGTGGTGAAGCTGTTGACGAAGAGGACCCTCTCGCCGGTCTCCGGGTGGGTGCGCACCACCGGGTGCTCGGCATCCGGGAACCGGGCCGCAAGGGCGTGGCGCTGTTCGGTCGGCAGCACCGCGCCGAAGGTCGCCTCGATGCTGTGACGGGCGCGCAGGCCCTCGATCTGGGCCTTGACGTGCTCCGGCAGCCGCCGGTAGGCCTCGACCATGTTGACCCAGACGGTGTCGCCGCCCATGGGCGGGCACTCGATGCAGCGCAGGACCGCGCCCATACCCGGGCACTCGCGCCAGGTGCCGTCGGCGTGCAGGGCGTTCTCGTAGTCGGGCTTCTTCTCCGGGCCGCGGCTGATGCGGACCAGGCCGGGGTGGTCCGGGTCGCTGCCGAGCGCCGGGTGGTCCATCAGCGGGCCGAAGCGGGAGGCGAAGGCGACGTGCTCGGCACGGCTGAAGTGCTGGTCGCGCAGGAACAGCACCTTGTGCGTGAGCAGCAGCGCGCGGATCTCGGCGAACAGCTCGTCGTCGCCGATCGCGTCGGCGAGGTTCACCCCGTGGAGCTCGGCGCCGATGGTGCCGGTCAGCTGTTCCGCCTCGACGGTGCCGCGGATCTCGGTCGGTGCCACCGCGGCGGCACCCAGGGTCTCGGTCATGGCGTTCCCTTCTGAGGAGGCAGTTCAGGGGATGAGGACGGAGGAGCCGGTGGTGCGCCCGGACTCCAGGTCCTTGTGCGCACGGACGGCGTCCGCGAGGTCGTAGCGCTGGTTCGTCTCGATCGAGATGCGCCCGCTCGCGACGTGGTGGAAGAGTTCGTCGGAGAGCTCCGTGCGCTCGGCCGGGTCGGCGATGTAGTCCGCGAGTGCGGGCCTGGTGACGAAGACCGAGCCGGCGAGGGCCAGTTGCATCGCGTCGATCGGCGGCACCGGACCCGACGCCGTGCCGAAGCAGACCAGCAGGCCACGGCGCTTCAGTGAGGCCAGCGAGGCGGCGAAGGTGTCCTTGCCGACGCTGTCGAGGACCACCGGTACGCCGGCGCCGTCGGTCAGCTCGCGTACCCGCTCGGCGACGTTCTCGCGGCGGAGGACGACGTGGTCGACGCCGTGGGCGCGGGCGAGTTCGGCCTTCTCCTCGGTGGAGACGGTGCCGATGACCGTCAGCCCGAGCAGCTTGGCCCACTGACTGACGATCAGGCCGACGCCGCCGGCCGCCGCGTGCAGCAGGATCGTGTCGCCCGCCGCGAGCGGGGTGATCCGCCGCATCAGGTACGCGGAGGTGAGCCCGCGCATGGTCATCGCGGCGGCGGTCTCGCAGCTGATCGCGTCCGGCAGCCTGATCAGCGGGGCGGCGGGCATGAGCCGCTCGGTGCTGTAGGCGCCGAGGGGACTGCCGGTGTAGGTGACCCGATCGCCCGCGGCGACGTGGGGCACCCCCTCACCGACCGCCTCGACCACGCCGGCAGCTTCGACGCCCATGCCCGCGGGCAGCGGGGCCGGGTAGAGGCCGGTGCGGAAGTAGGTGTCGGCGAAGTTGAGCCCGACCGCCTCGTGCCGGATCCGCACCTCGCCCGGACCGGGGTCGCCGACGCTGACCTCCTCCAGGCGCAGCACGTCGGGGCCGCCGGTCTCGTGGAAACGGATGGCGTTCGCCACAGGGGTACTCCTGTTCGCAGGTTCGACTGGGCTGCCGCCGGGGGCGTGGAGAGCGGTCACGGGCAGGCCGCGCGGTGAACGCGGGAGTTGCGGCTCTCGCCCGTGACCGCCGCTGGTGGACGTGCCGGGTCGTCAGACCAGGCTGCGGTCGCCCTCCGGGCGCAGCATGAAGCCGCGCCGACCGGGCTGCCGGTTCGGGACCATCCCGAGTCGGGCCAGGGTCTCGTCGGCATCGGAGTAGTACTCGCCGATGTGGTAGATCTCCTTGGCCTCCTGGCCGTTGGCGATGTCACGGCCGAGCGTTTCGGAGATCTTCACCAGCTGCTCGATCTGCTCGACCGTGGTCATCCGCTCGCCCTTGCGGCCCCACAGGTTGTCCTCGTTGCCGACGCGGACGTGTTGGCCGAGCGCGATGCCGACGGCGCACATCGGCGCGACCGCGCGCATGGAGGCCTCGATGGTGAGCACGGCGCCGTCCGGGACGCGGCGAATGAACTCGACCAGGTCGGCGGGGTGGTGACCGGCGAAGCCGCCGCCGATGGCGACGTAGTTGAGGACCAGCGGCCCGGTGTAGACGCCCCTGCGGATCAGCCGCTCCACGCTCTCCAGCTGGGCCAGGTTGGCGAGCTGGAAGTGCGGCTGGATGCCGTTGGCCGTAAGCCGCTTGAGGTGCTCCAGGTAGAAGTCCGGACCGGCCTCCAGGTACATGTCCCGGTACGCCTTGTACAGCGCCGGGTTCTTGCCGATCGAGGTGCCGTCGAGGTCGTCGTCGGTCATGATCTCGACGATGTTCATCTGGTTGGTGTTGATCGCGATCGTGACCTGGTCCGGCTTCGGGTCGACCTCGGCGAGCATGTGGCGGGAGTCGTAGTCGAGCCACTTGGCTTCGGCGCCTTCTTCGTCCGACTCGGGAGCGAAGGAGATCGACCCGCCGATCTGCAGCACCATGTCCGGCACCGCCTCACGCAGCCCCGCCATCAGCTCGTTGAACATCGACATCCGCTTGGAGCCGTGGCCGTCGAGTTCCCGGACGTGGATGTGCAGCACGGTCGCACCGGCGTTGTAGCAGTCCACGGCCGCCTGGACATGTTCGTCCATGGTGAGCGGGATGTCCTCGGCGTCACCAGGGAGCCACTCGGGCCCGTAGGGAGCGGCCTGGATGACGAGTTTCTCCTGGGTCTCCGGGAACAGCGAGTCGTCGTGGAAATGCACGGTCGTCTCCTTCGGTGGGATGGAACCGCCGCCGGGCGGGGTGGTCGGGCCGGCGGGGTGGTGCCACCGTAGGTGGGCCGAAGCGCGCTCGCTTTACCGGAGGAGACGAATGACTTGCCTATTCGGGACAGTGCTCTGCGCGCCAGTCACGGGCGCTGCAGCCGAACTGTTCGCGGAACCAGCGGGAGAAGGCGCTCGGCGAGGAGAAGCCGAGCAGGCCGGAGATCTCCGTCAGCGACCTGCGGCGGTTCGCCACGAACCGCTCGGCAAGCTGGGTGCGCGTGGTGTTGAGCAGGGACGAGAAGGTGTCCCCGGTCTCGCCGAGCCAGCGGTGCACCGTGCGCCGGTCGACGCCCAGGCTGTGCGCGACCTGGTCCACCGAGCAGTTGCCGGCCGGCAGGAGCACCTCGATCAGTTCGCGGACCCGGTCCTTGGCCGAGGTGTCCTTGGGTGTGGCGATCACATCGAAGAACTGCCGGGCGTAGGCACGCAGTTGGGGATCGGCGAGGGCGTTGGGAGAGTCGAGGTCGCTCGCATAGAAGACGATGCCGTCGAACTCGCGCTCGAACTCCGCCACCGGCCCGAACAGCCGCCGATGGGTGTTCGCGTCCGACGGGGCCCGATGGGAGAAGCAGACGGTCAGCGGCTGCCAGCGGTTGCCGAGGAAACCGCACAGGACGCGGTGGAACGCCGCCACGGCGAGCTCGGTCGCCTGGCGTAGCTCCAGGCGTTCACCGACGTCCAGGCCGACCTTGAGGGTAGCCAGCCCCTGCGCCTCGGACAGCCGGGTGTGCAGCGCCTCGTTGTACGTGTCCTCGTGTCGCAGCAGCAGGCCGATCGCGCTGCGCACGTCCGGCTCCTCGCGCACCACCAGCCCGATCGGGCCGAGGGTGGACAGGCGCCGGTACTCGGCCAGCCGCAACCCGAAGTCCTCGCGCCGGCTCGCCGCAGCCGAAAGCTCCAGCAGTTGGACGCAGGCCGCGCCCGAGACCCAGCGGTCCTGCACGGTGAGCGCCGCCGCGTCCAGACCGACGCGGCGGAGCAGCGCTTGCGGGTCGATCCCGAGGGAGCGGCTGAGCTCGACGTAGCCGTTGAGAGCCGCGGTACGGACAAGGGGTTTCACGCGTCGGTGCCGTTCTGATCGTCGGATCCGCCCACTCCTGGTCCCGAGAAGGTAAGTCGTGAGTCCCGGGAAGACAAGCACTCCGAGGCAGAACTGCCTCCTGTCCGTCGGCGCCACCAACATCACGGAGACCCTTGGCATCGCCATCGCCATCTGAAGGAGACCCAGTTGCCGTCGTCTGACGGTTTCCGCCGTAGCGGTTACACCGGTCTGCTGAGCCGCCCGTCCCGGGTGCTGCCCGGCCCCGCGGCGTCGTATCCTGAGGGCGTTGCGAGGGTTCGGACATTGCGGCATCCGCACCGACCGGCCGCCTGCGAGCGGTTCGAAATGGTGAATTTCTGATGGTGACGAATTGCGCGAAGGCGCCGCACCGGCCGATCGTCATCGTGGTTCTCGGCGTTTCCGGGGTCGGCAAGAGCACGGTCGGGGTGATGCTGGCCGAAAGGCTCGGGCTTCCCTTCAAAGATGCGGATGACTTCCATTCACCGGAGAACCGGGCGCGGATGACCTCGGGGCGTCCGCTCACCGACGAGGACCGGCGGCCTTGGCTCGCCGCGATCGCGCGGTGGATCGACGAGCAGCTCGAAAGTGGCGAGTCGGCCGTGCTGGCCTGCTCTGCACTGAAGCGCTCGCATCGGGACTTTCTGCGGCAAGGGCGACCGGAAGTTCGGTTGATGTACCTGGAGGGGAGTCAGGAGCTCGTCGCCGCGCGGCTGGCCGCGCGACAGGGTCACTTCTTCCCGGCCCGGTTGCTGGAGAGCCAGTTCGGCGAGCTCGAGGAACCGACCCCTGACGAGCACCCCTGTGTGGTACCGCTCGCGGATTCCCCGGAGCAGACCGTCGCCAGGGCACTGCAGTTGCTCGCCGAGCCACCTTCGCCGGGCGGCTGATGACGTGGGCTCAGCGCACTCGGAACTCCTGCGTACTCGGCTCGACGCGACGTGGTTCCCGGGTGCGGACGACGGGATCACTCAAGGGCCCGCCGCCGGTTCGCCGTTCACGCGTGACGGGTGATGCCCGACAGCGATGTCCGATGGCGCACCACGGAGTGAGGTGTTCAGTTGGATGGAGGTGATGGCCCTGGTCCTCATGGAGGAGTCGGCCCGGATCGACGCCGACTCCTTCCGGGGTATCCGGGTCGAGGCTCTTCGCGCCGTCGCCCCGCCCGCGAGGGACCGGATGCGCACCGACACCGTCCGCGCCCGGTACTCGGCCGGGATGATCGGAGGCCGCCGGATCGCCTCCTACACGGACGAACCCGGTGTCGACGTCCACCGAGACACGGAGACCTACGCCTCTCTGACAGTCCAGATCGACAACGCACGGTGGACGGGCACACCGTTCACACTGCGGTCCGGCAAGGGCCTGGCCGAGGACTCGGCCGAGATCGCCGTCCACTTCCGGTCAGCGCCCGCGTACCTGCTCGCCCGATGGCCAGGCATCGAACCCAACGTCCTCCGCCTCGGCCTCAGACAGCCTTACGTGCGCTTGGCCACCACTCTGAATGCAAGGGGACGCATCGCCCGGAGCCCGGAGCTCGAGCTCTATTCGACCGAGTCACGGCGGACCCCCTATGCCAACCTCTTCGTCGAAATGTTCCGTGGCGACGCAACCCTGTTCATCCGTGGCGACGAGGCACAGGAGGCCTGGCGCATCATCGACCCGGTCGTGAACGCGTGGACCGCCGCGGACGTCCCGAAGCAGGAATACCCCGCCGGCACGGCACCGCCCGGACCGCGTTGATGGTGGTGGGCCGCTGAATCACCCCGGAAGGGTGGTGCGGCTGCACTTCTGGAGCTGCCCAATGGGATGAGCATGCGGGCCCGGCTGCTGAGCACGCAGTCCGCGCCGGGCCCACGGAAGGAACCGGAGGGTGAGCGCCGTGAATTACCCCGTGCTCGACATTTTCTTGACCACCATGTGGTTCTTCCTCTGGGTCCTGTGGATCTTCCTGCTGGTGCGCGTGTTCATGGACCTGTTCCGGGACAGGGACATGAGCGGCTGGTGGAAGGCCGGTTGGTCGGTGTTCCTGATCGTCCTGCCCTTCCTCGGGGTCCTCGTCTACCTGATCGCCCGCGGCAAGGGCATGGCGGAGCGCCAGGCCCAGGAGGCCGCAGCGACCGAGGCCCAGTTCCGCGCCTACGTGCGGGACACGGCGCAGGAGACCCCGTCTGCCAAAACCAGCGAGTCTCCCGAAACGAGCGAGCAACTCGCCCGTCTGGTGGAGCTCAAGAACCACGGAGACCTGACCGAGGAGGAGTACCGACAGGCCAAGTCGAAGGTCCTGGCTGCCTGATCCATCCGGCCGTGCCCACGCCGGGCAGTGCGACGTGGTCCGGTCCGGACCTGTCCGCCCTCGCAGCCGGGAATCCGCGACAAGGACCGATGTGACCCCACACCCAAGGCGGAAGGACCATGGAAGACCTGAAATTCGAGCAGAAATCCACGCTCTCCCGCTCCGAGGCGGCGGCTCTGCTGACTGAGCTGGCCTCGGCACTGGAGCGGGGCGGACACGTGGAACTGGAGCTGGGACCGGGCGTGCTGACCATGCACGTCCCCGACACCGTCAAGAGCGAGGTCGAGGTCGAGGTCGGGGGCGGAGAGGTCGAGCTCGAGATCGAGCTTTCCTGGGCGACTGCAGGGGCCAGGGAGGCCGCGTCGAAGTCTGACCCGGAAGACACGGAGGAATGACGCCCCATTAGGCCCGGAGGAGCCACGCCCCGCGTCCGGTGTCCGCCTGCCCGTAGCCACCGGCTCCGTCAGGACGCCGCACGGGGAGGCCGGAAGGGTGATCGACGCCGGGCGTCAGGATGCCGCTCCGCGGGCGGACGTGAAGCCGGTATGGCCACAGTGCAGCGGCGCGCGGTCACGCGCTGCTCGCGCTCTGGCCGGGGTGTTCGGAGCCCTCCGGCCCGGTCTGCCGCAGCTCGGCGAGGCCAGGGCCGGGCGCCAGGAATTCACGGATCCCGAAGGCGACCAGGACCACGACGGCGAACCAGAACACCACCAGGCCGGTGGGGTGGTCCCAGAAGACGAAGATCAGCGAGGCGATCAGCAGGATCGCGATCCCGATCCAGCGCTTCCAGCGGCGCACGAAAGGCTCGACCGGTCCGGCCCGGAAGCCCACCTGTTCGGCAGCTTGTCGCACCCCTCCGATCCCGGTGCTGGACGCCGCGCGGATGAAGGTCGCTGCCCGGGACGGCCCGATGAAGTAGGCGCCGAGCGCCACCAGCACCGCGAGCGCCCCGACCGACCGCACCGTGACCCGCAGGAAGTGCACCAGCGCGTCGTAGACCGAGCCCGCCGCTCCGGAGTTGACGCCGGGTGGGAGCTGGTCGAGGAAGTAGCCGCGGAAGACAGCGAGTGCGACGCCCAGCAGCAGCATGGCCGCGGCCACGCCGACCGCTGCGCCGATCAGCGCCCGTCTGCGGTTCCGGGCCAGGTACACGCCCGCCGCGGCGACGAGCACGGCGATCACCGGCATCCAGTTGCCCAGGATCTGTAGCAGGCGCAGGTAGGACTTGATCTTTCCGATGGACTTCGAGGAGTAGACGGTGAAGGTCGCGTGGATGGTCGGGATCTTGGCCACCAGCCCGAGTCCGGCACCCGCCAGTTGCGTCTTGACCTGCGCGATGATCGGTGCGAGGTCGATGGTGACCTGGTTGTTGGCCAGCGAGACGGCTCCGCCGCCCTGACCGGTCAGCGCCTTGACCATGGATGCGTGCGCGGTGCGGATCGCGTTGGTCCACAGGGTTGCGAAGGCGGGGCTGGTGACGACCTTGTTCACGACGGTGCTGATCAGGCTGGTGATGCCGCTGCCGATCGGGCCGCTGAGCGAGCCGATCAGGTTCGCCGCCTTCGGCGGGACGCCCTTCTGCGAGGCGGCCTGGGAGAGTTGACTCACCAGCGAGGGCACGTCGATCTGCTGCGCCACGACATTGGTCACCCTCGCGGTGAGCGCGTCCTGCACCTGAGGGTCGCTCGCCAGCGGGGCCATCGTCGCGACGAACCGGTTCGTGTCAGTCACCTGGTCGTGCGCCCACACGGAGATCACCGCCAGCAGTGACAGCACCGCGGCCACCACGATCAGGGCCGCGGATCCGCTGGCCCGGATCCGGTGGTGCTCCCGTGCCGGCCCGCCCCGGGCTTCGAGCTGGGCGATCCGGCCGCGCAACTCCTCCAGTTCACGAGCGTTCCCGGGCTGCGGCTTCGGTTCGGGCCTCTGGTTCGACCCGCCGTCCGCCCCGCTGTCCGCTGGCGACATGCCCTGCTCCGTCCTGACTGCGTCGGCCGTCCTCGTGCCGGCAAAGCCCGCCGCCCTCGGGGCCGCGACAGGTGCTGACCCGGCCGGGTGGAGCGGTGGGCTCTCCGAAGGGCACGTCGACCAGGCATCACGTTCTCCGAGGGAGGAACCCTTGGAGCCCATTCGGTCCGGGCGCGCCCACAGCGACGCCCGGACCGCTGGTGTGTCCCCGGAGCCAGGGCTCGGCAATCGTGCTCTGACCGACTTTCAGCCGCACGGCGGCGACGCCGGCTG
The DNA here is from genome assembly GCF_041262505.1 of Streptacidiphilus sp. MAP5-3. Lineage (NCBI taxonomy): Bacteria > Bacillati > Actinomycetota > Actinomycetes > Kitasatosporales > Streptomycetaceae > Streptacidiphilus > Streptacidiphilus sp. MAP5-3. Next base: position 11,015 of record NZ_JBGCCL010000036.1, read on the forward strand.
TGTCGCTGCACATCGCCGCCGACCGCCTGGTAGCGGTGCAGGGGGATGCGCCCCGTGCCATCTTGACGGCACCCTGTCAGATGTCTTGGACGGCCTGCATCCGATCGTCACCGGGTGAGGTCGTTCTTCTGGGCAGGAGCAGCGAGGAGGCGAGCCCGGCCAGGCTGAACGCGCCCAGCGCGATCATGGCGGCGGCATAGCCGTTTTTGGTGAGCTCGGAGACGAGGATCGTGCCGGCGACGGCCGTCCCGAGGGACGAACCGAGGTTGGAGACGCACCGGGAGAGCCCGGAGATCTCGCCTTGGAGGTTGTCCGGGAAGCAGGACTGCACGACGTTGACCGAGGGCGTCAGCATTGCGCCGAGGCCGAGTCCGATCAGCAGCAGGCCGGGGGTGAACGCCCAGACGTCGCCGAATGCGCGGACGAGCGTGAGCAGGAGGACGATGCCGGCCGTGGTGACCGCGAATCCCGTGACGATCAGGGTGCGCTGGGCGTAGCGCCTGGCGAGGCGTTCCGCCGTGAGTGACGAGGCCAGCAGGCCGACGGTCGCTGCGGTGAAGACGCCGCCGGTGGCGATCGCGCTGTAGCCGCGCACCACCTGGAGGTAGGCGCCCACGGTGAAGGAGGCGCCCATCAGCACCAGCCACTGGGCGTTCTGGGTGACCAGGCCCAGGTTGGAGACGCGGTTGCGGAACAGCGCCAGGGGGAGCAGGGGTTCGCGGCCGGACCGCTCCCGGCTCCTGAGCCAGAGGAAGAACCCGGCCAGGACAGCAGTTCCGGAGAGCAGGAGTGCGAGCATCAGCCAGATGTTGTTGTCCGCGGCCAGGATGCCGGTCACCACCAGCACCAGCCCGACCGCGGACAGGACCGCGCCGACGGTGTCGAAGGGCTGGGAGGGGTCGGCCGGCAGAGGGTCCTCAAGCCTTCGGGTGAGCACGAGGATCACGGCGATGACCAGGACCTGGAAGCCGAAGTTCGCCCGCCAGCTGATCGCCGAGGTGAGCAGCCCGCCGATGAGCGGCCCGGCGGCCGCGCCGATTCCGCCGAGCGCCATGATGGCGCCGAAGGCACGTGCCCGGGTGGCAGTGCCGGAGAACAGCAGGGTGGTCAGGATGTAGACCGGGGGGATCAGCAGTGCGGTCCCGACGCCCTCCAGGATCGAGTTGCCGAGGATGAGCACGCCCAGTCCGGGGGCCGCGGCGCTGATCAGGGCCCCGACGCCGTAGACGGCCAGGCCGACCGTCAGGCAGCGTTTGCGGCCGTAGCGGTTGGTGAGCTTCCCGCCGGGGATCATCAACGCCGCCATCACCAGCAGGAAGACGGTGATGGCGACCTGGACGCCCTGAGTGCTGGTGTCGAGGTCCTTGCTGATGTCGTTGATCATCACGTTCATGCTGGATCCGGCGAAGCTGCAGATGAACTGGGCCAGGGCCAGCGGGATCAGGACGCGCCGTCCGGCGGCCGAGGGGAGGTTGAGGGTGCTGGTCATCCTCGTGCTTCCTCGACGTTCGGCATACGGGAGATCGGCATACGGAAGAAGGGGGCCTGCTCCGTCCGCTCGTCGAGCCCCTTGAACAGGGCGAACAGGTTCAGCGCCACAGCGGCGAGGACCAGCAGGACCGGACGGCCTTCCTGCTCCGGGTGTTCCTGTCCGGGGACGGCGGACGATGCCATGGCGGTGCCTCTTTCGTCAGGCAGGTGGCCGAGCCGCCTCCGGAGAGGGGCGGGCGCTCGGCCGAGGGGAAGTCAGCCGTTGCGCCGACCTCGGTCGCGCCGCTGGGGTCCAGGAACCGGGTCACCACGATGCTCCCGTGAAGGACGAAGGAAACCGTCTGCGAGAAACGGTCTGCTCGTCAACGTAGGGATTGCGGTCGGTCCACGTATCCCCCGGGGAGGGTGACCTGCCGGAGCGGACGCAATCGACAAACCGCCCTGGGGCCAGGAGAGCAGGCCGTAGCCACTGACCGGTTCGCCTGGTTCGGGTGAGTCGGCGGCCGGCGGACACGGGGCAGCATGGGCGGCGACGGGCCAGGCGTGATCGGCTCGTCGGTGGAGCGCCGGAAGTCGTTGGAACAGGAGCACTTGTGACCGTCTCCGGACCGTCCCAGAACCTCTCGCCCGGCCCGTCGGGGGCCTCACCGCGTGGCCTCGTCGCCGGCCGGACGGACTACGCCGGCGCGGTCTACGGCTCGCTGCTGGCAGCGTCGGTCATCGCAGCCTCCGACGTGCACGCGGAGCACCCCCGGCTCTCGCTGATCGTGCTGCTGATCGTCACCGGGGTCGTCTTCTGGATGGCGCATGTCTACGCCCACCTGGCCGGGGAGCGGGAGGGCGGGCGGACGGTCGGCTGGCGCGAGGTGCGCCACGTCGGACGACATGAGTGGCCCATCGTCGAGGCTGCGGTCCTTCCGGCCTTGGCGGTGCTGGTCAGTCCCTTGCCTGGGGCGAGTGACAACGCCTGGCTGGCGATCGGGGTCGCTGTCGGTCAGCTGGTCTTCTGGACGGCTCTCGGGGCACAGCGGGCCGGGGCGTCGAAGAAGCAGACGGCCGCGGAGGCCGCGGTCAGCCTGACCCTGGGACTGATCATCGTGGGGGCCAAGGTTGTCGTGGGCCACTGAATCACCCCGGCCGAGTACTGCGGCCGGGCCCGGATCCGGTGGACGGTGAGGTGGAGGGCGGGTCGGGCGCCGGTGCGGGACGCAGCGACGGCGCAGTTCCCGACGGGCCGGGCGTTGCTCGTGCGGGCGGGACGAGCAGCGGGCGCGTAGGGCCCAAGGAGGCGGGCGATGGCCGAGGCACCACCTGCCCGTTCCGACGACCCCGCCGAGGACAGGGCACGATCGCTGCTGGCGCGGATCCGGCGAGAGCCGGCGCGCATCCCGGAGGAGCTGGCCCTGTTCGCTGTGCGGGAGATGGGCCCGCGGGCTCACGTGAGCGTGGAGCAGTTGCGGCGTCGTCTGCCGGACGCCGACGCGGAGCGCCTCCGCGAGCAGGTGATCACTCGCGGAGTACGGGCGTCGGTGGCCGAGGGTGCCTTCGTCGGCGGGCCGTTCCTTGCCTGGATCCCGGTGGCGTTCTGTCGGGCCCTGCTCGCCCAGGCCCAGTGGCTGCTCGGGCTGGCCTGTCTGGCCGGGAGCGATCCCCGGGCGCCTGGGCGTGCGGCCGAACTGCTGGTGCTGCAAGGGGTCCACCCCGACGCAGGGTCCGCCGCCGCGGCGCTGGCCGGCACCGCCGCAAACGGGGCTTCCGCCGCGGGCCGGAGCGGGCGGCCCGCGGGACTGTGGCACGTGACCATGCGGATGGCGAGCATCCTGGGCCTGCGCCAAGTCGGCGCGGCCCAAGCGTCGACCTCGTGGTTGCGGCGTGCGGGTCAGTGGCTGCTTCTCGGCGCTGTCGTGGTCGTCGGGATCGTCGCTCCGCTGGTGTGGTTGCCGTACATGGCCATCTCCTACCGGCGCGCGGGCCGTGCGATGGCCGAGCGGGCGAGCGCGTTCTACTTCGGCGGGAAGGCGGCGCCGCGGAGCGAGGCGGAGGCCACGGCCCGGACGGACCCCGGCTTGCTGGCGGCGGTCGTGCGTGCCGTGGCCTCGGTTCTGCTCGTCGTGGCCCTGGTGCTGCTGGTTCTCCTGACAGGGGCCCGACTGGCCGATCAGCAGTGGCCGCTGCTGGGGCTCGTACTGGCGGGCTCCTCCATCGCAGTCGGCGCGGGGTGGCAGCTGCGCCGCCGGGCGCGCGACCGCCGAGCTGAGAGGAGCGACCCCTGACCGCTTCCTGCGCAGCGCGTTCACTCACCCGGCGCAGGTGATTCGCGCCCGCGACGGTGTCCATAGTGTCTGAATTGCGTTCGGCCCCGTTGCGCCGCGCGACAACTGCTGTGCGAAGGGAGCGTGGCATGGCTCAGGATGAGTTGACTGAGAGCGGACCCGTCGACTACCTGGTGGTCGAGTTCCCAGGCAACCGGATGACGGGGGAGGGACTGCCGTTGCTGATCGACCTGGTGGATCGCGGGATCATCCGGATCCTGGACTTCGCGTTCGTGCGCAAGGACGCCGACGGGACCGTCACGGCCATGGAGCTCGCCGACTTCGACGGGGACGGAACGCTGGACCTGGCTGTCTTCGAAGGGGTCTCCTCCGGACTGCTGCGCGCGGATGACCTCGGCGAGGCGGCGGCGGTGTTGGAGCCCGGGAACTCCGCCGGTGTCCTCATCTACGAGAACACCTGGGCAGGTCCGTTCGCCGCGGCGCTGCGCAGGGGCGGTGCCCAGGTGGTCGCCAGTGGCCGGGTGCCGGTGCAGGACCTGCTGCGTTCGCTGGACGAACTGGAGGCGCTGGGCTAGCGCGTAGCGCAGGACGCGCGGGACACAGCTGGTGCCGAGACTTCCCTCCGCGCTTGGATTCTCCAAGACCGGATTCTCTCCGAGAGGAACCTGACATGCCTGGACTGCTGCGCGGGGTCGCGCGCACCGCCGTCGTCGCGGGCACGGCCACGGCCGTGTCCAACCGCGTCTCCCGCCGCCAGGCGGGCCGTTGGGCTGAACAGGAAGCCCCTGCACCCGCACCGGCCGCACCTCCGTCCCCGCCGGCCGCACCCCCACCGGCGGCGGCCTCGACCACGGACCAAAAGATCTCCCAGTTGCAGCGGTTGGGGCAGCTCAGGGAGCAAGGGGTGCTCACTGAGGAGGAGTTCGCCGCGCAGAAGCAGATCGTCCTCGCCGACTGAGCCCCGGGTCGCGGGTCGCGCCACCTACTGTCTGCCTGCGGCCTGACGGTGAGGCCACTTCGAAAAGGTCCTCCGCCCGGCGCGGAGCGCCTCCGCCGGGTCCCACGGCTCGCCGCGTCCGCGCGTCAGCGGGTAGCAGGCGAAGCCGATCAGCGCGGCGCTGAAGTGGCCGACGCTGGTGAAGTCGCGGCTCCGGATCAGGTCCAGGCCGTAGAAGAGGACGACGCCCGCCGCATAGACGTACCGCCACGGCTTGGCGATCCGGTACGTCAACACCGCCTCCACGCCCGCAAGGGCATAGCTGACGCCGTAGTCGAGCGTGTAGCGGGCCTGCTCGGGGGCGTAGCCGTGCTGGATGCTCCAATACAGGACGCCCTCGCTGATGTACGTCGCGCCGACGTGTGCGATCGCGGCGACGCAGAGCCAGCGCAGCGTGCCCAGCCAGCGTTCGGCCGGGACGTGGAAGATGTTGTAGAGGACCAGGTAGGAGAACCACCCGCTGCCCGAGATCCACAGCGCGCTGGTGATCAGCACCCGGACCGGGGACTTCTCCAGGTAGTGGATGTTGGTGGAGCGCCGCTCCAGGATCCGGTCTGCGGCCGCCGGAGCGACGTGGCGGATGATCAGCGTCGTCACGAAGAGGATGGCCAGCCAGACGAACGTCCCCGGCGCGCGGCGGACGTAGGCCCAGACCGCACGCGCGGCACGGGCCATCGACCTACCGGCGGCACTCCCACGCGTCTCCATGGACGAGCCCCCTCCCGCTACCGCGGCCGCTCGTCGTGGTCCAGCTCCTCGTCCAGCGACATGGCCGCGTCGATCAGCGCCAGGTGCGTGAACGCCTGCGGGAAGTTGCCGAGTTGCTCACCCGTCGGGCCGATCTCCTCGGCGAACAGACCGACGTGGTTGGCGTAGGTGAGCATCTTCTCGAAGGCGTACCGGGCTTCCTCGAGCCGACCGGCGCGGGCGAGGGCGTTGACGTAGAGGAAGCTGCACAGCGAGAAGGTTCCCTCGCTGCCCCGCAGGCCGTCGGGGGAGGCCTCCGGGTTGTAGCGGTAGACGAGGCTGTCGGAGACGACTTCCTCGCCCATCGCGTCGAGCCTCGCCAGCCACCGGGGGTCGCGGGGGGAGACGAAGCCGCTCAGCGGCATCAGCAGCAGCGAGGCGTCCAGCACGGTGCTGCCGTAGGTCTGGACGAAGGCCTGACGCTCCTCGTTCCAGCCGTGCTCCGTCACCTGGCGCAGGATCGCGTCACGGGTCGCGGTCCAGCGCGGCAGGTCGCCGACGAGGCCACGGTCGGCGATCGGGGGGTACCGGCGCATGGGGCGTTCCTCCGTGGCGTGCTGGACGGTGGACCGGACAGGCCCTAGTTCAGCAGCTTCTCCTTGGCCCGCTGGAACTCCTCGTCCGTCAGCGCACCGCTGTTCTTGAGGTCCACGAGCTTGGCCAGGTCGTCGACGTGACCGGACGACGCGCCGGCGCTCGCGGCCGTGGCACCGCCCGTACCCGTCGCGCCTGCCGCGCCGCCCGCGCCCGCCGCGCCGGAGGGCGCGGCGGCCTCGCGGATGTACTGCTTGAACGCCGCGTCCGCCTTTTGTGCCTGCTCCGCGTCGCGTTGGCCCATCGACCTGCCGCGCGCGATCACGTAGACCAGGATGCCGAGGAAGGGCAGCACGATCACGAAGATGATCCAGCCCGCCTTGCCCCAGCCGCTCATGTCGTGGCTGCGGAAGATGTCGGTCAGGACCTTGAACAGCAGGAAGAACCAGAGGATCCAGAGGAAGAACTCCAGCATGGTCCAGAACACGTTCAACAGCGGATAGTTGGACACGACGTCTCCTGACTCCTGGCCTCCCCGTGCGGGTGACGCACGATCAACAGACCTACCGCCACTCCTCCGCTCCCGCATGTGCACAGGGCCGAACGGGTGTACCCGCACCGCCGGCGCTGTGGTCGTGCCTCCGTGCGTACGTCCGAACGGTGGACATACGGGCGAGCGGTGCGGCGTGGCGGGCGCGGAGTGCGGTGCGACGGTCCTGTACTAGGGCGACCGCAGGGGCCGCGACCGGGATTGGGCGGATTGCAGCAGGTGCACGAGTTGCAGGAATTGCAGGAGCCGCAGGAGTTGCAGAGGACGCCGGAGATGCCCGCCGCGCGGGACCTGATGGGTGGCGCCGGGTGGCCGTCGCTCCAGGACGACGGGCACACCTGCGGACCCCTGTGCGAGCAGGAGCTGGACATCGCTCAGGTCCACTGGACCGAGCTGCGGTTCGCCGCGGGGCTCGGGGAGGCCTGACGCCGTGTGCCGGGTCACCCGGCCGGCGCAGCCCGTCTTCGCCAAGTACGACGTCCGCGCGGACCGGCTCCGCAGCGACCTCGCGGCGCGGGGGACGACGCTGGTCAACCTCTTCTCCGGCCCGCGCAGCGGCAGCACCGCCCTCCTGGGGGCGCTTCTCGCCCGCGCGCGGCAGCGTGACCTCCCGGTCGCCGCCTTCGCTGCGGCGAGGCAGGCCACCCAACTGGAGTACCGGGCAGCGGCGGAGCCGCCGGTCAAGCGGCTGCTGACGGACGGCCTCTGCCACCTCGAACCCGCCATGCTCGACGCGCACCTGCGTGACTGGCCGCCGTGCCCCAACCGGCTGCTGCTCGTCGAGAACGCGGGCGAACCGACCTGCCCCGCGCCCTACGCGCTCGGCGAGTCGCTGCGCGTGGCGCTGACCTCGGTGACCGAGGGGGAGCACCGGCCGCTCCGCTCCCCGCTCGGCTTCGGCCTCGCCCACGCGGTGGTGGTGACCCGGAACGACCTCGCCGAGGCGGTCGACTTCGACCGCGGTGCCTTCCTCGCCGCGATCCACCGGGTCAACCCGGGCGTGCCGGTCGTCTTCACTTCCGCCCACTCCGGCCAGGGCATCGACGGCCTCCTCGACCTGACCCTCTCCGTCGCCGACGGCGCCCCGCCCCACCGACCGGTGCTGACCGTCCCCGGTCCCCGGGTGAGTTACTTCCGCCCGGACGACTGCGCGCACGCGTACGCGCACGCGTATGCCGACGAGCTGGAGCGCTCACCGGCCCATGCTCACGGTCACGACGAGGACGCCGGGTCGGCGTCGCCTCGTTACTGAGGCGACGTCAATCCGGCGTCGAGGACTGGTGGACGGAGCGCCCCGGTCACGCCACCTGGGCCAGCTGGGCGCGGCGGGAGGTCGAGGTGAGCCGGTGGCCGCGGATCCGCAGGACCAGCATCCGGGAGACCACCTCGCCGAGGGCCATGAGCACCAGCGCCGCGACCCAGGCCTGCGGGGTGATCGAGTGCTGGACGCTGAACCGGCCGATAGACGGGCCCATGCCGTGCGTGGAGGCGAAGGCGAAGGCCATCCGCAGGCCGATGCCGACGACCCAGAGCGCGGCTGCGACGACTCCGGCCCGGGCGAACGGCACGCCGTCCTTGCCGAGGTTGAGCCGGGTGGTCGCCGCCGCGCCGATGCCCAGCGCCACGCCGAGCCCGGCCAGGCCGCCGATCAGCACCAGGTCGTTCCCGGCGGTCGGGATGGAGTGCAGGTAGCTGAAGCCGACACCGACCGTGATGGCCAGCGGCAGCACGAGATTGACCAGGTCGAGCCGGGATCCGCGGATCTGCCGGACGACAAGGAGGACCAGTACGGCGTTGAGGAGGTAGTCGGTGAGGCTCATGTCCTTCAGCCTGCCGAGTGACGCGCCCGCCGTGATCGGCTCCGGGGTGGAGCGCCGGGTGGACCTCGGGTGGAGACCGGCGTGTGCCGCAGGTGGAGCGGCAGGTGGAGCGGGGTGGAGGCGTGTACCGTCGGATCATGCTCCGTCGGTTCAGGAGCGCGAAAGTGCGGGGGGCGACCCCCGCCCAGTCGGGGGTCGCCTGCGTTCGCGAGCCGGGGGGAGCCGTGAACGCATAAGGATCATGTCATCGCGGACAGTGTTTGTCCATGGACTGTCAAAAGCTTGACTCTGTGTTCATGCGATTCGCGCGTTCATGAGACTCGCGCGTTTATGAAAATCCGGCTCCTACCTTCCTGACGAGCGTGCCGGGCCCGCCAACGGGGCACGGGTCAGGACAAGGGGGCGCCGAGTACGGAGGAGGCGCCATGCGGTGGAATGCGGCAGGGGTCGTGAGCTGCGCGGTCGCGGTCGTCCTGGGAGTTACGGGATGCTCGCTGTCGATGTCCCCGGCGAGCTCCTCGTCTTCGTCATCGTCTTCGTCCTCGGCGTCCGCGGGCTCATCGGTCCCGCCGGTGTCGGCATCCACGCCGTCGTCGACAGCGATCTCCATATCCCGGGTGGACGCCGGCATGGTCGACCTGCTCAGCCAGCAGGACCTGGCCGGAACGGCCGCTGCCGGGACGGGCATTGTGCTGACCTCGAACGGCGAGGTGCTCACCAACAACCACGTGATCACCGGATCCACCTCGCTGAGCGGGGTCGACATAGGCAACGGCCGCACCTACACGGCCTCGGTGATCGGCTACGACCGCACCCACGACCTCGCGCTCGTCCAACTCCACGGTGCCTCAGGCCTGCAGACCCTCCAGCTCGACCCGGCCGCCAAGGTCGCCGTCGGCGACGCGGTCACCGCCCTCGGCAACGCGGGCGGTAAGGGCGGCACTCCGGCCGTCGCCACCGGCTCGGTGACCGCGGTCGACCAACAGATCATCGCCAGCGACGAGGGCAGCGGCAGCTCCGAGCAGCTCAACGGCCTGATCCAGGTGGACGCGCCGATCCAGGCCGGCGACTCCGGCGGGCCGCTGCTCGACGCGTCCGGGCAGGTGATCGGCATCGACACCGCCGCCAGCGTCAGCTACCAGTTCCAGACCGGGCCCGCCGAGGGCTTCGCCATCCCGGCGGTGCAGGCGCAGACGACGGCCGCGGCGATCGCCGCCGGGCAGTCGTCCGGCACCGTCCACATCGGCCCGACGGCCTGGCTCGGCGTCGGTGTGGGCGCGGCCAACGCGTCCGTGGCCGGGACCAGCGGCGCGGAGATCCTCCAGGTGGTCCCGGGATCACCGGCCGACGGGCTGGGCCTGGCGCCCGGCGACATCATCACCTCGCTCGACGGGAAGCAGGTCGCCGACCCGACCGCACTCACCCGGATGCTCGACCTGCACCACCCGGGCGACTCGGTCACCCTCGGCTGGACCGACGCCAACGGTCACGCGCAGTCCTCCCCGCTCCGGCTGGGCAGCGGCCCGGAGGGCTGAGCCACAGGACCGGTCACAGCAGGTCATGGCGGCAATGACCTGGTGCGTCATCCTGCCGCGCCGACTCACCCGTGCGGTGGCGCTCCGGTTGCCGGGGCCGAGGGGGCGGGCGAGCCTGGGGCGAAGACTCGAGCGTCCGGACGAGGTGAGGGATGTGCTGTCCGCCAAGGGCGTGTTCCAGGAGATCCTGGACGACGACGAAGCGTTCCGGCTCTTCTGCTCGATCGCCGCGAGCGGCGAGGCGCAGGGCGGGTGGGAGAACGGCCGGATCGCCGCGCTGCTGCCGGACGGCATGGGATACCTGACGCCGCGCGTCGCCCGCCACGGGGCCGACGAGGACAAGCACGGCCGGATCTTCAACGCCCTGATGCGCAAGCGGGGGTTGACGCCCGTGCCGGTCCCTCCGGAGACCGACTACACCATGCTGTTGGAGCGGGCGGGCATCGGCCTCTCCCACCAGAAGCTGTCCGGCGAACAGCCGTTGGACGAGCGGGACGTGGTCGCCTACCTCGCGCACAGCCGGGTGACCGAGCAGCGGGCCTCCGAGCAGATGCAGCTGCTGGTCCGGTACTTCGGCGAGGACCCGGACATCGGCCGCGCGGTCCGGATGATCTGCCAGGACGAGGACAACCACCTCGCCTACTGCCACGAGGAACTGCTGCGGCTCGCCGCGACGGGCCGTGGACGCCAGATCAAGGACCTGCTGGACGGCGCCGCCGAGGTGGAGATCCGCGTCTACCGCGACGTCAGCCGCGAGGTGATGGCCCGGATGGCCGAGATCCTGCGCTGGCCCAGGGCCAAGACGACGGCGATCACGGCCGGGATCCAGGGCGTCTACGCCTTCGAGCGGGTCGGCGGCTGGTACCGGATGGTCAGCCTGCACATGCCCGAGCGGCGCGGCGCCCTGGACGGCCCGGCCGCGGCGGTGGCGGCCGAGTTCGGCTGACCCGTCGTCGGACACGGGGAGGCGCGCTGCTCGGTTCGGGTGGACCGGGGTGGCGCGCTGGTGCGTCGTGCCGTGGCAACGCGCGTCCCCGTGCTCCGCTGGAGGCGCGGCGAGCGGTGGTGGCCCGCCCGGAGCGGAGGGCGACGGCATGCGGGCACGGCGTTGGATGTGGCAGTACCCGACGGCGGCGGCGCTGGCCCTGTGCGCGCTGCTGACCGGCGGCGCGGGAACGTCGGGAGCGCGTATGGCGGCTGACGTCGGACTCCCGCTGGCGGGTCGGACCGTCGTCGTCGACCCCGGGCACAACCCGGGCAACCCGGCCCACCTGGCCGAGATCAACCAACTCGTCGACGTGGGCAACGGCCGCAAGGCCTGCAACACCACCGGCACCGCGACCGACGGCGGTTACCCCGAGTCCGCCTTCACCCTGGACGTCGCCCGGCGGGTCCGCGCGCTGCTCAGCGCGGAGGGCGCCCGCGTCGTGCTCACCCAGGACGGCGACCGGCCGTGGGGGCCGTGTGTCGACGAGCGCGCCGCGATCGGCAACCGCGAGCAGGCGGACGCGGTCGTCGCCATCCACGCCGACGGCGCGCGGCCCGACGGCTACGGCTTCCACATCATCCTGCCCGCCCTCGTCGTCGCGGGCGCGGCGGACACCAGCACCATCGTCGGTCCCTCCCGGGAGCTGGGGCTCGCCCTGCGCGCGGCCTTCGCCCAGGCCACCGGCGAGCCGTACTCCAGCTACCTCGGCCACGGCACCGCGCTGGTCACCCGCAGCGACCTCGGCGGGCTCAACCTGTCGCGCGTCCCGGCGGTCTTCATCGAGTGCGCCAACATGCGCAACACGGCCGACGCCGCCCGCGTCACGTCCCCGGCGTGGCGGGAGTCGGCGGCCCTGGGCATCGCCACGGGCATGACGGCGTTTCTGACCGATGCCACGGCGAACGTGGAGACGGCGCAGTGGCGTTGACTGACTGAGCGTCAGTTTCCCCTGCCCTCGAGCCGGCGCAACGCCGTGAGGGTGTCGAGGGAGAGGGACGGGTCGGCCTCGTCGGGGGAGTGGACGGAGAGCCGGGTGACTGTGCCCGCGTAGCGGCGGTGGATCTCCTCGGCCGCCTCGGCCGGGGTTCCGGCGACCGCGAAGGCGTCGAAGACCTCGTCGCCGATCAGCGCGCCCATCTCCTGCCAGCGCCCGCGCACCGACAACGGGTGCAGCTGGTCCTGGAGTTCGCCCCAGCCGTGTCGCTCCAGGACCGCGCGGTAGGCGGGCGTGGAGGCGTAGAACGCGATCCGCTCGCGCACCCGGGTGCGGTTGGCGGCCAGCTCCTCCCCGGTGCGGCCGATCGCGGCGAGCACGTTGCCGACCACCTCGAACGGTCGGTCCGTCGCCGTCGCTGCCGTCGTCCAGGCGGCGCCCTCGGCCTCCGCCTGGGCGCGGGCGGCGAGGACACCGGGCAGGACGTGCTCGGTGAGGTAGGGGACGGTGGTGAACGGGTGGCTGATGAAGCCGTCCGCGACCGCGCCCGCCGTGGCCGTCATCAACGGACCGACGCCGGCCAGCAGGATCCGCGGCAGACCGGCGGCGACCGGTTCGGGGGAGAAGACCGGCGTCATCAGCGTGTGGGTGTAGAAGTCGCCGCGGAAGGCCAGCCGGGTGCCGTGCTGCCAGCTGTTCCAGATCGCCCGCACGGCGTGGACGTACTCCCGCATCCGCGCGGCGGGCTGACTCCACGTCATCCCGAAGCGGCGCTCGATGTGCGGCTTGATCTGCGAACCGAGTCCCACCACCGCCCGTCCGCCGGAGGCCTCGTGCAGGCCCCAGGCCTCGTAGGCGAGCGTCATCGGGGTGCGGGCGAAGGCGATGGCGACGCCGGTGGCCAGCTCGATGGACCGGGTCCGGTCGGCGGCGCGGGCGAGTTGGACGAAGGGGTTGTGCGCGGTCTCCGCGACCACGAGCCGGTCGACGCCCGCCGCCTCCGCGCGCTCGGCGTCGGCCAGGATGCTGCCCGGCCGCCCGGAGGCGGTCGCGTCCAGCAGCAGCGGTACGGCGGCGTCAGTGGGATGGGCGGCGCGGTCTGTCATACGGCCGGATCCTAGGGTTCCGTGTTGTCGACGGCCAAAACGGACGCCCCGTCCGGTCGCGGGCAGGCACGATCGGACGGGGCTCCGGGCTGGGAGGGCTACGGCAGGGAGAAGGTGGCGGTCACCGGGTAGTGGTCGCTCGGCGCGTTGGTGTCGAGCTGGCCGCTGGTCCAGCCGGACTGCGGGTCGAAGGCGATGCCGACGGTCGGCAGCGAGGTCGGCACCGGGCGGCTGCCGTCGTTCAGGTAGCCGATGTAGTCCAGGTCGTCCTGGTAGTTGGTCGGGAAGGACTCCACCCCGCCCATGTACTGGCACCACGACGAGACCGGGCAGTCCATGGTGTACATGGACTGGCTCGGGTCCAGGGCCGGGCTGCCCAGGACGCCGCCGACGGCGTTCTGCGCGTTGGTGTAGTCGCCGCGCGACGCACCGCCGTAGTACTCGACGTTGAGGTCACCGCCGATCAGCACCGGCGCGGACGTGCCGACGATGCCGTTGACCCAGCTCTTGATCTCGCCGAGCTGCGCCAGTCGGGTCGACTGGGTGGTGTTGGTCGAGGTGCCGGACTGGTCGGCCTGCAGGTGCGTGCCGACGACCCACTCGTTGGAGCCGTTGACGTTCAGCTCGACCAGGTCGGCGCCCTTGTTGGCGTCGTAGTCCCAGGTGCCGGAGGTCGAGTTGGAGAAGATGTGCGCGTACTGCTTCTCGACCGGGTACTTGGACAGGATCATCGTCCCGCCGTTGATGACGAACGGGGAGTTCGAGCAGTCCCCGCTGATGCCCGTCCAGCCGCCGCCGGAGCAGGTCTCGCCGACGACCGGGGTCGCGTACGGGTAGAGGTCCTTGAGGGCGGACGGGATCTCGCCGTCGGAGGTGTTGTTGAACGCCTCGTCGAGGATGACCACGTCGGCGTCGTGCGTGCGGATGATCGACTCGACGGTCGGGGTGCGGCCGGCGGCGTTCTCGTTCTCCACCGAGTCGACGACCGCGGTGCCCAGGTCGACGTTCCAGGCGAAGACGGAGAGCTGGGTGGGCGCGGCGGTGGCCGCGGTGGCCGCCTGGGTCGGGGCGACGACGGCGCCGGTGAGCGCAAGCGCGGCGACGAGGGGGTACGCGGATCGGCGCGCGAAGAGGGGGTGACGCACGAGGGCTCCTGGGGTTCGGACGGTCCGTGCCTGCGGGGCACGGCATTGCCATCGGGTGCACTTGTCCGGACAAGCTCGAAAGCGGTGTTGAGCGTAGGAGCGCGCAGAACGAAGCGCAATACTCGCGGGTAGCCTGCTGGAGAACAATCAACGTCCGTTTGTATCTGCGGTTTTGATCCGGCCGAGCGGCCTTTTGCTGAGCTCCCGGCAAAGCCGCTGGTGTGCGGTGAGTCTGTGTCAGAGCTGTGGATCGGCCGACGACGTGCGCGCTACTCGCCGGTCAGTTCTGGTGTGGGCCAATGATCCGAATGTTTCGCGTGACGACGGATGCCCGTTACCCGAAGGCAGCCGGAAACCTCGCCGAAGACCTTCAGGATCGGCAACATGTCTGAACAACTTCGCGGATTCGGTAAGCGCCACACGTTGGCTGCTGCCGCAGCGCTCTCCCTCGCGCTCGTCGCCGCCGGTGGCTACCAGGCCTCCGCCCTCCCCGCCGTCGCCGGCGCCACCGTCTCGGCCCCCACGCTCAGCGAGACCACGACCGGCCCGGTCTACAAGGGACAGGCCGTCAACTTCTCCTACTCGGTGCCCGCCTCGGACCTGAGCTCGACCAACTGGGTCGGCCTCTACACGGCCGGCGCGACGCCTGGCACCCAGGGCTCGACCACCTGGCAGTACACCCCGGCCGCCAGTGGCAGCGTCACCTTCGACACCTACGGGCTCGCTGCAGGCGCCTACCAGGTCTACCTCTTCTCGAACAACGGCTACACCGTGCTGGCCGGGCCGCTCGCGCTCAACGTCGGCGCCCCGCCCACCCCGCACCCGACGCCGGAGCCGCCCGCGCCGAACGTCGGGACCGGCCCGAACCTGATCGTCAACGGTGACGCCGAGCAGGGCGCGGGAACCGACGTCGGCGTCGACACCAACACCGTCCCCGGCTGGCGGGTCACCGGCCTGCTCAACTCCGTCGCCTACGGCGCGGAGGGCGGCGAGGGCATCACCGACTTCCCCACCGCGACCACGCCGGGGCCGAGGAACCGCGGCCACAACGTCTTCTCGGGCGGTGGCGGCGGTGTCAGTACCGGCACCCAGACCGCCGACGTCTCGGCCGCGGCCCACCGCATCGACGGCGGCGACGTCAGCTACAACCTGACCGGCTACCTGGGCGGTTCGGGCGCGGTCAGCGACGACTCGACGGTCACCAGCTACTTCCTCGACGCCCACGGCAAGGTCCTGGGCCAGGCCGCTCTCGGCCCGGTCACCGCGAGCATGCGCGGCTACGCCACCGAGCTGCTGCCCGAGCAGGCCGTCGGCAAGCTGCCGCGCGGCACCCGCGCGATCCGCACGGTGATGACCGTCACCGGCCCGCAGCCGCACGACCGTCTCGGCCACGCCCAGGGCTACGTCGACAACCTCGCCCTGCACCTCTCCGCCCCGGTCCCGGCCCCGCACCCGGCCACCCCGCCGGTCGCGCACGTTCCCGGCTACGACCACGTCTTCGTGGTCATGATGGAGAACCAGGACTACAGCGGCATCATCGGCAACACCTCCGCCGCGCCGTTCATCAACAGCCTGGTCCCCAAGGGCGCCAACCTGACGAACGCCGTCGCCGAGACCCACCCCAGCGACCCCAACTACGTGGCGCTGGCAGGCGGCAGCCTCTTCGACGTCAACAACAACACGCCGTTCACCAGCACGGTGAACGCGCCGAACATCGGCGACCTGGTCACCAAGGCCGGTGGCAGCTGGCGCGGTTACATGGAGAACGCCGCCGGCCCCTGCGACACCACGGCCCACGGCGCGTACACCATCGACGACCTGCCGTTCTACTTCTTCAAGGACGTCAAGGACAACCCGGCCAACTGCAAGTCCCACCTGCTGCCGCTGACGCAGCTGTCGACGGACCTGCAGAAGACCAGCACCACCCCGACCTTCTCCTGGCTCAGCGCTGACGACTGCGACGACATGGAGGGCTGCGGCGTCACCGCCGGCGACACCTGGCTGAAGAACACCCTCACGCCGATCTTCAACTCGCCCGCCTGGAAGACCCAGCGCTCGCTCCTCATCCTCACCTGGGACGAGGACGCGGCCGACGGCCAGCAGCAGCTCCAGCGCATCCCGACCCTGGTCCTCGGCTCGCAGGGCGTCCGCCCGGGCTCGACCAGCGACCTGCGCTACACGCACTACAGCATGCTGCGCACCGTCGAGGCCGCGCTCCACCTGCCGAGCCTGACCAGGAACGACCTCTACGCCCAGCCCATCACCGGCATCTGGGACCCCGCCCGACGCGGCTGACCCGTACGTGTCCTGTCGCCGGCCCCGATCCCGTTCACGGTTCGGGGCCGGTGCGTTCTGCGGATGTCTTGCGTTCTTCGACCGGTCGCCCGACCATGCCATGGCGTTTGGCCACGCCTGTCACCATCCGTGCTCGACCTCCCCGGAAGCACCTCGCACAGTCCCGTGCACACCCGAACACTTCCGACAACGGAACGAGGACACTCGCATGACGCGACGAACGCCGCACAAGGCCGCCCTGGTCGCAGCAGCCGCGACCGGGCTGGTCCTGTCGCTCACCGCCGCCGTGCCCGCCGCCTCGGCACGCCCGGCCGTACCCGCGGACAGGGCTGTGCCGGTCACGCCGCCTGCCGGGGCGATCGACCACGTGCTGGTGATCGACCTGGAGAACGAGAGCTACGGCCAGACCTTCGGGCCGGGCTCGCCCGCGACCTACCTCAACGGCACGCTGGTGCCGCAGGGCGAACTGCTGCCCGACTACTACGCGGTGGGCCACGTCAGCCTCGACAACTACCTCGCCCAGGTCTCCGGCCAGGCGCCCAACCAGGTCACCAGCAGCGACTGCACCACCGCCACCGGCGGGGCCTACGACGACGTGCTGCCCGGCACGCCCGACGCCGACCAGGTGCGCTACCCCGGCCAGGCGGACGGGCAGGGCTGCGTCTACCCGGCGGACGTGCAGACCATCGGCGGCCAGCTCCAGGCCGCCAGGGACCTGCCCGGGATCCCGACCGCCGTCGACTGGCGCGAGTACGCGGGTGACATGGGCAACGACCCCGCCCGCGACGGCGGCACCCCCGACCCGAGCGGCGGCACCGACTGCGCCCACCCGACGCAGGCGAACGGCGTCGGGACGGACGACACCGAGAACGCCGAAGGCCCCAACGCGACCGGCTCGCAGGTGAAGTCGAGCACCACCGACCAGTACGTGGACCGGCACAACCCGTTCGCCTTCTTCCACTCGGTCACCGACGACGCGTCCTCCTGCGGTCAGCACGTCGTCCCGCTCGGCGCCGCGACGGCGCGGACGGGCGGCGGCTACCGCTACCAGGGCCACCTGGCCCAGGACCTGGCGAGCCCGTTCACCACGCCGCGGTTCGCCATGGTCAGCCCGAACGTCTGCGACGACGGCCACGACGCGACCTGTGCGGGCGTCAACACGGCGGGCACCACGACCGGCGGCCTGGTGGGCGCGGACGCGTTCCTCAAGGCGTGGATGCCGCTGATCCTCGACTCGCCTGCGTACAAGGACGGCTCGATGCTGGTGATGATCACGTTCGACGAGGGCTCGGTGGCCGACGTCGCCGCGGGCGACCACGAGCAGCCGGGCCCCGGCAGCGCCAACCCCGGCTACTCGCCGCTGCTGAACACGCCGATCGCGTCGCTCGGCGGCAAGACCTACTACCAGCTGCTCGGATTCACCGGCCTGACGCCTGGTCAGGAGCCGTCCGCCGGAACGATGCCCGGTGGCGGACAGGTCGGCGCGGTGCTGCTGAACCCGTTCTGGATCAAGGCCGGCAGCACGGACACCACCGGCAGCTACAACCACTACTCGGCGCTGCGCACCTTCGAGGACCTGCTCGGCCTGCGCACCGGCGGCGCGGACGGTCGGGGCCACCTCGGCTTCGCGGCCACGGCCTCGGACTTCGGCCCGGACGTCTTCAACGGCGTGAGTGAGGCCGCAGCGCGACGCTGACGCTGACGGTCAGGCCGCGTGCCGTCTGCTGCGTGCCGCGTGCCCTGCGCCCATGCGGCGAGTGGCACGCGGTGCGGTGGCCTCCGCTCACTCCTCGCGGGCGGCGGGCAGGCGGGCTTCGATCCGGCGGAGCAGGGCGTCGAGCTCGGCGATGTCGTCCTTGTCGGCGACCTGGTCCCCCGGGCGGAGGCGGACCAGCACCGAGCCGCCCGGTTCCAGCACCACCAGCGCGGCCTCGTCGATGCCGTCGCCGCCCTGGGTGTGCACGGCGTGCTTGATGTCGCCCCGGGTGAGCCCCTGGCGCCGCATCGCATGCAGGTTGTAGCTGCCGTTACGGGCCAGCACGGTCGGTTCGCCCTCCAGCAGCCGGGCGAACCACGGCCAGCGCGCGCCCTGCCGGACCAGCAGCGCGTCGGTCACCAGCAGCACGGCCGCGCCGAAGACACCGCCGCTGACCGAGTTGTCGTTGCCGATGACCGCGTTCTGGACCACGTTCGACAGCAGCAGCATCACCACGAGGTCGAACGTGTTCAGCTGGGCGAGGCCGCGCTTGCCGAGCAGGCGCAGCATGACCAGCAGGGCCAGGTAGACGATGATCGTGCGCAGCGCCTTCTCGCCGTAGGAGACGCCCGCGACGAACATGTCGTTCCACATCCCGGCTACTGTAGGGAGTCAGCCGGTTGCGGGGAGTGCGCCACGCGGAGCCGGGGGCCCGGCCCGGGGCTCTCAGCTGCGCGACTGCGCGGCCGCCCGCAGCTTCTCCAGGTCGGCGGCCGCGTCGGAGGCCAGGACGCGGTGCAGTGCGGCCTGGTGGCGGGCCGCGATGGCGTCGACGGCGCGGGGGTCGGACTCGACCATCTCCGCCGTGACCAGGCAGTGTCCGGGGTCGACCCACGCGGTCAGGCCGATCAGCGCGTCGGTCTCGTCCTCGGCCTCGCGGCCGTCGGCGACGGCGCCCACACCGCTGCCCAGCGTCAGGCCGATCGCGACGCCCATCGGGCCGCCCAGCAGGCCGACCAGCGCGCCGACCGCGCCGAGGCCGAACATCGCGCCGCCCGCCTGCGGGTCGTAGTCCTTGGGCACGCTGATCCGGCCGTCCGCGTCGCGCTCCAGCAGCACCGCACGGGTGACGGTGGGCAGTTGGGTGATCTCGTCGAAGACGGCAGCGGCGGCCTCGGTGTCGGCGACGTCGAGGAAGAGCATCTTGTCGTCGTGGGCCATGTCGTCGGACATCTCGTTCACGACCGGTCACCCCCTTCCGTCGCGTCGCCGCTGTCGCCGCTGTCGCCGCTGTCGCCGCTGTCGTCCGGGCCCTCCGGCCTTCGGGGCTGGTCCTGGGCGTCCCAGGCCTTGTTGTGCTCGTCGACCGACTCCAGCGCATGGCTGGCCGCCTCCGCGGTCGGGAACGGGCCGAGCAGGAACCGCTCCGGGCACTGGCGGCCCTGTTCGACGCGGTTGTGACGGAGGCACCAGTACCAGGGCTCGGGGGTGCCGAGCTGTTCCTCGTCCAGTTGCCTGTTGAGATTCTCGCCTGCGTCCCACGCCACGGGGCCCACCTCCGGGGGCTCGACAGACTCGTCCGCACCATCCTTTCGCGGGACGGGGGCCGGGCGCGCTCCGCGTGCGCCGAACGGGGCATACCGGGACACGGACCCCCGCGGGATGGACCGGTGCAGCGGACCGGGCCGATGATCTGAAATGCTGCCTCGACCTGGTTCCTTACGACATCGAATGGAGAGCTTCATGGAGCCGGACCGGCCCGAGACGCCCGAAGCCGACAACGCCGCGCAGCAGCAGCCTTCCGCCCCTGCTGCGCCGTTGTCGATGCTGGACGCGGTCGGACGCCTCAGCCCCGACCAGGCAGGCCTGATCGGCGTGCTGCTCGGTCTGCACCGCCTCAGCGACGACCCGCCGGAGAAGCCGGTGAAGCCGGTGAAGGGGGACGCGCCGGAGCTGTAGCGCCGCGTTCTTCGGCTCATCCTTGAAAAAAGAGTCGCTGCCGCTGTCGATCCCCGGGGTTCCCGTTCGTACAGAGGGTGAAGAGACTCCGGAGGAGGAGACCATGAAGCAGTATCTGCTCAGTGTGGTGACACCGACCGAGGGCACTCGGCCGGAGCCCGAGGTGCTGGCCGGGATCATGCGGGAACTGGAGGTGTTCCACGCGGAACTGCGCGCCGCGGGCGCGTGGGTCTTCGCGGGAGGCCTCCACGACCCGAGCACCGCGACCCTGCTGCGGCCCGAGCCGGCCAACGGTGACGTGCTGGTCACCGACGGCCCCTACGCCGAGGGCAAGGAGTACCTCGGCGGTATCTGCATCGTGAAGGCGCCGGACCTGGACGCGGCGTTGGAGTGGGGCCGTAAGGCCGCCCGCGCGACGACGCTGCCGATCGAGGTGCGGCCGTTCACGGGCGAGGTCGACGGCTGATGGCCGACCCGGGTGAGGTGTCGGGGGTCGACGAGACCCCCGACGTCGCCGGGATCGAGCGGGTCTTCCGCAGCCACTACGGCAAGGCTGTCGCCGTCCTGGTCCGCGCCTTCGGCGACATCGACCTCGCCGAGGAGGCGGTCCAGGAGGCGTTCGCCGCGGCCGTTCAGCGCTGGCCCGTATCCGGGCCGCCGCCCAGCCCGGAGGGCTGGATCGTGACCACCGCCCGCAACCGCGCCGTCGACCGCCTACGCCGTGAGGCGGGACGCGACGCCCGGCACGCCGAGGCGCTGGCCCTCCACGGCGACGCCGACCCGGCACCGCAGGACCGGGAGGAGGAGAGTGCCGTGCCGGACGACCGACTGCGCCTGATCTTCACCTGCTGCCACCCGGCCCTCGCCGTCCCGTCCCAAGTCGCTTTGACGCTGCGCCTGTTGGGCGGACTCAGCACGGCCGAGACCGCGCGGGCGTTCCTGGTGCCGGAGCCGACCATGGCCCAGCGACTGGTCCGGGCCAAGGGCAAGATCCGCGACGCCCGCATCCCCTACCGCGTGCCGCGCGAGGCGGACCTGCCGGACCGGCTCCGCTCGGTGCTCGCGGTGCTCTACCTCGTCTTCAACGAGGGCTATGCCGCCACCGGCGGGGACGTGTTGGTGCGTCAGGACCTCTGCGCGGAGGCGATCCGGCTGGCCCGGCTGCTGGTCGCGCTGATGCCCGACGAGCCGGAGGCGCAGGGCCTGTTGGCGCTGATGCTGCTCACCGAGGCCCGTCGTCCGGCCCGGACCGCGCCGGACGGCTCGCTGGTGCTGCTGCCCGACCAGGACCGCTCCCGCTGGGACGCCGCCCTGGTGGCCGAGGGCCAGGAGCTCGTCCGTCGCTGCCTGCGCCGGAACACGCCCGGGCCCTATCAGGTCCAGGCGGCCATCGCCGCCGTCCACAGCGACGCGGCGGGCGCGCAGGACACCGACTGGGCGCAGATTGTCACCCTCTACGACCGCCTGCTGGACCTCGCGCCGAGCCCGGTGACCGCGCTCAACCGGGCCGTCGCGGTGGGGGAGCGGGACGGAGCGGCGGTCGCGCTGCCGCTGGTGGACGCCGTCGCAGGGGAGTTGGACCGCCTCTACGTGCTCCATGCGGTCCGCGCGGACCTGCTGCGTCGCCTCGGTCGGCGGGAGGAGGCGCTCGCCGCCTACGAGTCCGCGCTGGCCCGCGCGGACAACGCGGCGACCTCCGCCTTCCTGCGGTCACGCCGCGACGCGCTTCAGGACCTCTCCGGGGGCTCGACGGGTTCGACGGGGTCCGTGGGCTCGACGGGGTCTGC
Source organism: Streptacidiphilus sp. MAP5-3 (assembly GCF_041262505.1). NCBI lineage: Bacteria > Bacillati > Actinomycetota > Actinomycetes > Kitasatosporales > Streptomycetaceae > Streptacidiphilus > Streptacidiphilus sp. MAP5-3. The sequence continues at coordinate 32,872 of NZ_JBGCCL010000036.1, forward strand.
GGGCGCGACCGGGTCCACCGGGTCCACCGAGTCCGCCGCCGAGACGTAGGCCTTTTCGCGCAGCGGGAGTTCCCTGAGGAACCAGCTCAGCACGAAGGCCAGCAGCCCGATCGGCACGGCGACCAGGAAGACCACGTGCAGCGAGGCGTCGAAGGCCTGGATGAACCCGTGCCGGATCGGCGCCGGCAGGGCGTTCAGCTGGGCGGGGCTGGCCGTCACCGTGCTGCCGTGGAGCTGCTGGACCGCCTGCGGCGGAAGGTACTTGGGCAGGTTGGCGGTCAACTGCCGGTTGAACACCTCACCCAGCGCGGCGACGCCGAACGAGCCGCCGATGGTGCGGAAGAAGGTCGTCGACGAGGTCGCCGTGCCCAACTGCTCGCGCGGGACCGCGTTCTGGACCGCGACGACCAGCACCTGCATCACCAGGCCGATGCCGAAGCCGACCACGAACATGTAGGCCGAGGACACTGCCAGGCTCGTCGTCGGCGTCATCAGCGAGAGCAGCCAGACGCCGAAGGACATGATCGCGGTGCCGATGATCGGGAAGACCTTGTAGCGCCCCCGGGAGGTGACCAGCCGACCGCTGGTGATGAAGGTGATCAGCATCCCCAGGATCAGCGGCAGCAGTTGGAGGCCGGAACTGGTGGGGCTGGCCGAGTGGACGGTCTGCAGGTAGAGCGGGATGTAGATGATGACGCCGAACATCGTCGCGCCGATCAGGAACCCGATCGCGTTGGCGATCGCGAAGACCGGCGTCCGGAAGAGGGCCAGCGGCAGGACGGGCTGCGCCGCGTGCCGCTCCACCAGCACGAAGAGCGCGAGCGACACGATCGTCGCCACGCCCAGACCCAGGATCGGCCCGGAGGTCCAGCCGTAGGTGGTGCCGCCCCAGGTGGTGAGCAGGATGACGGCTGTCGCCGCCGCGCCCAGCAGGGCCGCGCCCGCGTAGTCGATCCGCTGCCGGGTGCGGGTACGCGGCAGGTGCAGCACGGCGGCGATGACGAAGACAGCGACGGCGCCGAGCGGAATGTTGATGTAGAAGACCCAGCGCCAGCTCAGGTGCTCGGTGAAGAATCCGCCCGCCAGCGGGCCGATCACCGAGGAGGCGCCGAAGACCGCGCCGAAGTAGCCCATGTACCGGCCGCGTTCACGCGGGCTGACCACCTCGCCGATGATCGCCTGCGCACCCACGATCAGACCGCCCGCGCCCGCACCCTGGATCGCGCGGAAGGCGATCAGCTCGATCATGTTCTGGGAGATCCCGGACAGTGCCGAGCCGATCAGGAAGATCACGATCGCGGCCTGGAAAAGCTGCTTGCGCCCGAAGAGGTCGCCCAGCTTGCCCCAGAGCGGCGTGGAGATGGTCGACGTCAGCAGATACGCCGTCACCACCCAGGCCAGGTGGTTCAGTCCGTGCAGGTCGCCCGCGATGGTGGGCAGCGCGGTGGCGACGATGGTCTGGTCGAGGGCGGCCAGGAACATGCCCATCATCAGGGCCGAGATGATGATCAGGATCCTGCGGTGCTCGGCGCGCGGATCGGGCTCGCGGCGCCGCCCGTCGCGCCCGCCGCTTCCGCCCGAGCCGGTGCCGGTGCTTGCGACGGCGGATGTGCCTGAACCACCGCCCGGCCGGTCAGCTGTGTTCCCGGTCATGCCGCACCTCCTGGTGGCGGGGCCCGAGCGCTGTTGCCTCACCTCCAGGCTAGTTAGTTGCGTGTAACAGGTAAACCGCAGGGAATCGTGACGGGTACGGCGGAATGCCGCGGAATGCGGTGGAAGTGGAGGGATGAGTTTCGGTAAGCCGGTGGCGGGTAGCGCGGACAGTAGTGCCCGTGTGGGTTCCGGACAACGGAGCGTTCCCATGACTGCCACGACTGCCAAGCACCCTGAGCAGAGCGCCGAGGAGGAGGTCTGCGTCCAGTTCGCCGGATGCCGACCCGAGGATGCCGACGCGGTGATGACCGCGCTCGAAACGGCCTTCCCGCCCGAGGCCCACGCCGGCCACGCCCAGCACGGGGGCGCCGCCGCACCCGAGGAGAGCCGTCTCGGCCCGAACGTCTGGTCCCTGCTGCTGGACACCGGTGGACGCCACGGCGTCCACCTCGCCCCGCTCCACCTCGACGGTGAGGTCTCCGCAGACCTGATCGGCGCGGCCGAACCGGTGCACCGCGTCCGAGAGGCGCTGGAGGAGGCCGTCCACGTCCAGGACCGCGGCACGGTCCCCGGTGAGCACGAGCTGGAGCTGAGACTGCTGCTGACCTGAACGCCTCCTCGGTCATGCGCTTCCGCGACCGGATCGACGCGGGCAGACAGCTCGCCGAACGCCTGCTGGACCGCGGCGTGTCGGACCTGCCCGATCCGCTGCTGCTCGGCCTCGCCCGCGGCGGTGTGCCGGTCGCCGCGCGGGTCGGCGTCGCCCTGGACTGGCCGTGGGACGTGCTGGTCGTCCGCAAGATCGGCGCTCCGGGCTGGCCCGAGGTCGGCATCGGCGCGCTGGCGGGCGACGACCCGCCCCTCTTCGACCACGCCTCGCTGACCACTCTCGGCCTCACCCCGGACGAGCTCGCCCCCGACGTGGCCCGCGAGCGCGCGGAACTCCAGCGCAGGGCGCTTCGCTATCGGGGTGACCGGCCGACGCCCGTCATCCGCGACCGGGCAGTGGTCGTCGTGGACGACGGGCTTGCGACGGGGATCACCGCTCGCGCGGCGTGCACCTATCTGCGCGGAGCGAAGCCGGCACGGTTGCTGGTCGCCGTCCCGGTCGCGGCGCGGGAGGCGGTGGGCGCGGTGGGGCGCGTCTGCGACGAGGTGATCTGCGTCGAAGTCCCGCGCTTCTTCGGCGCGGTGGGGGAGTGGTACCAGGATTTCCACCAACTGACGGACGAGGACGTCCTGAGAGCGCTGCGTTAGTCGCACGACCTGGTGGTGCAACCGCGCGCGGCAGCACAGAGGAATTTCCTAAGTCATCCCTCTGCCTCCGCCCGCTCAGCGAACGCTCAGCAGGCTGTCGCAGAGTTGTGACGCTCGTGACCCCCAACTCGGCCCGAAGGCCCTGACCTCGCGCCTTAGGGTTGGCCCGTGGCAGCGAAGCGATCCCCCCTCTCCGGTAAGTCCCCGCGCGAGTCCCGCGGCCCGGGACACAAAGCTCTGCTCGGCGTTCAGCTCGTCGGCGCCTCCGCGCTCGCCGGCGCGGTCGTCGCGGGGATCGCGTTGCCCGCCGTCGGCGGGGTGGGGCTGTCGGCCAAGGCCGCTGCCAATGACTTCAACAACCTGCCCGGCAGCCTCGTCGTCCCGACGCTCTCGCAGGCGTCGACGATCTACGACGCCGACGGCGGCGTCATCGCCACCGTCTACTCGCGCGACCGGACGGTCGTCCCGCTCGGCCAGATCGCCCCGGAGATGCAGAACGCGCTGGTCGACATCGAGGACCACCGCTTCTACCAGCACGGTGCGATCGACCTCCAGGGCACGCTGCGCGCGCTGCTCAAGGACAGCAGCAGCGGCGGCGTCTCCCAGGGCGGGTCGACGCTGACCCAGCAGTACGTGAAGAACGTCTTCATCGAGGAGGCCGGCGACAGCGCGGCCGGAGTCGCCGCGGCGACGCGGCAGACCGCCGGGCGCAAGATCCAGGAGCTGAAGTACGCCATCGAGCTGGAGCAGAAGCTCAGCAAGGCGCAGATCCTGAACAACTATCTGAACATCACCTACTTCGGTGGCGGCGCTTACGGCGTCGAGGCCGCGTCGGAGCTGTACTTCAGCAAGCACGCGAGCCAGCTGACGCTGCCCGAGGCGGCCCTCCTCGCCGGTCTGGTGCAGTCGCCCTCCGCCTACGACCCGGTGCAGAACCCGGCGGCCGCGGTGACCCGCCGCAACGAGGTGCTGGACGCGATGGCCACCTACGGGAGCATCTCCACGGCCCAGGCGGTCCAGGCCAAGGCCCAGCCGCTGGGCCTGAAGGTGACCCCGCCGCGGACCGGCTGCATCGCCGCCAAGGCGGGCGACGAGTTCTTCTGCAACTACGTCGAGCACGTGCTGCTGGACGACCCCGCGTTCGGTGCGACGTCGGACGCCCGGCAGGCGCTGTTCGACCAGGGCGGACTGCAGATCCACACCACGCTCAACCCGCAGGACCAGGCCGCCGAAGCGCAGGCCATGCAGAGCCACATCTACTCCAGCGACAAGGCCGTCTCGGTCTCCAGCATGGTGCAGCCCGGCAGCGGGCAGATCCTGGCGATGGCGCAGAGCCGTCCCTTCGGCACCGGCACCAACCAGACCGAGATCAACTACAACGTCGACGCCCTGCACGGCGGCGGCGAGGGCTTCCAGACCGGATCGGTCTTCAAGGCCGTCACCGCGGCCACCGCGCTGTCGCAGGGCGTCCCGCTCAGCTACCCGATCAACTCGCCCGCCTCCGCGGACTATCCGGCAATGACGGACTGCAACGGAGTCGTCCACCCGGCCGTCCCCGGCGACCAGAACGACACCACCGTCCCGTACGGGAACATCGACATGGTCAAGGCCATGGCCGACTCCGTGAACACCTACTTCGTGCCGCTGGAGGCCCAGGCGGGTCTCTGCAACGTCGTGCACATGGCGCAGAGCCTCGGCCTCGGCAGCCAGGGCATGATGAACGCCTCCGGGACCGGCCTGGAGCCGCTCGCCCAGGCACAGTCGCTGACCCTCGGTGTCAACGACCTCACCCCGCTGCAGATCGCCAACGCGTACGCGGCCTTCGCCGCCAACGGGACGTACTGCAGCCCGACGGCGATCACGCAGGTGGTCGACTCCTCCGGCAAGAGCCTGACGGTGCCGTCGGGCAACTGCCACCAGGTGCTCACGCCCGCAGTGGCGCAGCAGGTCAACACGCTGCTCCACTCGGTCGTCTCCGACCAGGGCACCGGCGCGTCGGTCGCCATCCCGTACTCGGACGCGGGCAAGACCGGTACCACCAACAGCGAGGCCCAGGCCTGGTTCTCCGGGTACACCACGCAGATCTCGGACGCGACCGTGGTCACCAACCCGAACTACCCGCTGAACTCCCTCAACGGCGTGGACATCGGCGGCCACAGCTACGACCCGGCCTACGGCTTCGAGACCGCAGGCCCGATCTGGCACGACGCGATGATCTCGGCGATGACGGGCCTGCCGAACACCCCGCTGGGCTTCGCGCCCGGCAAGTAGCCCGAGGCGTCGTCGAGGCGTCGTCGCGAACTGCACCTGCCGGAAGCCCCGCGCGGCGGAATGATGACCATGTCCGCCGCGTTGGGCTGGGTGGAACGGATCGAAGGAGGAACTCGTGGTGGCGCAGACGGAGAAGGCAGTCCTGGCGGGCGGCTGTTTCTGGGGCATGCAGCAGCTGATCCGGCGGCAGCCGGGCGTGCTGACGACCAGGGTCGGCTACAGCGGAGGTGACGTGCCCAACGCCACCTACCGCAACCACGGCACCCACGCGGAGTCGATCGAGATCGTCTTCGACCCGACGGAGACCGACTACCGGGCGATCCTGGAGTTCTTCTTCCAGGTCCACGACCCGACGACCAAGAACCGCCAGGGCAACGACATCGGCGCCAGCTACCGCTCGGCGATCTTCTATCTGGACGACGAGCAGAAGCGGATCGCCGAGGACACCATCGCCGACGTGGACGCCTCCGGGCTCTGGCCGGGCAAGGTCGTCACCGAGGTGGCCCCGATCGGGCCGTTCTGGGAGGCCGAGCCGGAGCACCAGGACTACCTGGAGCGCTACCCCAACGGCTACACCTGCCACTTCCCGCGCCCGGGCTGGAAGCTGCCGCGCCGCGAGAGCTGAGCAGCCGCTGAGTTGCTTCTGACGACGACCCGGAGGCAGTAGGGCTGCCTCCGGGTCGCGTGTGTTCTGCCGCTATGGTGTCCCGATGCCCGACACCATCGCGCCTGCCAGCGCCACCGCCAACGTGACCTCCTCCGTGCGTACACGTCTCTACCGCGACGGGAAGCTCGCCCTCGAGAACTTCCCCGTCGCCGAGATATCGGACCACGTCGCCGAGGACGGTTCGGTGGTCTGGCTGGACCTGTGCGCGCCGTCCCCGGACGACTTCGCGATGCTCACGGAGGAGTTCGGCCTCCACGAGCTGGCCGTCGAGGACGCCCGGCACGAGCACCAGCGGCCCAAGCTGGACCGCTACCGGGACCACTGCTTCCTCTCCATGTACGCGGTCTGTGCCGCCCGGGACCACGAGGACCTGGTCATCCGCGAGCTGTCGGTCTTCGTGACCGCGAACGCGTTGATCACCGTCCGGCTCGACGACCGCTTCGACATGGACGACGTCGTCTCCCGCTGGGACGACGAGCCCGAGCTGGGCCAGCACGGTGTCGGCTTCCTGCTGCACGGGCTGCTCGACCACGTCGTGGACGGGCACTTCCGTGCTGTGCAGGACATGGACGACCGGATCGAGGAACTCGAGGAGATCCTCTTCGACGCCAACGCCAAGGAGACGCGCGACATCCAGCGCGCGTCCTTCGCGCTGCGCAAGAGCCTGGTGCGGCTGCGGCGGATGGCGCTGCCCATGCGCGAGATGGTGAACACCCTGATGCGCCGCGACCTGCACGTGGTGGCCGACCCGATGATGCCCTACTACCAGGACGTCTACGACCACGTGCTGCGCGTGACCGAGTGGACCGAGTCGCTGCGCGACATGGTCGGCTCGATCATGGAGACCAACCTGACGGTCCAGGGCAACCGAATGAACATGATCATGAAGAAGGTGACCAGCTGGGCGTCGATCGTCGCCGTCCCGACCGCGGTCACCGGCTTCTACGGCCAGAACGTCCCCTACCCGGGATTCGGCACCCAGTGGGGTTTCTGGGTCTCGACGGGCGTGACCATCGGCATCTCGGTCGCGCTCTACTTCGGCTTCAAGCGCCGCGACTGGATCTGATCCAGGGGATCCGAACCGGTCGTGGCGGGGTAAGGGAGAGGCGGGGGACCTCTTTCGACCGGAGGTGCTTCTGATGGGTATCGAGACCGACATCGGACGCGACCGCGCCCGAGGCGATCTGATCGACGGACTGATCGCCGACCACGAGGAAATCACCCGGACCTTCAGCGCTTTCCTGGGCGTCGGCTTCGGCCACCCGGAGCGCAAGGAGATCGCCGACCAGGCCACCCGGCAGATCGTGGCGCACGACGCCATCGAGGAGGCCCTGGTCTACCCGATGATCCGCGAACGGGCCGAGGGCGGTAGCGCCCTGGCCGTCCCGTGCCTCGGCGCGCACGCCCAGACGGACGTACTGTTGCGCCGGATCCGGCTGCTCGACGCGCACGCGCCCGGCTTCGACCGGCTGATGGGAGTGCTGGGCACGCACGTCACCGGGCACATGCACTGGGAGGAGGCGCAGATCTTCCCGCTGCTGCGGGCCACGCTCGACCAGCAGGAACTGGACCACCTCGGCGACCGGGCCCGCGAGATGCGCCGCCACCCGCTGCTGGAACCGGCCCCGCACCCCGGCGTCGAGCCACCGCCGGACGACTACCGGCCGCCGGAGCGCACCACGACCGGCAAGCTCCGCTACCTCTTCACTCCTGCGGGAGGCTGGGACCGGATGCGTCCGCACTGACCGCACGGACGGCACTGACCCCTGCGGTGGCGAGTTGCTGCGCGGGCGGGGCCGGTTGAGCCTGCTGCGCAGCGGTCCAGCGCGCCTGGAACGACGGCAGGAGGCGGAGCAGGTAGCCGACGCGTAGCGGTTCGCCGGTACGGCCCTTGATGTCGTGCTGTTCGAAGAGCCAGGTGGACAACTGCTCGGCGTTCGGGTGGGCGCCGTGCTGCTGGGTGTACTCGTCGAAGCCCTGCTGGTACTGCTCGATGGCCGTGCCCGCGCCGAACACGGTCGGCGTGGACGGGACGGTCAGGGGGGCCGATTCGGGCTGCTCTGCGGCGGTCTCGGCCTCCACGGCCGCGGCCTCGGCTGGCGCGGGCGCAGCCGGGAGCGCGGGGCGGACCGGGGGAGCCGGCGTGGGATCGGGCTCGATCCGGGCGACCTCCAGCTCGAACGCCGGGAGCGGCTCGCCCAGGTTGGCCAGCCTGAGCAGCAGGATCTGGTCGACCGGGGCCTTCTGCCGCCAGAACAGGCCGTAGCGCGAGCGCAGCCGGGCCCGGAAGACCAGTCGGCGGCGCTCCATCTCCAGCGCCTCCTGGTAGTTGCGCAGCTCCCACAGCTGGCGGCGGCGCCAGAGCCGGAAGGTGGCGACGGGGGCGAAGAACCAACGGCCCAGCCGCGTCCCCTCCATGAACTGGTCGGCCTCGATCTGGGCCATCCGCCCGACCATGTGGCGCGCCGCCTCGATCGCCGCGACGAACAGCAGCGGGACCACCGCGTGCATGCTCGTCGCCAGCGGATTCGGCCACGCCGAGGCGGCGTTGAAGACGATGGTGGCCGCCGTCAGCAGCCACGCCAGCTGCCGCAGCAGCGCCAGCGGGATCCGCATCCAGGTCAGCAGCAGGTCCAGCGCCAGGAAGACGGTGATGCCGACGTCGATGCCGATCGGCAGCACGTAGGCGAACCAGCCGAAGCCGTTGCGCTGGGCCAGCCGCATCACCGCGTCGTACGAGCCGACGAAGCCGATCGTCGCGATCACCAGTGTGCCGGCGACCACGACGAGCGCCAGCCTCCTTTGCCCACGCAGCAGTTGGCGGCGTTCCATGTCCCGTCCCCTTGGAAGTGCTCGGTTGTCCGTTGTGCCGCTGTGCCGTGGCGTGCAGTGCCGTACCGTGCCGTGCAGTGCTGGTCGGTCAGTCGCTCAGACCGTGGTGCCGATGCCGCCGTCGACCGGGATGACCGCGCCGGTGACGTAGGAACCCGCCCGGCTGGACAGGTAGACGGCGACCCCGGCCATGTCGTCCGGGCGGCCGATCCGGCGCAGCGGCGCGGCCTGGGCGATCGCCTCGCCGAAGGTCTCCAGCGTCGCCGCCATCATCTTGGACTCGAACGGGCCCGGAGCGATCGCGTTGACGGTGATGCCCTGCGGCCCGAGCTCCTTCGCAAGCACGCGGGTCAGGTGGTGCAGCCCGGCCTTGCTGGCCGCGTAGGAGTAGGCGGGGAGCGGGCTGACGTGCAGGCCGTCGATGGAGCCGACGTTGATGACGCGGGCGGGGTCGCCCTGGTCCGGGTCCTCGTGAGAGGCGGCGGCGCGCAGCAGCGGGAGCAGGGCCTGGGTGAGCAGGAACGGGCTGCGCAGGTTCAGGTCCATGACCTTGTCCCAGCCGCTGACCGGGAACTCGTCCAGCGGCGCGCCCCAGGTCGCGCCCGCGTTGTTGACCAGGATGTGCAGCCGCTCCTCGCGGGAGGCGAGCTCCTCGGCGAGGCGGCGGCACTCGTCCGCCTGCGCCAGGTCGGCCGGGAGCGCCACGGCCTCGCCGTACTGGGCGAGTTCCTTGACCGCGGCCTCGCAGGCCTCCGCCTTGCGCGAGCTGACGTAGACCTTCGCGCCCGCCTGGACCAGTCCGCGCGCGATCATCAGGCCGATGCCCCGGGTACCTCCGGTGACCAGGGCGGTCTTTCCGGCGACGGAGAAGAGATCGTTCACGGCGGGCTCCGAAAGTCTCTGGGGCAACGGGGACTGCTGCGGCGTGGGTGCGGGCGTGCGGGTGGGCGTGGGCGTGGGGTGATCTTGCGCGGCCCCAACCTAGAGGGTCTCGGCGCGGTGTGCCAGGTGCGCCCGGGACCACGCCCCCGAGCCCGGTTTGAGCGCGTCCCCCGGGCGCAGAATCCCAGGGGAGGGTGTAGGGAAGGGAGGCGGCGGCCATGAACGGTTCCGTGCCCCTGGGCAGGCTCTTCGGGATCCCGCTGCGGGTCCACTGGAGCGCGCCGCTGCTCGTCGTCCTGCTGACCTTCGGCCTGGCCGGGAACGTCCTCCCCGCCTGGGTGCCGGGACGCTCCTCCGGCGTCTACCTGCTCGGCGGCCTGGTCGGGGCGCTGCTGCTGATCGCCAGCCTGGTGCTGCACGAGGTCGCCCACGGCGTGGTCGCCCGACGGGCCGGGACGCGGGTCGACGACATGACCGTCTGGGGCCTCGGCGGCGTGACCCGGATCGGACGGTTGCACGGCCCCGGCCGGGAGCTGCTGGTCGCGCTCGCCGGCCCGGTGGTCAGCCTGCTCCTCGCGGCGGCCACCTGGGGCGCGGCGCTGCTGGCCCTGAACGTCCTGGACTGGGACGTCCCGGCGGCGGTGCTGATCTGGACCGGTGTCGTCAACCTGCTGGTCGCCGTCTTCAACATGCTGCCCGGTGCCCCGCTGGACGGCGGCCGGGTGCTGCAGGCGGCACTCTGGTGGCGCGGCGGTGACCGGGACCGGGCCGAGCGGCAGGCCGGTCGGTGTGGTCAAGTGCTGGGCGCGGCACTGGTGCTGGGCGGCTGGATCGTGCTGCTGCGCACCGCGACCGGCTCGGCGGGCGTGTGGCTGCTGCTGGTAGGGGCGTTTCTCATGGTGGCCGCCTCGGCCGAGGTCCGGCACGCGGCGCTGGCGGCGTCCGCGCGTGGCGTCCGGGTCGGCGAGGCGATGACCACGCCCGCGTTCACCCGCCCCGACTGGTCCACGGTCGACCGCGTCTTCGAGGAGAGCACCACCTGGCGCAGCCTCGGTGCGGTCCCAGTCGTGGACCTGAACGGTTATCCGAGCGGTGTGGTCCGCTGGCGCACACTGCTCGGCATCCCGCCGGGTCGGCGCGGTGACGTGCGGCTGCGGGACGTCGCGGTCCCGGTCTCGACCTGGGCGACGGCGGCGACCCAGGACGATCTGCTGGACGCGCTCGACGACAGCCGCGGACGGCTTCCGCTGCTCGTCCTGGACGGCGGCCTCCTGGTCGGCACCGTCACCACGCTCGACCTGGCCCGGCTGGTCCGGGGCGGACGGTTCGTCCCCGGGACGCAGACCTGAGCGGCCTGCTGGTTACAGCTGGAAGTGCATGGACATCCGGCAGTGGCCGGTGAGGGCGAACACCTCGTCCTCTTCGTCATCTGTGCCGCTCACCGTGCCGCTCACCGGGCCGACGACGGGCTGCGTGGCGGTCTGTGAGGCGGTCTGCACGAAGGAGGTCCCGGCCCGCGCGTCGGCGGCGGGGAATGCTGGGTACGCCGGGGTCGCCAGGTTGCCGAGGGCCGACAGGCTGTCGCGGGTGTCGTCGAGGACCATCACTGGATGAGTCATGGCACCAGTTCACCCCCGTCCGGGCCCGCGTGGGGCGGTCCTTGACGCGTTCCGAGCGCTACGGCGGCAGACCCTGATGCGGCCTTGGCGCGGCCCGGCGGGCCAAGCGGCGAGCCCGGCGTGTGCCACTCGGACGGGTGACGGCGGGAACGGTTTTCATCTCACACCCATTCGGGCTACGATGAAAACCGTTTCCAAGTTAACCTGAAGACGTCGCCGCACCGCCGTCCCAGCCCAGGGGGTCCCTGATCATGCCCGCGCCCGCCACCTTCCGCCGTCGTACCACCAAGCTGGCGCTGGGTGCAGGAGCGGTCGCGCTGGTGGCCTCGGTCAGCGCCTGCGCGACCACCGCACCCGCCGGGACCAACGCGGGGTCCTCGGGCGCCTCCGGCGGCAAGGTGATCCAGGTCGCCGCGGCCGAGAACTTCTGGGGCAGCATCGCCACCCAGCTCGGCGGCTCGCACGTGCATGTGACCAGCATCATCACCAACCCGAACACGGACCCGCACTCCTACGAGCCCACCGCCTCCGACGCCCGCACCGTCACCACGGCGCAGCTGGCCATCGTCAACGGCATCGGCTACGACGCGTGGGCGGACAAGCTGCTGGCCACCAACCCGGGCACGGGCCGCGCGGAGCTCAACGTCGGCGACCTCGTCGGGATCAAGCCGGGCGGCAACCCGCACCGCTGGTACTCGCCGGACAACGTCAAGCAGGTCATCGCCGCGATCACCGACGAGTACAAGAAGCTCGACCCGGCCGACGCCGCCTACTTCGACGCGCAGCAGCAGACCTTCGAGACGCAGACCCTCGCCCAGTACAACCAGCTGATCGCGCAGATCAAGCAGAAGTACGCGGGCACGCCGATCGGGGCGTCCGAGTCGATCGTCACGCCGCTCGCCGAGGGCCTCGGGCTGAAGATGATGACGCCGGAGACCTTCCTGGACGCGATGAGCGAGGGCACCGACCCGACCGCCGCGGACAAGGCGCTGATCGACCAGCAGATCAAGAACAAGCAGATCAAGGTCTACGTCTACAACAGCCAGAACTCGACCCCGGATGTGGTCGCGCAGGTCAACCTGGCCAAGTCCGAGGGCATTCCGGTCGCCCAGGTGACCGAGACCCTGGCCCCTGCGAACGACACGTTCCAGCAGTGGCAGGTCGCCGAGCTCCAGGGCCTGGAGCAGGCTCTCCACCAGGCCACCGGGAAGTGACGCCATGAATCCTCCCCCCGTGAGCGCACCCGCTGACGCAGCACCGGCCGAAGCACCGGCCGTCGAGAAGGCCACCCCGACGCCCACCGAAGCCGCGGCGCCCGTCGTCGGCCTCAGGGGCGCCGCCGTGCGCGTGGGCGGGCGGACGCTGTGGTCCGGCGTCGACCTCGAGGTGCAGGCGGGCGAGTTCGTCGCCGTCCTCGGGCCCAACGGCGTCGGCAAGTCCACGCTGGTCAAGGTGCTGCTCGGCGTCGTGCCCGCCGCCGAGGGCGAGATACGCGTGCTCGGCCGTCGGCCCGGCGAGGCGGGCAGCCGCGTCGGCTACCTGCCGCAGCGCCGCAGCTTCGACCCGAGCCTGCGGATCCGTGGCGTCGACATCGTCCGGATGGGCCTGGACGGCGACCGCTGGGGCATACCCCTGCCCTGGGCGCGCAACCGGCATGCCGCGCGCGAGCGGGTCCGTGAGGTGATCGAGCTGGTCGGCGCGAGCGCGTACGCGCACCGCCCGATCGGGCAGTGCTCCGGCGGTGAGCAGCAGCGGCTGCTGATCGCGCAGGCCCTCGTCCGCAAGCCCGAAGTGCTGCTGCTGGACGAGCCGTTGGACAGCCTGGACCTTCCCAACCAGAGCGCCGTCGCCGCGCTGATCGGCCGGATCTGCCACCAGGAGCAGGTCGCCGTGGTCATGGTCGCGCACGACGTCAACCCGATCCTGCACCACCTGGACCGGGTCGTGTACATCGCCGAGGGCGGCGCCGTCAGCGGCCGGCCCACCGAGGTGATCACCTCCGAGACGCTGACCCGCCTCTACCGCACCCCGGTCGAGGTCCTCTCCACCCAGGACGGCCGCCTCGTCGTCGTCGGACAGCCCGAGGGCACCGGCGCACACGCCGGAGTGCACGGAGCACGGGCAGACGCGAGCGCCGGAGCACCCGCCGGAGCGGGTGGCTGAGATGGGATCCGCTCCTCCGTTCTCCTGGAACCTGCTCTACGACTTCCAGGTCATGTGGTCGTACCCGTTCATGCTCAACGCCTTCCGCGCGGGTGCGATCGTCGCCGTCGTCGCGGGCGTCGTCGGCTGGTACGTCGTGCTGCGGCGGCAGACCTTCGCCGCGCACACCCTGTCCGTCGTCGCCTTTCCCGGCGCGGCGTTCGCGACGCTGGCCGGATTCGCGCTCAGCCTCGGCTACTTCGGCTTCTGCATCGCCGCCGCGCTGGTGCTGGCCATGCTCCGACGCAACCGCGGGGGTCAGCCCGGCGACTCGGAGGAGTCGGCGGCGACCGGCACCGTCCAAGCCTTCCTGCTGGCCTGCGGATACCTCTTCATGGCGCTCTACAAGGGCCTGTTGGAGGGCCCGCAGGCGTTGCTCTTCGGCAACTTCACCGGCATCACCACCGGTCAGGTGACGACGCTGGCCGTCGCCGGCGTCGTGGTGCTGGGCGTGCTCGCGGTGATCGGCCGCCCGCTGCTCTTCGCCTCCGTCGACCCGCAGGTCGCCGCCGCGCGCGGGGTGCCGGTGCGGGCGCTGTCGGTGGCGTTCCTGGTGCTGCTCGGTGCCGCGACCGCCGAGGCCGCGCAGATCACCGGCGCGTTGCTGGTCTTCGCGCTGATGGTGTTGCCCGCCGCGACGGCCCAGGTGCTCACCGCCCGGCCGGGGTTGAGCCTGCTGCTCACCGTCGTCATCGGCTTCGGCGTGACCTGGCTGGGTCTGTTCGCGGGCTGGTACTGGAACTACCCGCTCGGCTTCTTCGTCACCACGTTCGCGTTCGCGCTCTTCCTGCTCGCTCACGGCGTGCGGGCGTTGGCCGCGGCCGCCGAGCGGCGACGCGCGGTCCCGACCCTGGCAGGTGCGGCATGACGGCCCCGACCATGTCCCTCGCGGTTTCCGCGTGGACCCAGCCGTTCTTCCAGCACGCGCTGCTGGCGGGCACGTTCATCGCACTGGCGGCGGGGCTGGTCGGCTTCTTCCTGGTGCTGCGCGCGCAGGTCTTCACCGGGGACGCGCTGAGCCATGTCGCCTTCACCGGCGCGATGGCCGCACTCGCCGCCGGATACGACCTGCGGCTCGGCCTCTTCGTCGCCTGCGTCCTGGTCGGTCTGCTGCTCGGCGGTATCGGCCGCCGCGGCAAGGCGGACGACGTGGTGATCGGCAGCGCCTTCGCCTGGATCCTGGGCCTCGGCTCGTTCTTCCTCACCCTCTACACCACCTCGGCCAGCGGCATGGGGAACGGCGGCGCGGGCACCTCGGTGCTCTTCGGCTCGATCTTCGGCCTGGACGGCGGCCAGACGACGGTCGCGGTCGTGATCGCGCTCGTGGTGACGGCGCTGGTACTGCTGATCGCCCGGCCGCTGCTCTTCGCGACGCTGGATGAGAACGTCGCCGCCGCGCGTGGAGTCCCGGTCAAGGCGCTGGGGTTGGGCTTCCTGGCCCTGGTCGGCCTGACGGCCGGCGAGGCGACCCAGGCCGTCGGTTCGCTGCTGCTGCTCGGCCTGCTGGCCGCCCCGGCGGGCGCGGCGCTGCGGATGACGCAGCGGCCCTTCGTCGGCCTCGCGCTGGCGGGCGGCCTGGCGGTCGCGGAGATGTGGGCCGGTCTGGCCGCCGCCGCGTGGATCCCGCAGTGCCCGCCCAGCTTCGGCATCATGGCGGCGGCGACCCTCGTCTACGCCGCGACCTACCTGCCCCGCCCGGCCGGTCGGCGCGCGCGGACGGCTGAGGCAGCCGTGTAGCGAACGCGCAGGTCAGATCCAGCCGAGAGCGACCAGCGCGCCGATCACCAGCAGCGTGACCGCCGTCAGCATGTTGGCGCGCTTGTCGATCCACGGTGTCGTCAGCATCCGCGCCCCGAGCGCGGCGGCGACGGTCAGACCGACGATCGTGCCGATCGTCACCAGGGTGAAGACGACCAGCGAGCCGACCGCGGCCGTCGCTCCGAGCGCGCCTGCGGCGAGGAAGACCGGAAGGATCGTCAGATCCGGCGAGGCTGCGGCCCCGAAGGGGATCAGCAGCCCGGCCAGCCCGCGCGGGCTGCGCTGTGGGTGGCTGTGCTCGTGTTCCGCTTTCGGTCGGTCCAGAACCGCCGTGGTGCCGACGGCGTGGGTGTGGCGGCCGTCGTGGTCGGGGGCGTGCCCGTGGTCGTGCGTGTGTCCGTGTCCGCGTCCGTGACCCTGGCTGTGCCCGCCGTCGCCGTCGTGGCTGTGGCCGTGGCCCTTGCCCAGCAGGTCCAGGACGAGGAAGACCGCGCCCGTCACCAGCAGCACGCCCCCGACGACGAGGTCGGTGTGGCGGGCGACCGTCGTGCGGAACTGGAGCCCGACGACCACCAGCACCGCGCCGAGCAGCAGCGAGACGAGGACGTGCGTCAGCGCGGCGGCGAGCGACAGCCGGACGACTCGCCCGGTGCGGTAGCGCCTCGTGCGGGAGAGGACGGCGAGCGGCAGCCAGTGGTCCGGCATGACGGCGTGGCCGAAGCCGACGCCACCGGCCGCGAGCAGCAGGGCAGGAAGCGTGTTCACAGGACCACGGTACACAATCATCTTCGCATCCGTGAAGATGAGAAGACAGATGCCCGAGCCTTCTACCTGCAACAACGTCGCAGTTGCGCCGCCGCGGCTACGGCGCGGGGTCGTACTTGTACCCCACGCCGCGCACGGTGGCCAGCATCCACCGGTACGGATCGCCCAGTTTCCGGCGCAGCCGGGCGACATGGACGTCGACGGTCCGGCCGTCGTCGACGTCCGGCTGCTCCCAGACGAGTTCCAGCAGCTGGGTGCGCGAGAAGACCAGCTCCGCGTTGACGACCAGATGGGCCAGCAGGTCGAACTGACGCCGGGTCAGGTCCAGGGGCCGCCCGCCGGCGACGGCCCGGCGGCGCCGCCGGTCGACCTCGATGCGTGGCGGGACCGCCACCGGGACCGGTGGCCTGCGGCCGGCCGAAGGCAGGCGGGTCGGCGGGATGGCAGCGGACAGCTCGCGGTGCTGGTGTGCGCGCTGATAGGTGACCGTCACGGGGGGGTCCTTCCGGGTAGGTGATGGGCTCAGCGGCGTGCGACGGCGTTGCGCGGGCCGCGTGGGCCGTGGCGCTCCGCTCGGGCGCAGATCGCGCGGGCGGCGGAGAGCGGCAGGTCGAGGTGGGGCGCGAGCCACTCCGGGCGGTGGCCCTGGGCGGCCAGGATGTACGCGGCGTGGACCCGCGCGTCGTAGGCCACCTCGGCGGAGGTGGTCGCGGCGAAGTCGTGCGGGTCGAGCAGGTAGACGCGCTCGACGCCGTCGTGGAGGGCGAGGCGCAGTGTCCCGTACGCGGTCGAAGGCTCGGCGGCGGTGGTATGCAGCGCGGTGACGGTGGCCTGGGCGAGCGACGCCTCGGCGGACACGGCGGGAGGCCCTGATGTGCCGGAGTCGGCCGAGCGCGCCGCGCACTACGTCATGCAGTACGTCGTGCGGGCGACGGCCGGACGTCTGCGGGGTGGTGTGCGGGCTGGTGTGCGGGGTGTGCGGGCGAAAGGACATCACGGTCATGACGAAGAGGCTCCTTCTGGGCAGGCGTGCCCGCGCCACGACGCCGTCGACGGCGTGGCGGACGGCGCGGGCGTGCGGTCAGCGGTGAACGCGGGCCGGACCAGGCTCGGCGGGATGGCCGGGCAGGGGTCGGCCCGGACATGGACTCGGACTGTCGTCCATGACTTCGCCTCCTTCCGGCCGTGGTGCGCGTGGCACCGATGCGACGCGGCAAGGAGCGGACCGGCTGTGAGAGACCGCGACAGGACGCGGTAGCCGGAACACCCCAACTCGTCAGAGCTTTGGCACTCCACGGCGTGATCCCAAGTGCGCTGACTGGGAAGCCACTTGGCCTCAACCCTTAGGTCGGGAGGAGGTGTCCTGATCCGGAGCGTCTCTCGACGGGTGGGATCAGTGGCCTGTGTCCGTGAAGACGCCTCACCGAACGAGGTGCCCTCTTCGTTTCAACGCCCTCAGCATAGATCAGTGATTCGGTGGTGAAGCAAGTTCCCGGATTCTTTGACGTGTTGTTGTCGCCGTTGTCCGGTGACTTCTGTGGCTGACGGGAATTCATTCCTCCGTCCACCTGCGACCGATGTGCAACTGCCGGAGCGGCTGATTGTTACGTGCCGGGTTGACTTTCCCCCGCGTGGGTCGGTTCACTTCTCCTGCGACACCTCGTTCGGTGAGGCGTCTGCACGGACACAGGCCACTGACCCGACGACGTCGAGAGACGCCCAGGGTCAGGACACCTCTTCCCGGCTTAAGGGTTGAGGCCAAGTGGCTTCCCGCCCGACCGATGGGCGGGACACGCCGTGCAGTGCCGAAGCTCTTACGTGGGAGGTGTCGGTGTTCCGCACGGGAGTGCGCTGACCTGGGGAGGTGGGGCCTGATGAAACCTGGCAGTAGTCCGCATCCGCGCTCGACCGGTCCCGCAGCAGGCAGTTCCTGACACACGGGTACGCACACGCATGGCCTGATCCGGTCATTTCGCCGTTCCGGCCACGGGTGTGAATTTGTGCTGCCCGCATTCGGTCCGAGGAATTTCCCGATCCTTCCGCCAGGTCCGCTTTTCGTCTGCCCACGTGACGGGGGGGAGACGTCCCGCCGACGTGCCGACGTCTGGAGTTCCCCAGCAGGACGGCTCCGACCACGCATACTCGGCCCGACCACGCAAACGAACCACCTAACACGAGCCACCGAACACGAACCACCGAAGGAGTCCGGGCTGTGCAGTCCCTGACCACCGCCGAATTCCTGATCCGTCTCGGCACCGGCGTCGGCTGCGGCGCACTGATCGGCGTCGAACGACAGTGGCGCGCCCGGATGGCCGGGCTGCGCACCAACGCGCTGGTCGCCACCGGCGCGACGCTGTTCGTCCTCTACAGCGTCGCGGCCGGGGACACCAGCAGCCCCACCCGCGTCGCGTCCTACGTCGTGTCCGGCATCGGCTTCCTCGGCGGTGGCGTGATCCTGCGCGACAGCGGCGGCGTGCGCGGGCTCAACACCGCTGCCACGCTGTGGTGCTCGGCGGCCGTCGGAGTGCTGGCGGCGTCCGGGCGGCTCCAGTTGGCGCTGGTCGGGACGTTCGCCGTACTCGCCGTCCACCTGGTGCTCCGCCCGGCCGGGCGGCTGCTGGACCGGGCGCCTTCGGCCGGGTCCGACCCGGACACCAGCAGCCGGGTGACCGTGCACCTGCGCTGCAGCCGTCGCAACGAGTCGCACATCCGCGCCCTGCTGTTGCAGGCACTCACCGGCGCCGGTCTCACTCCCGCCGGGCTGCGTGCCACCCGGGAGGGCGAGGACGTGGCCAGCCTCCGCGCGACCGTCACCGTCGAGGGGGATGCGGGCAAGGCGCTGGAGCCGGTCGTCACCCGGCTTTCCCTGGAACCGGGCGTGCTGGACCTGCACTGGCATCTGGAGGAGGAGGCCAACGGCGAGTCCGCCCTCGCCTGACGACCGCTCAGCCCGCACGCCCCTGCCCACACCCCGGCCACCGAGAGGCGGTGCCACCGTGCCGATCCCACGACGCCGGATCAACGGCGAAGTCGCCGCCGCAGCCCGGTTGCTGACACGAGGTGGGTGAGCGAAAGCCTTCAGGTCAGTCCGTGGCCGAGCCCGAACCGGTCTGACCCTCCGTCGGCTGCGTCCCGTCGGCCTCGGCCTGTCCGGCCTGTCCCGCCGTCGCGGCCTGCCGCATGGCGGCCGGAGCCAGCGGGCGCAGCGCGTGGTAGCCGAAGAGGACCACGATCGTGCCCAGGGCGATGCCACCGAGCGAGAAGCTGCTGCTGATCTTCATAGTGACGCCGCCCGCGCCGATGATGATCCCGGCCGCGCAGGGGATCAGGTTGATTGGGTTGGTCAGGTCCACCTTGTTGCGGATCCAGATCTGCGCGCCGAGCAGGCCGATCATGCCGTAGAGGACGACCGTGATGCCGCCCAGCACCCCGCCGGGGATCGCCGTGATGATCGCGCCGAACTTCGGGCAGAGGCCGAACAGCAAGGCGAAGACCGCCGCGCACCAGTAGGCGGCCGTGGAGTAGACGCGGGTGGCCGCCATCACGCCGATGTTCTCGGCGTAGGTGGTGGTGGCCCCGCCGCCGACCGCCGTGGAGAGGACCGTCGCGATGCCGTCAGCGGCGATCGCGTCGCCCATCCTGTCGTCCAGGTCCGCGCCGGTCATCTCGCTGACCGCCTTGACGTGACCGGTGTTCTCCGCGATCAGCGCGATGACGACCGGCAGCGCGACCACGATCGCCGACCCGCTGAACGTCGGTCCGTGGAAGTGCGGCAGGCCGACCCAGCGGGCGTGGCCGACGCCGGAGAGGTTGAGCCGCCAGTGGTCGGTGACCTTGCCGCTGCCGTCCGGCGAGTAGATCTTGCCGAGCGTGCGGTCCAACACCCAGGAGAACGCGTAGCCGAAGACCAGCCCCAGGAAGATCGCGATACGGGACCAGAAGCCGCGCAGCGCCACCAGCGCGAAGCCGGTCGCCGCCATCGTGGCCAGCGCCACCCACTGGTCCTGCGGCCAGTACGTGCCGGCGGTCACCGGCGCGAGGTTGAAGCCGATCAGCATGACCACCGCGCCGGTCACCGCGGGCGGCAGTACCACGTGGATGATCCGGGCCCCGCCCGCCTTCACCACCAGCCCGAACACGGCCAGCACCAGACCGGTCACCAGCAGCGCGCCGGTGATCGCCGACGTCGAGCCGCCCTGCAGCCTGATCGTCGTCGCCGCGCCTACGAAGGAGAGGCTGCTGCCGAGGTAGCTCGGGATCCGGCCGCGGGTCAGCAGCAGGAAGAGGATGGTCGCGACGCCCGACATCATCACGGTGAGGTTCGGGTCCAGGCCCATCAGCAGCGGTGCGACGTAGCAGGCGCCGATCATCGACGCGACGTGCTGCGCGCCCAGGCCGATGGTCCGGCCCCAGCTCAGCCGCTCCCAGGGCTTGACGACCTCGCCGGTCTCGATGTGCCGGCCGTCCCCGTGCAGTTCCCAGCCGCCGAGGCCCCGGCCACTCACGTCTGTTCCTTCGCGCTTCGCTTCGGCTCCGCTCCGCTGCGACTCAGCTCGCCGCTCATGGCTGTTCCTTCGCGCTTCGCTTCGGCTCCGCTCCGCTGCGACTCAGCTCGCCGCTCATCGGCTCTCCACATCGTCGCGGTTCTGTTCGCGTGACAGCAGTCGTGTTCGAGGGCGCTGGGGTAGAAATCCCCGTAAGCCGTCCAAACCGGACCAGGTTATACGAGGTGGCACGTAGGTTCGGCCCAGGTGATCGGTACCACGGCATGACGGTCCATGACCGCTTTGCCTCTACCGTTGAAGCCATGGACCTGCTCCGCCGCATCCGCCTCTTCGCGCGTGCCCATCCCTACTGGATGGACACGCTGCTGGCGTTCGGGCTCTACGGGCTCACCCTCGTCTGGCGCGACGGCGGCCCGACCAAGAGCTGGTCCGAGATCGACCCCTCCGAGGTGCTGGTCGTCGCCGGGTTCCTGGTCTACGCTCCGCTGGCGCTGCGTCGCCGCTATCCGGTGTCGGTGCTGGCGCTCACCGTGGCCGCGACCGTTGGGTACATGTTCGTCGGGCCCGTGCGTGGCCCGATCCTGGCCGGTGCCGGTCTCGGGATCTACACCGTCTGCTCCGTCGTCGAGCGTCGGCTCGCCCTCGCCATCGGCGGCATCGCGGTGCTCTCCGTCGGCATCGCGAGCATGGCGCTCTCTCCGGAGAAGTGGGACCAGGCCGTCAACGGCTACGCCTTCGCCTGGACCGCGATGACCGTCGCGATAGGCGAGGCGGTGCGCAGCCGTCGCGCCTTCGTCGCGGCGATAGAGGAGCGGGCCCGCCGCGCCGAGCACACCCGCGAGGAGGAGGCCCGCCGCCGTGTCGCCGAAGAACGGCTGCGGATCGCCCGCGAACTGCACGACATCGTCGGTCACCACATAGCGCTGATCAACATCCAGGCCGGGGTCGCCTCGACCGTGCTGGCCACCCAGCCCGACACCGCGCGCGAGGCGCTCGCCCAGGTCCGCGAGGCCGGGCGCGCCGCGCTTACCGAGCTCGGCGCGACCGTGGCCGTGCTGCGGCAGACCGGCGAGAACGACGAGAACTCCGTCAGCCCGCGCGAGCCCGCGCCGGGACTGGACCAGCTTCCGGCGTTGCTGGCCAAGTTCGAGAAGGCGGGCCTGCGGGTCGAACGGCATGTCGAGGGCGTGCCGCAGCCGCTTCCGGCCACCGTCGACCTGACCGCCTACCGGGTCGTCCAGGAGTCGCTGACCAATGTCGGCAAGCACGCCGGGAGCTCCTCGGCCGTGGTGCGGCTCGACTACCGGTCGCGCACGCTGCGCATCGAGGTCGAGGACGAGGGGCCCACGGGCGGCCCGTCCGAGCGCTCCGACCGCAGTGAGCGTCCCGAGCGGGGCGAGCGTGGTGACCGCGCCGCGCGCGGGGAGCCCCGCACGTCCGGCGGATACGGGATCATCGGCATGCGCGAGCGCGCGGCCACCGTGGGCGGCAGCTTCCGGGCCGGGCCGCGCCCGGACGGGGGGTTCCGCGTCGTGGTGGAGCTGCCCTACGAGCCGGGCGCAGGCTCCGCCACGCCCGCGCAGACAACGTCGCAGACGACCTCGCTGACCACCCCAGCGGCAGACGCCCCTGCCGTCGCCGGAATGACGGGAACCGCATGACCATCCGTGTGCTGCTCGCTGACGACCAGGTCCTGGTCAGGGCGGGCCTCAAGGTGCTTGTGGACTCCGCGCCCGACCTCACGGTCGTCGGCGAGGCCGCCACCGGGCACGAGGCGGTCGCGCTGGCCAAGAAGGCCCGCGCCGACGTCGTGCTGATGGACATCCGGATGCCGGAGATGGACGGCCTGGAGGCCACCGCCCGGATCATCGCCGACGAGGACCTGGCGGGTGTCCGGGTGCTGGTGCTGACCACCTTCGAGATAGACGACTACGTCTTCCAGGCGCTGCGTGCCGGGGCCAGCGGCTTCCTGGGCAAGGGCGCGGAGCCGGACGCGCTGCTCGACGCGATCCGGGTGGTCGCCCGGGGCGAGGCGCTGTTGACGCCCGCCGCGACCAAGGAGCTGATCTCCCGGTTCCTCTCCCAGCCCGACCGCACCAACCCGACGCCCGCGCCCACCAGCCTCTCGGCGCTGACCGACCGCGAACGCGAGATCGTCTCCCTGGTGGCCACCGGCCTGTCCAACGACGAGATCGGCGAGCAGCTCGCGGTCAGCCCGCTCACCGTCAAGACCCATGTCAGCCGCGCTCTCCTCAAGCTCGGCGCGCGCGACCGCGCGCAGCTGGTGGTCCTCGCTTACGAGAGCGGTCTGGTCCGGCCGAACACCGGCCAGCCCGCGGAGGAGTGACGCGGCGCAGCGCCGCGTCGGCACTGGACAGAGTCGGCACAGCACGGAGGCGGCGCAGCGCCGCGTCGGCACAGCTCAGCAGGTCAGCGCCTCGGCGTGGATTCATTCCTGCTCCCGGCGGTGATCCATCCCACAGGCGCGGGCGGGTGACGGGTCTTGCGCCCTTGACACGGGTTCGTGGCAGACTGACTGCAGCAGTACGACGTTTGCGCACTCCGGGGTCGGTGTAATTCCGAACCGGCGGTTACAGTCCGCGACCCGGCCGCCTCCAGCGGTCGGTTGACCAGGTGAAATTCCTGGACCGACGGTGAAAGTCCGGATGGGAGGCAGTGCGCGGCGGACGTCGGGCTGCGGCGTCGTCGCAACGCGCGCATCCTCCCCGGATGCGTCCGGTTCGGCCCGTTCCGGGCTACCGGCAGGGCTCCGCGTCGTCCCGTGACCCGTGGATTGTCGTCCGTTGTCAGCTCCCGATACAGCCCCGGAGACCGCGCAGTAGGCGCGAGGTCACGGAGAGCTGAATGTTCACGGGAATCATCGAAGAGCTTGGCGAGGTCCTCTCGATCGAGGACCTGGGCGACTCCGCCCGTATCCGCCTGCGCGGCCCCCTCACCACCGCTGACGCCCACGAGGGCCAGTCCATCGCGGTGAACGGCGTCTGCCTGACCGTCCTCGACACCGACGCCGAACTGGCCGCCCAGCCGGGCGAGTTCAGTGCCGACGTGATGCGCGAGACGCTGGAGCGGTCCAGCCTGGCCGCCCTCGCCGTCGGCTCCCGGGTCAACCTGGAGCGGGCGATGGCCCTCGGCGCGCGCCTGGGCGGACATCTGGTGCAGGGTCATGTCGACGGCACCGCCGAGCTGCTCTCCCGCGCTCCCGGCGACGCCGGCGCGGACGGCAGCCCGCAGTGGGAGGTGCTGCGCTTCAGCCTCCCGGCCCACCTCTCCCGGTACCTGGTCGAGAAGGGCTCGATCACCGTCGACGGCATCAGCCTGACGGTGGTGGAGGCGGCCCGCGACTCGTTCACGGTCAGCCTGATCCCGGCCACGCTCGCCCACACCACGCTGGGCCGCAAGGGGATCGGCGAGCCGGTCAACCTCGAGGTCGACGTCATCGCCAAGTACGTCGAGCGGATGCTCACCGACCGCGCGTTCCAGCTCGGCGACATCGCGACGTCGGAGGTCTGACGGACCATGAGCGGCTTGGTCAACGACCTCAACAGCACGGCGTTCAGCCTGTTCGGGCAGCACATCAAGTGGTCGGACATGGTGGGCAACCTGCTCGGCCTCGGCGCCCTCGCGCTGGGCTGGCGACGCTCGATGCTCACCTGGCCCGTGCAGCTGCTTTCCGGCGTCGTGCTCTTCGCGGCCTTCGCGGCCGGGCACCTGAGCGGCAGCGCGGGCAAGCAGCTGATCGTGGTCGTCGTCTCGGTCTGGGGCTGGTACCGGTGGCAACGCGGACGGGCCAAGGCCGGTGACGTCACCGTGCGCTTCGCGACCTGGGCCGAGCGTGGCGTACTGGTCGCGGGCACGGTCGTCGGCACGGTCGCACTGGCCGAGCTGTTCAAGGCCTACCCGAGCCTGTCCTGGAGCCCCTGGCCCGACGCCTACATCTTCACCGGCACGCTTGCGGCCATGTACGCGCAGGCCCGTGGCTGGGTCGAGTTCTGGTTCGCCTGGCTCGCCGTCGACCTCGTCGGGGTGCCGCTCAACTTCACCAGCGGCTACGCCTTCTCCGGTTACGTCTACATCATCTACTTCGTCCTGGTGATCCTGGGTCTGCGCTCCTGGTGGCTGCGTACCCGCACCCCGCAGCTCGAACTCCCCACCCAGCAGGACCGCTCCGCGCACGCGGAAGGAGCCGTCGCATGACCGCCGTTCAGGAACTGGCCCAGCAGCACGGTGAGGTCTACGAGGACCTCACCCTCGACAGCATCGAGTTCGCCGTCGCCGAACTCGCCGCCGGGCGCGGCATCGTGGTCGTCGACGACGAGAACCGCGAGAACGAGGGCGACCTGGTCTTCGCAGCCGAGCTCGCCACGCCCGAGCTGGTCGCCTTCGCGATGCGCGAGTGCCGCGGCCTGCTCTGCGTGCCGATGACCGGCGAGGACCTGGACCGGTTGGAGCTGGACCAGATGGTCCAGCAGAACACCGAGTCGATGCGCACCGCCTTCACCGTCTCGGTGGACGCCAGGGAGGGCACCACCACCGGGATCTCCGCCGCCGACCGGGCGCTGACGATCCGTATGCTGGCCGACCCGGCCACCGTCCCCGGCGACTTCGTCCGCCCCGGCCACGTCTTCCCGCTGCGCGCCCGCGCGGGCGGCGTGCTGGAGCGCGACGGCCACACCGAGGCCGGGCCGGACCTGTGCCGCCTGGCCGGGCTGCGTCCGGCCGCCGCGATCTGCGAGATCGCCAACGACGACGGCACCATGGCCCGACTGCCGGAGCTGGTCCCGTTCGCGCGCCGCCACGGCATGGCCATCGTCTCCATCGAGGACCTGATCGCCTACCGACGCCGCGCCGAGGCGAGCGTCACCCGCGCGGCGACCACCTCGCTGCCGACCGAGCACGGCTCGTTCACCGCGCTCGGCTACCGCAGCGAGCCGGACGGCATCGAGCACATCGCCCTGGTCGCGGGCGGCCTGGGCCCGGACGGACGGCTGCCGGACGGCGAGGACGTGCTGGTCCGGGTCCACTCCGAGTGCCTGACCGGCGACGTCTTCGGCTCGCTGCGCTGCGACTGCGGGCCGCAGCTGGCCGCGTCGCTGACGCGGATAGCGCAGGAGGGTCGCGGCGTCGTCCTCTACCTGCGCGGTCACGAGGGCCGCGGCATCGGACTGCTGCACAAGCTGCGCGCCTACGAACTGCAGGAGGACGGCCGGGACACGGTCGACGCCAACCTCGAGTTGGGCCTGCCGGCCGACGCCCGCGACTACCGTGCCGCCGCGATGATCCTGACCGACCTCGGAGTCCGCTCCGTGCGGCTGCTGAGCAACAACCCCGACAAGCACGAGGCGCTGAGCGGTCACGGCGTCCAGGTGACGGACCGTGAGGCGGTACGCGTCGGCGTCGGCGAGCACAACCTGCGCTACCTGCTGACCAAGCGCGACCGGATGGGCCACGACCTGCCGTGGCTGGAAGAGCCCGTCCCGGCGCACAGCGCCTGACAGCGCCCGACGGCGCTCAGAGAACACCACCAGAACCCGAATCACCACCGAGAGGACGAAGCAAGTGAGCGGCGAGGGAGCCCCCAAGCTCGACGTGCAGGGCGCGAAGGACCTGAAGGTCGCGATCGTCGCGGCGCAGTGGCACACCGTGGTCATGGACGGTCTGATCGCCGGCGCCGAGCGGGCGCTGGACGAGTACGGCGTCACCGACCGCACGCTGCTGCGCGTGCCCGGCAGCTTCGAGCTGCCGGTGGCCGCGAAGGTGCTCGCAGCCTGTGAGTACGACGCGATCGTCGCGCTCGGCGTCGTCATCCGAGGCGGGACGCCACACTTCGACTTTGTGTGCGAGGCCGCGACCATGGGGCTGACCCAGGTCTCCGTCGACTCCGGCATCCCGGTCGGTTTCGGGCTGCTGACCTGTGACAACGAGCAGCAGGCGCTGGACCGCGCGGGACTGCCCGACTCCAAGGAGGACAAGGGCCACGAGGCGACCACGGCGGCGCTCAGCACGGCCGTGCTGCTCCGGGGCCTGGCGGGCTGAGCACGCCGCCGGCCGGGTTCGCCGGAGGGATGCCGCAGAGGATCCGCAGGGAATCCGCAGGGATTGGCGTCCACGACACCGTCCGTACGGTGGGACGACACGACCTGTTCCCAGGGAACCACGTAGGGTGGAGCCCATCATGGCGCAGAAGACATTCGAAGAGCTCTTCACCGAGCTGCAGCAGAAGGCCACCTCCGGCGCGCCCGGTTCGCGCACCGCCGAGCTGGTCGGCCTGGGCGTCCACGCCATCGGCAAGAAGGTCGTCGAAGAGGCCGCCGAGGTGTGGATGGCCGCCGAGCACGAGTCCGACGAGCGGACCGCCGAGGAGATCTCCCAGCTGCTGTACCACCTGCAGGTGATGATGGTCGCGCGCGGCCTCAGCCTGGAAGACGTCTACGCCCATCTGTAGACCCCGCGTGTCATGACGCAGCGGGGCACCGAGCCGTTTCGGTGCCCCGCTTCTTCATGTCCGGGGCCGATCCGCAGACGTCCGCACCACGTTCACCAACCAGCTCTTCCCACCCCGTAGTTCAGCAGTCCAGTCCAGCAGTTCACCAGCTCAGCAGTTCACCCACGCAGCACCGGACGAAAGGCCAAGACCCATGCTCCGCATCGCCGTCCCCAACAAGGGCTCCCTCGCCGAACCGGCGGCCGGCATGCTCCATGAGGCCGGGTACCGTCAGCGTAAGGACAGCAAGGAGCTGGTCCTGGTCGACCCGGAGAACAACGTCGAGTTCTTCTACCTGCGCCCGCGCGACATCGCGATCTACGTCGGCTCCGGCCGTCTCGACGTCGGCTTCACCGGCCGCGACCTGCTGCTGGACTCCGGAGCCAACGCCGAGGAGATCCTCTCGCTCGGCTTCGCCGCCTCGACCTTCCGCTTCGCCGGCCCGCCCGGTGTCGCCACCAGCGTCAAGGACCTGGAGGGCCGCCGGATCGCGACCTCCTACACCGGCCTGGTCGAGAAGCACCTGGCCGAGGCGGGCGTCTCCGCCACCGTGACCAAGCTGGACGGCGCCGTCGAGACGGCCGTGCAGCTCGGCGTCGCCGACGTGATCGCCGACGTGGTGGAGACCGGCACCAGCCTGCGCAACGCTGGCATGGAGGTCTTCGGCGAGCCGATCCTGGTCTCCGACGCGGTGGTGATCCGTTCCGTCGGCGCGACCGAGGAGCCCGCCGTGGACCAGTTCATGCGACGTCTGCAGGGTGTTCTGGTGGCCCGTCGGTACGTGATGATGGACTACGACATCCGGGCGGAGCGCGTCGCCGAGGCGGTTGCGCTGACGCCCGGCCTGGAGTCGCCGACCGTCTCCCCGCTGCACAGCGAGGGTTGGGTGGCGGTCCGTTCGATGGTGTTGCGGAAGGAGGCTCAGCGGATCATGGACGACCTGTGGGGCATCGGGGCGCGCGCCATCCTGGTGACCAACATCCACGCCTGCCGCCTCTGAGAGGCTGGCGGTGAATCCTTGGCGGGTCACCGGGGGAGGATCAGTGGGGGCCCGCCAGGGAGAACCCGCGAGGGAGACGCTGTGGAGGCGCTGACATGACCGCCCGCCCGAGCCGGGTGACCGGTCCGCCGACGCTGCCGCACACGTGGCGGCCGGTGCTGACCCGCGTCGTGCTGCTCGGGCTGGCGGCGGTCTCCGTGGCGTTCTTCGCGACGCTCGCGATCCTGTCCGCGCCCGACTGGCAGCGCCACGACCGGATCGGGATCGGCAGCTCCGGTGTGGTCTTCGCGATCGTCCTGGTGGTGCTGGCCCGCCCCAAGGCCAAGGCCGACCGGCAGGGGCTGACGGTGGTCAACTTCGTCCGCACCCGCCGCCTGGAGTGGCCGCAGATCATCGGCGTCAACCTGCGTCAGGGCGACCCGTGGGTGCTGCTCGACCTCGCCGACGGTGGCACCCTCGCGGTCGTCGCCATCCAGCCGGGCGCGGGACGGCGTCAGGCGGCCCGGAAGGCCAAGGAGTTGCAGGCGTGCGTGGACGTCTACGGGACGGCACAGCGCTGACCTGCGTCGTTCATCCCGAGTTTTCAGGCATCCTGGTACGGTAGGCGTCTTTGCCAAAACTTTGGATGACTTGGAGAAGTTGCCCCGTCCATGGACCCTCACAGTATCGCCGCGGCCTGGCTGCTGTTCGGCATCGCCGTCCTGCTGATCCTGGCCAACGGCGTCTTCGTGGCCGCCGAGTTCGCCTTCGTCACCGTCGACCGGGGGGAGGTGGACCGGGCCGCGGCCACGGGGGACCGGCGTGCGGCCGGGGTCGCGCGGGCACTGCGCACCCTCTCCTTCGAGCTCTCCGGCGCGCAGCTCGGCATCACCGTCACCTCGCTGCTCGTCGGCATGCTGGCCAACCCCGCACTGGCCCGGCTGCTCTCGCCGCCGCTCACGTCGGTGGGGCTGCCGGGATCGCTGGTGACCGGGGTGGCCGCGGTGGTGGGGATGCTGCTGGCGACCGTGCTGCAGATGGTCGTCGGTGAGCTGGTCCCGAAGAACTGGGCGATCTCGCGTCCGCTCCAGGTGGCCCGGGTGGTCGCCGCGCCGCAGCGGATCTTCTCCACGCTCTGCCGCCCGCTGATCCTCCTGCTCAACGGGATCGCCAACCGCATCGTCCGCGGGTTCGGCCTGGAGCCCGCCGAGGAGCTCGCGTCCGCGCGCAGCGCCGAGGAACTGGTCGCGCTGGCCCGGCACTCGGCGAGTGAGGGCGCGCTGGAACGCGACACCGCAGACCTGTTCGTCCGCACGCTCGGCCTGGCCGAGCTGACGGCGGAGAGCGTGATGACCCCGCGCATCGACGTCGCCGCGCTGGAGGACCACGCCACCGCCGCCGACGTGCTCAACCTGACCCGGGCGACCGGGCTTTCCCGCTTCCCCGTCTACCGGCAGTCGATCGACGACGTGGTCGGCGTGGTGACGCTGAAGGACGCGCTCGCCGTGCGGGCCGGGAACCGCGCCGCGGTGCGGGTCGGCGCGCTCGCCTCGCCGCCGCTGCTGGTGCCGGAGACGCTGCCCGCCGACCGGCTGCTCGACCTGCTGCGCAGCCGTCAGCAACTGGCCGTCGTGGTCGACGAGTACGGCGGGACGGCCGGGGTGGCGACGCTGGAGGACATCGTCGAGGAGATGGTCGGCGAGGTCCAGGACGAGCACGACCCGGCCGACCTGCCCGAGCTGCGGCCGGTGGCGGCCGTCGAGGGTCGGCAGGCGTGGGAGGCGGAGGGCCGCTGCCGCGTCGACGTGCTGGAGTCCGTCGGCCTCCGGGCACCGGACGGCCCGTACGAGACGGTCGCCGGCCTGCTCACCGACCTGCTCGGCCGCCTGCCCGCTGAGGGCGACAGCGCGGAGCTGCCCGGCTGGCGGCTCACCGCGTTGGAGGTGCAGCGGCACCGCACCGAACTGGTCCGCCTGGAGCGCCTGGTGGAACCGGATCACCACAATCACCGCGATCACCACAATCACCGCGAGCATCGTGATCGAAACCAGCGGAGTCGATCGGATCGATCGGACCGCTTTGATCGTTCTGATCGCACCGATCGCACTGATCGTGCCACGCAGGGTCCGGCAGGTGAGCGGTGAACGTTCTTGAGCTCGCGTTTGCGATCCTGCTCGTGCTCGGCAACGCCTTCTTCGTCGGCGCGGAGTTCGCGCTGGTCGCGGTGCGCCGCAGCCAGGTCGAGCCGCTCGCGGAGGCAGGCGACCGGCGCGCGGCCACGGTCGTGCGCGCTCTCGAAGACGTCACGGCGATGATGGCCGCCGCCCAACTCGGGATCACAGTCTGTTCGTTGCTTCTCGGCGCGCTGGCCGAACCGGCCCTGGCCGGACTGCTGGAAGGCCCGTTCCACGCGCTCGGCGTCCCCGCGCAGCTGGTGCACCCGATCGCGTACGTGCTGGCCCTGGCGGTCGTCGTCGCGCTGCACATGGTGATCGGCGAGATGGTCCCGAAGAACATCGCGCTGGCCACCCCCGAGCGCGCCGCGCTCGTGCTGGGCCCGCCGCTGGCGGCGCTCGCCCGGCCGCTGCGCCCGTTCATCGGCTTCCTCAACGCCTGCGCCGAGCTGCTGCTGCGGCTGCTCCGCGTGGAGTCCAAGGACGAGATCGACGCGGCCTACACCAGCGAGCAGCTCGCCCACCTGATCCAGGACTCCTACGCGGCCGGCCTGTTGGCCGGACACGCGCAGGAGCGGCTGGAGGACGCCCTGGAGCTCGGGCTGCGCCCGGTGCGTGAGGTCGTCATGCCGATGGACCGCCTGGTCACGGTCGACCGCACGGTGACCGCCGAGGGGGTGGAGGAACTGGCCGTCCGCACCGGCTACTCCCGCTTCCCCGTGGTCGGCGACGACTCCTGCCCGGGGTTCCTCGGGTACCTGCACGTCAAGGACGTGCTGGACCTGGAGGAGCGGGACGTGACGGTGCCGCAGCGCCTGTGGCGACCGATCCTCACCCTCCGCGGCGACCTTCCGCTGGACGACGCGCTCGGCGCGATGCGCCACTCCGCGGCGCACCTGGCGGGCGTCGTCGACGCCGAGGGACGCAGTCTGGGCCTGGTGGCGCTGGAGGACGTACTTGAGGAACTCGTCGGCGAGGTACACGATCCGGATCACCGTGCCACCCGCTAGGGTGACACCTGGTCAATCGAAAGCACGATTGACCGATCGAACGAGCCTCACGGGGGAGTGATGAGCACGTGAGCGATCGACGACTCGAAGTCGACCGCGTCTCCAAGCGCTACGGCGACACCGTCGCGTTGGACGGCATGGCTTTCGACGTCCGGGCCGGAGAGATCTTCGGCTTCGTCGGAAGCAACGGCGCCGGTAAGACCACCACCATGCGGATCATCCTGGGCGTGCTGGCCGCCGACTCCGGCGAGGTCCGCTGGGACGGCGCACCGGTGACGCTGGAGACCCGCAGCCGCATCGGCTACATGCCGGAGGAGCGCGGCCTCTACCCGCGGATGAAGGTCGGCGAGCAGCTGGAGTACCTGGCCCGTCTGCACGGCCTGACCCGTGCCGACGCGGTCCAGGCCGCCCTTACCTGGTCCGAGCGGCTGGGCGTCGACGCCCGGTTCGGCGACGAGGTGCAGAAGCTGAGCCTCGGCAACCAGCAGCGCGTCCAGCTGGCCGCCGCGCTGGTCCACCACCCGGAGATACTCGTCCTCGACGAGCCCTTCTCCGGTCTGGACCCGGTGGCCGTGGACGTGATGAGCGAGGTGCTCCGCGAGAAGGTCGCCGAGGGCATCCCGGTCATCTTCTCCAGCCACCAACTGGACCTGGTCGAGCGGCTCTGCGACCGCGTCGGCATCGTCCGCGCGGGCAGCATGGTCGCCTGCGACACCGTCGAGGCGCTGCGCGCCTCCGGCGGCGAGGAGCTCCTGGTCCACGCGCCGGACGCGCCCGACGGATGGGCGGACGCCCTGCCCGGCGTCACCGTCCGTGGCCAGGACGCCGGACGCACGGTCCTCGCCCTCGCCGACGGCGCCGACGACCAGGCGGTCCTGGCCGCGGCGTTGGCCACCGGCCCGGTCCGTGAGTTCGCCCGCCGCCGCTCGACGCTGACGGAGCTCTTCCGGCATGTGGTGAGCGCGGACCCGGCGTTGGGCCCGGGGTTGGACGCGCCGGCGGGAACGCCTGCGAGCACGGCAGTTGGCACGGCAGTCGGCACGGCAGTCGGCACGACGGGGGAGAGGGCGCAGTGAGCAGCAGCGAGCAGAACAACGGCGCTCGGAACGACCGGGCGCAGGGTGCGCCGCGGCGCCTGGAGATCGGCGGCGCGGAGGCGATCCGACTGGTCGCCGGCCGCGAACTGCGGGTCCGACTGCGGTCCAAGGCGTTCCTGATCGTGATGGCGATCTCCGCCCTCGCGTTCGTCGCCCTGCCGATCATCACCAAGTTCGCCCACTCCAGCCCGAGCACCGCCAAGGTCGCCGTCACCCAGCAGGAGTCGGTCTACGGCAACTCCCTGGAGCAGATCGCGAACGCGCTCCACCAGAACCTCTCGGTCACGGTCGTCCCGGACGCGGCTTCCGGCACGGCCCTGGTCCGCGACGGCAAGGTCGACGCCTTCGCGGTCCACACTCCCGGCAGCGGAACGGTGGTGACGGTCAAGAAGACCTTGCCGGACTCGCTCAAGACCGTCCTCTCCCTGGTCGGCCAGCAACCCACGCTGGCGTCCCAGCAGGTCCAGGTCACGGCGCTGGAGAAGAACGACCCGCAGCAGGGCCAGAAGATCACCATCGCGATCGCGGCCGGGCTGCTGATGTACCTGATCCTGATGACGGTCGGTCAGATGGTGGCCCAGGGTGTGGTCGAGGAGAAGAGCA
This sequence comes from Streptacidiphilus sp. MAP5-3, assembly GCF_041262505.1. NCBI lineage: Bacteria > Bacillati > Actinomycetota > Actinomycetes > Kitasatosporales > Streptomycetaceae > Streptacidiphilus > Streptacidiphilus sp. MAP5-3. Next base: position 65,648 of record NZ_JBGCCL010000036.1, read on the forward strand.
GCCGCGTCGTCGAACTGCTGCTCGCCACGATCAAGCCGTGGCAGCTGTTGGCGGGCAAGGTCGCGGGCATCGCGGTGATCGGCGCGTTGCAGCTGGTCGTGCCGAGCGCCATCGGCCTGGCCATCGGCATGGCCGACGGACAGCTGAATCTCCCGCTCAGCGCGTCGGTCGGCAGCTTCGCCTGGACGCTGGCCTGGTTCGTGGCGGGTTTCTGGCTCTTCGCCATGATCTTCGCCTCGGCCGGCGCGATGGTCTCCCGCCAGGAAGACCTCGGCGGCGTGATGGCGCCGATCATCATGCCGCTGATCGCCGGCTGGGTCGTCGCGATCTCGGTCCTGCCGACCAACCCGCAGAACCAGCTCGCCGAGATCCTCTCCTTCGTGCCGCTCACGGCCCCGGAGATCATGCCCATGCGCTGGGCGCTGGGCGTGGCGCCGCTCTGGCAGGTCCTCGTCTCCCTGGCCCTCACCCTCGCCTGCGGCGCGGTGATGCTGCGCTTCGCAGGCCGGATCTACCGCAATTCAGTCCTGCGCAGCGGCGCCAGGGTCCCGCTGAGGGAAGCGTTGAAGGCGGCGTAGCAGTTGCACTACCTAGAGGCGCGGGGGGGGGGGGGTGGAAAAAAACCCCCCCCCCCCCCCGGGGGGGGGGCGCCCACCGGGGGGGGGCCCCCCCCGCGCCGCGCGAACATAACCGGCGGCCGGGCGGGG
>NZ_JBGCCL010000037.1:0-66118 GCF_041262505.1 Streptacidiphilus sp. MAP5-3
ACTACGGCGTCGTCGGCGACCTCTTCCAGGTCCTGCCCCAGCTCACCGACGAGATCAAGACCCGCAAGGGCTGACCCCCAACAAGCCCCCACGGTCGCTGAAGCACCGAAATCCGTTCGAAGCGCACGTCAGGCGAGCTCTAGGCTGACGTGCGCTTCGAACGTTTCGAGCGTTTCGGCACACAGGAGTTGGGGGTAGGGCGGTGCAGGACATACAGCCGGTCGGGATCTCGGACGCGGAATTCGCCACCTTTGAGGGGCTGGTGGGTCGTTTCCGCGCACTGCCCTCGGGCGACGCACGCCGGATGCGGGCGGAGGAGCTCGCCGCGCGGTTCGTGCGGCAGGGCCGGAACGGGCGGCGAAAGCAACTGCGGGCGGAACGGCGGATCGCCGACGCCCGGTTGGCCGCCGCGACCGTGACCGGCGCGCCGGACCGGGTCGAGGACGCGCCGCTGACGCTGCCGCAGAAACCAGTGGCTGTCGGGAAGTTGCAGCCTGTCGGGGAGTTCCAGTCCCTTAGGAAGTTGCAGACCGTCGGTGAGTTGCAGAAACCGCGGCGCTGCTACGTCTGCAAGTCGCTCTACCGACAGGTCGACGGCTTCTACCACCTGCTCTGCCCTGTCTGTGCCACCGACAACGCGACACGGCGCGGGCTGACCACGGACCTGCGCGGGCGGCGGGCGCTGCTGACCGGTGGGCGGGTGAAGATCGGGTTCCAGCTGGCGTTGATGCTGCTGCGGGACGGGGCCGAGCTGATCGTGACCAGCCGGTTCCCGCACGACACGGTGCGACGGTTCCAGGGCGAGCCGGGCAGTGACGCGTGGCTGGACCGGCTGACCGTCGTCGGGATCGACCTCCGGGACCCGCGTCAAGTGCTGGCGTTCTGCGATGAGTTGCGCAGCGAGGGGCGTCCGCTGGACATCCTGGTCAACAACGCCGCACAGACCCTGCGTCGACCGCCGGAGTCCTACACCCGGCTGGCGGCCGGGGAGTTGACGCCGCTGCCCGCCGCGCTGCGGGGACTGGTTCGACACGCGCCGGGCTTCCGGCCGATGCCCGCTCTCGCACCGGCGTGGCCCACGGCGGAGTTGGAGTCGGGCACCTACCCGGGGCGGCCGTGTCCCACATCGCCGCAGGAGCTCCCACAGCAACTCCAACAGACCGACGAGGCCGGGCTGTTGCCGGACCTCTCGGCGGAGAACTCGTGGTCGGCGAGGCTCGGCGAGCTGGACGCGGCCGAGGTGCTGGAGACGCAGCTGGTCAACTCCATTGCCCCCGCGCTGCTCTGTGACCGGTTGCTGCCGCTGCTGCTCGCCTCGCCGTTTCCCGCGCGCTACGTCGTCAACGTCACGGCCGTCGAGGGCCGGTTCACCGTGCGCAACAAGACGGCGTGTCACCCGCACACCAATATGGCCAAGGCCGCGTTGAACATGCTCACCCGCACCAGCGCCGAGGAGTTGGCTCGGCAGGGCGTGCACATGTGCGCGGTGGACACCGGGTGGATCACCGACGAGAATCCGGCGCCCAAGAAGGCCCACGAGGCCGCGCGCGGCTTCCGCCCGCCGCTGGACGTCGTGGACGGGGCCGCTCGCGTCTACGACCCGATCGTGCGCGGCGAGGCCGGCCACCCGGTGTCCGGGGTGTTCCTCAAGGACTACCGGGTGGCCGACTGGTGACCCTCGACCGAGAGCCCCCGGGTGCTTACAGCTCCGCGGCCAGGCGGGTCCCCTGGTCGATGGCGCGCTTGGCGTCGAGTTCGGCCGCGACGTCCGCGCCACCGATCAGGTGGGCCTTGATGCCGCGGTCGGCGAGCTGCTGGTGCAGGTCGCGGCGGGGCTCCTGGCCGGTGCAGAGGACGACGGTGTCGACCTCGAGCAGGCGGTCCTCGCCGTCGACCGTGAGGTGCAGGCCCGCGTCGTCGATACGGCGGTAGGTGGCGCCGGCCACGGAGACCACGCCGCGGTGCTTGAGCTCGGCACGGTGGATCCAACCGGTGGTCTTGCCGAGGCCCTGGCCGACCTTGCTGGTCTTGCGCTGGAGCAGGTGCACCTGGCGTCCGGCGCGGGAGCGACGAGGGGCGGTGAGGCCGCCCGGCGTGGTGTGCTCGGTGTCGACGCCCCACTGGGCGAAGAAGACCTCGGGGCGCTGGCTGGCCTGCTCGCCCGGGTCGGTGAGGTACTCGGCGACGTCGAAGCCGATCCCGCCCGCGCCGAGGATCGCGACGCGCTCGCCGACCTGCGCGTCGCCCCGCAGCACGTCCGCGTAGCCGACCACGCTGGGGTGGTCCACGCCGTCGATCTCCGGGACACGCGGGGACACGCCGGTCGCCACCACGATCTCGTCGAAGCCGCCTTCGGCGAGCGTGTCCGCACCGACCAGCGCGCCGAGGCGCAACTCCACGCCATGAGAGTCGAGTTGGTGGCGGTAGTAGCGCAGCGTCTCGTTGAACTCCTCCTTGCCCGGGACCTGACGGGCGAGGTTGAGCTGACCGCCGACCGTGTCGGCGGCGTCGAAGAGGGTGACCGCGTGGCCGCGTTCGGCGGCCGAGACGGCGCAGGCGAGCCCGGCCGGACCGGCCCCGACGACGGCGACGCGCTTGCGCAACCGGGTCGGCGCCAGCACCAGCTCGGTCTCGTGGCAGGCACGCGGGTTGACCAGGCAGGACGCGATCAGCAGCGAGAAGGTGTGGTCCAGGCAGGCCTGGTTGCAGCCGATGCAGGTGTTGACCGCCTCGGGCGTGCCGGCGGCGGCCTTGGCGACGAAGTCGGGGTCGGCGAGCAGCGGACGGGCCAGCGAGACCAGGTCGGCGGTGCCGGAGGCGAGCAACTCCTCGGCCAGTTCGGGGGTGTTGATGCGGTTGCAGGTGACCAGCGGGACGGAGACCTGACCCATCAGCTTCTTGGTGACCCAGCCGAAGGCGCCGCGCGGGACGGAGGTGGCGATGGTCGGGATGCGGGCCTCGTGCCAGCCGATGCCGGTGTTGATGATCGTCGCACCGGCTGCCTCGACCGCCTTGCCGAGCTGGACCACCTCGTCGAAGGTCGAGCCGCCGGGGACCAGGTCCAGCATGGAGAGCCGGTAGACCAGGATGAAGTCCGACCCGACCCGCTCCCGGACGCGCCGCACGATCTCGACCGGGAACCGCATCCGGTTCTCGTAGCTGCCGCCCCAACGGTCGGTCCGCCGGTTGGTGGGCGCGGCGATGAACTCGTTGACCAGGTAGCCCTCGGAGCCCATGATCTCGACGCCGTCGTAGCCCGCCTGCTGGGCGAGCTCGGCGCAGCGGACGAAGTCCTCGACGGTCTGCTCGACCTCGTCGTCGGTCAGCTCGTGCGGGACGAAGGGGCTGATCGGCGCCTGCAGCGCGCTGGGCGCGACCAGGTCCTGGTGGTAGGCGTAGCGGCCGAAGTGCAGGATCTGCAGCGCGATCTTCCCACCGGCGGCGTGGACGGCGTCGGTGATGACGCGGTGCTGCTCGGCCTCGGCCTCGGTGGTGAGCTTGGCCCCGCCCTCGAAGGGGCGGCCGACCTCGTTGGGCGCGATGCCGCCGGTGACGATCAGACCGACGCCGCCGCGCACGCGGGTGGCGTAGAACTCGGCCATCCGCTCGAAGCCGTTCGGGGCCTCCTCCAGGCCGACGTGCAGCGAGCCCATGATGACCCGGTTCGGGAGCGTGGTGAAACCGAGGTCGAGCGGGCGGAGCAGGTTCGGGTACGCGGTCATGGCGCGGCGTCTCCTCGCGGGGGGCACGGCGGGATGCAGGGGTAGGGCAGGGGTCGGACAGGACCACGGTAGGGCCACGCCGGGTGTTATGCAACAAGGTGCAAAACACCGCGACGACAGGCGCCCCTTCCACCCCTCGGGCACTCGTTGACAAAATGTTGAAGGATTGGCTTGTCTGCCGCCATGAAGATTCGCATCCTGTGGCCTGCCGGCTCCGTCACCGCCACCCTGCGCGAGACGCCGACCAGCAAGGCGCTGCTCGCCGCCCTCCCGTTCCAGGCGAACGCCCACACCTGGGGCCAGGAGGTCTACTTCCGCACGCCGATCAGCCCGGAGCTGGAGAGCGACGCCCAACAGGTCGTCGAGCCGGGCACGGTGGCGTTCTGGACCGACGGCGACAGCCTGGCGCTCCCCTTCGGACCGACGCCGATCTCGCGCGGCGACGAGTGCCGCCTGGCCAGTCCGTGCAACCTGCTGGGCACGATCGACGGCGACCCGTCCGCCCTGGGCACGGTGCGTGAGGGCGCGGCGATCCGCGTGGAGGTGATGGACTGACGAGCCGTCAGTTGGCGGTCAGCCGTTCTTGACGGCCCGTAGGATCACGAACTTCGGGTTTCCGGCCACGGTCCGGCAATTGCCGAAGATCCGGCGCAGCCGGACGTGGTAGCCGAGGTGGCGGTTGCCGACGACCCACAGCTCACCGCCCGTTCGCAGCGCACGGCGTGCGCCGGCGAACATACGGTGGGCGGTGGCGTCGGTTGCCGCCTGGTAGCTGTGGAACGGGGGGTTGTTGAGGACCAGGTCGACCGAGCCGGGGGCCAGGTCGCCTGCACCGTCGCCCGCCAGGAACCTCGCCCGGCGCGCCGTGGCCTCGGGGACATTGGCCCGGAAGGTCTCCTCGGCCGAGGCGACCGCGCCGAACGACTCGTCGACGAAGGTGAGTTCGGCGTCCGGGTTGGCCAACCCGGCGGCCAGGCCCAGGATCCCGTTGCCGCAGCCCAGGTCGACGACCCTGCCCGCCCCCTCCGACGTCGGCAGGTGCTCCAGGAAGAACCGGGTGCCGATGTCGAGGCGCTCGGCGGAGAAGATGCCCGCGTGGTTGGTCACCGTGCGCCCGGCCAGCAGACCCGTCTCCGGCGGGAGCGGGTAGCGGCGCGGCCAGGGGTTCTCCGGGCGCCCAGCCAGCACCTCCGGGTCCGGGGTGCAGAAGATCAGCCGGGCCTTGCGCCTGGCCAGTGAGGTGCGGGTCGGGCCGAGGATCCGCTCGAAGAGCTGGAGCGTCGAGGTGTGGATCTCGGTGACCATTCCCGTGCCGACCACGACCGTCCCCGGATGGACGGCGGGCGCCAGACGCAGCAGCTGATCCTCCAGCAGCGCCAGGCTCTTGGGGACGCGGACCAGCAGCAGGTCGACCCGCTCCGGCGGGGTCTCGCGGCTGGAGAGCAGGCGGACGGCGTCGGCGGCGAGCCCGTTGCGGGCCAGGTTGGCCTCCGTCGCGCGCTGCGCGAGGTAGGAGTCGGTGATCTGCACCGGACGTACCGCAGGGTCAGTAGCCAGGTCAGTGGCCAGGTCAGCGGCCAGGTCAGTGGCCAGCGCAGTCGCCAGCGCGCCCCAGCGGTCGCCCAGCACCACGGGCGCGGACGCGAGCGGCTGCGCCGCGTCGGCCGTCTCCGCCAGGTGATGCAGCAGGTACTCGTCCGCGGCGTCCCAGGCGCGGAGCCGGTCGCGGGGGTCGACCGGGAACCGGCGCAGCTCAAGCTCCGGTCCATGGGGAAGGGCGAGGCTGGTCGTGCTGACGGGAGTGCTGGGGCCGGCGGGCGAGCTCTGGTCGCTGGGGGTGCTCATGGTGGTGCCAGTCTGCCCGATCCCGCCCGTGGTCAGCACTTCCCGGCTCCACGCCGAAGATCGCCGAGCCGGTTGCAGGAGCAGTTAACGTACGGCGTACGGTAGAGCCTGACCACAATGTGCCCAACCACGATGTGAAGCGAGATACGGGGGGACCTGGCGCCATGGCAGGAACCAAGGTCGGGGACCGCCCCGACTCAAGCGGTACGGCCTCCAGCCGTACGGCCGCCGGCGGAACGGCCGCCAGCGGCACGGCGCCGGGCCACCCGGGTTCGGGGCGTACGAAGCGGTCCGGACCGCGCCGCTTCGAGCGGCTCCGGCGGTGGAATCCGCGCCAGTGGGGCCTGGAACTGGTGCTGTTGGTCTACGCCGCCTACGACGGCAGCCGGCTGCTCGTCCACGGCAAGGAGACCGAGGCCCGGCATCACGGCGAGCTGCTGCTGCGCGCCGAGCGCCACCTGCACGCGGAACCCGAGCACGCGCTCAACAGCCTCTTCGCGCACCACGCCTGGCTCGGCATACCGGCCGACTTCGTCTACGCGAGCCTGCACTACGTGATCACGCCGCTGGTGCTGTTCTGGCTCTACCGCAGCCGCCGGGCCCACTACGCCTTCGCCCGCACCTGGCTCTGCCTGGCCACCGCGCTGGGGCTGGTCGGTTACGTCCTCTTCCCCACCGCCCCGCCGCGCCTGCTGGCCGACCCGGACGGGTTCCTGGACATCATGGCCCAGCACTCCTCGATCGGCTGGTGGGGCGGAAGCGGCAGCGCGCCCAAGGGACTGGCCGACATGACGAACGACTTCGCGGCGATGCCCAGCCTGCACTTCGGCTGGGCGCTCTGGTGCGGACTGCTGGTCTTCAAGCACGCGCGCCACCGCTGGGTCCGGGTGGTCGGCCTGCTCTACCCGCTGCTGATCGCGGTGGTGGTGATGGGCACCGCCAACCACTACCTGCTGGACTGCGTCGCGGGCGGCGCGGTGGTGTTGATCGGCTGGGCGCTGACCGGCCCGCTGACCCGCCTCGCGCACCGGCTGCGACGCCGAGCTCGCCGAGGTCGCCCAGGTCACGCGGCGGCGCCCGCCGTGCCCGACTATCCGGAGGCCGCTCGCGTGGTGGCGCCGCGCGCGCCCGTGGAGTGACCGGCCGCCGACCACTCCCACCACAGCAAAGTCATCCCATGAGAGGCTGACCCTGCGGGGGCGCACACGGGGCTTGGGGAGGGTGGTCGTTCATGGGCAACGGCGGCAGCGGCACCGAAGGGGAAGCCCGCCAGGACCGACTGAACCGTCAGGACCCCAAGGACCGCCAGGGCCCGGCCGTCCGAGGCGGGCAGGCCGTACCTGACGCCCCGCCCGGCGACGGGCGGCGGAAGCTGGTCGTCGCCGCGCTGATGCTGTCCATGGCGCTGGTCGCGCTCGACTCGGCCTGCGTCTCCACCGCCGTCCCGCAGATCGTCAGCGAGCTGGGCGGCTTCAGCTACTTCTCCTGGATGTTCTCCGGCTATCTGCTGGCGGTCACGGTCACGCTGCCGATCTACGGCAAGCTGGCCGACGCGCGAGGACGCAAGCCGGTGCTGCTGATCGGCTCGTCGATCTTCCTGATCGGCTCACTGCTCTGCGCGGGCGCGTGGAGCATGACGGTGCTGATCGTGTTCCGGCTGGTCCAGGGGCTCGGCGGCGGAGCGATCCAGGGGACGGTGCAGACGCTGGCGGCCGACCTCTACCCGCTGGAGAAGCGGCCCCGGATCCAGGCCGCGATGTCCACGGTCTGGGCCGTCTCCGCGGTCCTCGGCCCGGCGCTCGGCGGGGTGCTGGCCACCTACGCCAACTGGCGCTGGATCTTCCTGATCAACCTTCCGGTCGGTCTGATCGCGCTGGTGCTGCTCAAGCGGAACCTGCGCGAGCCGCAGGTCGCGGCGGCCACCCGGTCGCGGATCGACTGGCTGGGCGCGGTCGGGCTCTTCCTGACGACCGGTCTGCTGCTCTTCGCCATGGTCCAGGGCGGCGTCGCCTGGCCCTGGCTGTCGGCCCCCAGCATCGGCCTCTTCGCCGCCTCCCTGCTGGCGGGCGTGGCGACCTACGGGATCGAGCGGCGTGCCGAGGAGCCGATCATCCCCGGCTGGGTCTGGCGACGGCGGGTCATCGCGGGCGTCAACCTGGCCCTGGGCTGCCTGGGCCTGCTGATGATCGCCCCGATGGTCTTCCTTCCCACGTACGCGCAGTCGGTGCTGGGACTGGCCCCGGTGGCGGCGGGCTTCGTGCTGTCGGTGTGGACGATCAGCTGGCCGATCTCCGCCGCGCTCTCCAACCGGCTCTACCGGCGGATCGGCTTCCGCAACACCGCGCTGATCGGCGCGGCCGTCGGGACCGCGCTGCTGGCCGCCTTCCCGCTGCTCCCGTATCGCGGCGCGGCGTGGCAGCCGGCCCTGCTGATGCTGATCCTCGGCGCGGGTCTCGGGCTGTTCCAACTGCCGCTGATCATCGGTGTGCAGAGCAGCGTGCCGTGGCACGAGCGCGGCACGGCGACGGCCTCCATCCTGTTCTGCCGTCAGGTCGGCCAGAGCGTCGGCGGCGTGATCTTCGCGGTGATCGCCAACGCCACGCTGACCGATTGGCTGCGCTCCGCCCCCGCCGCGCTGCACGGCAGTCTCCCCCAGGGCCTGGACCAGATAGCGGGCGCGCTGCTGCACCCGACGAGCACGCTCAGCCCCTCCGGCGCGGACTACCTGCGACACGCGCTCGCCTCGGCCGTCAACCACGTGTACGTGGGTGCGGCCGTCGCCGCCGCGCTGGCGGTGGTGGTGCTCGCTACAGTGACGCCGAAGCGCTTCCCTCTCGCCGAGGGCAGCTGACGCAGGCAGAAACGACGCAGACGGAAACGACTTGGGCAGAAACGGGGAGCGTGATGTCGGGCACCGGCTGGATCGAGGTCGGCGACCGGGTCTACCAGCGCCGGTACGACCCGTGCGACGTGACGGTCTCCGTCGTCGTCGGCACGGACGGCCTGCTGGTCGCCGACACCCGGTGCAGTCTCGCCGAGGCGCGTGAACTGCGGGAGCACCTGCGCGCGTTGTCGGCCACCCCGGTTCGGTGGGTGGTCAACACCCACATCCACTGGGACCATGTCTGGGGCAACGCGGAGTTCGTCGCCCCGCGCCAGCTACCCCCGGCCGAGGTCTGGGGCAGCGCGCAGACGGTCACCGCGATGCGCGCCGAGGCCACCGATCCGGAGGCCGCCGCCTTCCGCGAGCGGATGGCGCGCCGCAGCGCGACGTGGGCGGCGAAGATGGCCGAGTTGGAGGAGTACGTGCCCGACCACGAGGTCCACGGCGCGCACGACCTGGACCTGGGCGACGGCCGCACCGTGTCCCTGCGCCACGTCGGCCGCGGCCACACCGCCGGCGACCTGCTCCTCCATGTCCCGGACGCGGGCGTGCTGCTGACGGGCGACCTGGTCGAGGAGTCCGGGCCACCGGCCTACGGCTCCGACTCCTTTCCCCTTGATTGGGCCCCCACGCTGGACGCCGCGCTGACCCTCGCCGGTCCGGACGCCCGGTACGTCCCCGGCCACGGCGCGACGGTCGACGCGGCCTTCGTCCGCGCGCAGGCGGACGCGATCCGCGCGGTCGCGGAGCAGTGCCGGGCGCTGCACGCGGCGGGCGTCGCGGCCGACGAGGCGCTGCAGGCGGGCGAGTGGCCCTTCCCGCCCGAGGCGCTGGGCAGCGCGATCCCGCGCGCCTACGGGCAGTTGGGCTGAGCCCCGGCACTGCTCGCCCGCTGCTGACGTGCTGTTGACGTGCTGTTGACGTGCTGTTGACGTGCTACTGACCTGCTACTGGTGCGGGTTGACCAGATCCAGGATCTTGTTGACCAGCTCGACCACCGGTGCGCCCAGCACCCCGACCGTCTGGGCGATGGCGCGGATGCTCCGCAACGCCCGGCTCCGGCGGTCGGGTTGTCTGTCGTCGGTCGCCTCGGCCAGATGGGCGTCCAGGTCCTCGGCGACCTCCGGCGCTACGGCGGCGTCGCCGCGGAGAGCGGCCACCAGACCGCGCAGCTGCGCCAACTGCGCGGCGAGCTCCGGGACCTGGCCGGCGCCGTACTGGTTCTTGACCATCCCGATGTTGTTGCTGCCGCCCTCGATCCGGACGACGTCACCGAAGTAGCTGTCTCCGCTCACGACTTCACCATCCCCATGTTGCTGGAGCCGCCGTACATGTTCACGACGTCGCCGAAGTAGTAGTTGGACGGCTTGCTGATGTGGAGCCGCTGCACCTGGTAGATGGCCTCGGGGCCCGGGTGCTCGATCGCGCCCACGATCGCGTCGACCAGCCGGTCCAGCTCCCGCCGCTCGGGGAGGGTCACCAGCGCGGTCGACGGACCCGAGGTCTCGATCGCCAGGGCGGGGTGCGGGTTCTCGGACAGCACCTGCACCAGCTGCACGACATAGGTGATGATCAGAGCCACCCCGACGAACCACAGGAAGACCAGCCACCCGCTGACGCCGGACTGCTGGCCCGTCTGGTCTCCGGTGCTGTTGGCCAGGGCGTCGAGAAGGCTGAACATCCCCAGGGCCGCCAGCGTGACGGCCGTACGCCAGAAGAACCTGAACACCGCCAGGCCGTAGCGGGGCCGCAGCTCGAAGGTGAACACCCGCGCGATGTTCCGGATCGGATAGGCCGCGTGCCCGACCCAGAGCACCCGCTCGGTGACCCGCAGGTCCAACTCCCGCCGGGGCGACGCGGACGGCCTCCCGATCGGCGGCGGTGGCGTCGCGGTACGCCGCACCGGCGGCGGTTGTTCCGCGGGCGGAGGTGCCTGCTCCGAAGGCGCTGGTGGTTGCTCCGGCAGTCGTGGCTGCTCCGTCGGCGGTGGTGGATACTCCGCGCTCACCCGTACAAGCCCCCGTTCCCCTGGCTTCCCAGGATCGATCTGCGATCGTTCGATCACCGACAGAGCATAGTTACTGTCGGCAACGGGGAGCCAGGGGAATGACGTTGACGTGACATCAGATGTCGCCGAGTTGTGATCGGGCGCGATCAGATGTCGATCAGCACCTTGCCGACCGCCCCGCCCTGGACGGCGTCGTGAGCCGCCGCCGTCTGCGCGAGCGGAAAGCGGTGCCAGGGAAGACCGGCCTCCGCGCCGCCGCGGAGCGCCCCCGCCGCCACCGCGTCCCGGATCGCGGCGACCGCCGCGACCTTCGCAGTGTCAGGGATGGTGTACACCAGAACGCCCAACCAGCGGAGGTTGCGGAACATCGACGGGCGGACCGGGAGGGTGACCTCCGCGCCGCTGCCGTCGGCGTAGAAGGCGACCGTGCCGTTGTCGGCCAGCACGGCCAGATCGAGGTCCACGTTGGCGGTGACCGCGACCTCGACCACCACGTCGACCCCCTCCGGCGCCAGCCCGCGGATCACCGCCGCCGCGTCCTCCGCACGGTAGTCGACGACGTGGTGCGCGCCCGCGGCCTGCGCCAGCTTGGCCTTCTCGGGGCTGCTGACCGTGGTGATCACCGTCGCGCCCGCCCAACGGGCCAGCTGGATCGCGGCGTTGCCGACCGCACCCGCGCCGCCCGCGACCAGGACGGTCCTCCCGGCCAGCGCGCCCGGTGCCAGGAGCGCGGGCGCGTCCTCGGCGAGGGTGAGGGCGCGGTGCGCGGTCATCGCGGGGATGCCGAGGCTCGCGCCGAGGTCGAAGGAGGCGTGCTCGGGCAGCGCGACGGCCTGGCGTTCGGGGAGGACGACGTACTCCTGCGCCGTCCCGTCGGGTCGCTGCCAGGCCGACTCCCAGATCCAGACCCGCTCGCCGACGCGGCCCGCGTCCACGCCGGGACCGACCGCGTCGACGACGCCCGCGCCGTCCTGGTTGGGGACCTGCTGCGCACTCAGCCCCGGACCACCCGAACGGGACTTCCAGTCGGTCGGGTTGACGCCGGAGACGACGACGCGGACCCGGACCTCGCCGGGACCGGGCTCCGGGACGGGGCGGTCCGCCAGGGAGAGGACGTCGGAACCGCCGCTGCGCTCGTACACGATTGCCTTCATGTCCGGCGCAACCGCCCGCACGCGGCCGATGTTCCCGCTGCCTCAGCGATTCTCGGCCAGCCGGCCCAGCGCCTCGCGGTGGGCGCGGTCCAGCGCCTGCGCCGCCGGGACCTCGATGTCCGGGGTGATGCCGGTGCCCTCCCAGTCCGTGCCGCTGGTCGGGTTGATCGAGCGGCCGACGGGGATGGTGGCCTCCAGGTGCGGGTGGACCGTCCAGCCGTTGCGCGGGTGCGCACCGCCCTTGGTGCGCTCGCCGACCACGACGGCGCGGCCGAGCTGCTGCAGGTCGTAGGCCAGCTCCTCGGCGCCGGAGAAGGTGGTGGCGCTGGTCAGCAGGTAGACCGGCTTCTGCTGCCCGAGTCGGCGGCCCGGGACGTGGGGCAGCGTCCAGGACTGCTCCTCCTGGTCGCCCTCACGCCAGTACTGGGTGTTGATGTGGGTCGGCTGGTCGAAGAAGTAGCTGCACAGGTACTGGACGGTGTGGGGGTCGCCGCCCTCGTTGCGGCGCAGGTCGACGACGAGGGCGCGCGCCTGGGCGGCCAGGGTCATCGCCGCGGTCAGCGAGTCCGCCGAGAGGTGCAGCGGGAAGATGATCGGCGCGAGCTCCAGCACCGCGACGCCGCCCTCCAGCAGCTCGAAGCGCGGGACGCCGCCGCAGGACTCGGCGGAACGGCGCTCCATCATCTGCCCCGCCGCCGCGTCCTGACCGTCGGGGACCTCGTCGGCGTGGAAGGCCAGCCTCAGGTGCTTGTCTCCGTTGACGGACTGCAGGTCCTCGGTGACCAGTGCGCCGAGCCGCTCGACGTCCCCGGCCGCGCCGGCCTCGGTGTACCGCCCGGCTGCCAGCGCCGCGCGGAGCTGAGCGGCGATCTTGTCGCCCTGCTCGGGGAAGACGTAGTGGGCGGTCACCAGGTCGGCGGTCCGCTCGACTATGCCCACGTGATCGAGTGTCGAATTCATGATCGGCAGTAAAGCGGTCCCGGGCCGAACCGAACAGGGTTTCCGCAGCTCGCCGACTGCATCGATCGGATTAATTGTGTGACCGGAACGCTTCAATATGCGCACGGACGGTGACATATGGCCCCAGACAGTCGCGGTGTGTCCCCCGTACCCCGGGCCCGACGCCCGAGGTCCGCACCCGACGCCCGGAGGTGCCGGATGCGCCGCATACCGCCCCGCCCCACCCGCCGTCGCGCCGCCGCACTCGCTGCGGCCACCGCGGCAGCCACCGCGTTCGCCCTCGCCCCGGCCGTCGCGCTCGCGCCGACCGCCTGGGCCAGCGGCGTCAACGGCGCCGACATCACGCTCAGCCCGGACACCGTCGACCCGGGCGACACGGTCGGCCTGATCGTCAACTGCAGCTCGTCGTACTTCGGCACGCCGAACCCGACGATGGTCTCCTCGCTGGCCTTCGTCACTGCGGTCAAGCTGCACCCGATGCCGGGTCAGGCGGGCTTCTTCTCCGGCGCGGCCACGGTCAGCCACGACGTGAAGCCCGGCGACTACAACGTCTCCGGCGCGTGCCAGGTGACCAACACCTCCCTCTCCGGATTCAACGCGACGGTGACGGTCAAGGGCCACGAGCACGAACACCCGCACGGCCCGGTGCACACCGGCGTCGGCGGCAGCGTCGACCCGGGCAACGGCACGCAGGTCGCCTTCGGCCTCGGCATCGCCGGTCTCGGCGGCGGCGCGCTCTACTGGAGCCGTCGGCGCGGCGGGCAGCACTGACACACCGACCGGTGAGGGGTAGCGGATGGGCCCTGCGGGGCGGCGGTTCGTCGCGCGCGCGGTGCTGGTGCTCGGGCTGGTGATCGCCGGGCGCGGCGTCGGGTCCGCCCCGCCGCAGCCGGACGCGAGCGCGGTCTCCTCCGACAACGGCGTCTACTGGTACAGCGACGAGGACCGTCCCGCCCCGCCGCTGCCCGCGTCGAAGCCGCTCCGCGTGCGGATCCCCTCGATCGGCGTGGACGCGCCCCTCACCGCGCTCTCGCTGGACAGCGGCGGCCAGCTGCGGCCGCCACCGGAGAGCCGGAAGAACCTGGCCGGCTGGTTCGCCGACGGGACCGCGCCCGGCAGTGCCGGACCGGCCATCATCGCCGGGCACGTGGACAACGCCCACGGCCCGGCGGTCTTCTACGGTCTCGGCGCACTGCAGCGCGGCGACACGGTCGACGTGCTCCGCGCCGACCGCCGTACGGCCGTCTTCCTGGTCGACGACGTGGCGGTCTTCCCCAAGAACGCCTTCCCTGACCAGCGCGTCTACGGGCCGACCCCGCTGGCCGTGCTGCGGCTGATCACCTGCGGCGGCGGATACCGCGCCGGGCAGGGCTACCTGGGCAACGTGGTGGTCTTCGCGCATCTGGTGAAGCGTCAACCCTCCTGACAGAAGCGGGAATGAGGATGGTCCTGATTCTTCGCACACGTTCGGTGCTGCAGACGTCTAGGCCGTACCGACTGGTCGGTACTACCCTCCTGGCACACTCCGGCTGCCACCCCGGGAGGGCCCATGGCCACTGCCACCGCTCCTGCCCCGCTCGTGCTCCACCGACTGTGGAGACGCGAACTCGCCCACTACCCCGACTCCGCCCGGCGTTACGTCTACCTCGGCATCGTGGTGCTGACGACCGTCGTCCTCTACTACGCGCTCTACGTCCAGTACGCGGTCGCGACCTCGATCATCACCCACTACCAGATGAGCTACCGCTACTTCGTCTGGATCAGCGTCGTCGGCAACGCCGTCGGCGCGTTCGCGTCCCTGATAGCCGGGCTGGCGGACCGTTGGGGGCGGGCCAACATGGTCGTCTACGGCCTGCTGGCCACCGGCCTGCTGGTGCTCTTCGGGCTGCCCAACGCGCCGGACCAGGGGACGTACCTGGTGCTCTTCGCACTGGTCGGCTTCGTCGAGGGCCTGGTTCTGGTCGCCACGCCCGCGCTGATCCGCGACTTCTCACCGCAGTTGGGGCGGGCGGCGGCCATGGGCTACTGGACCATGGGCCCGGTGCTCGGCAGCCTGGTGGTCACCGAGGTCACCTCGCACACGCTCGGCTCCGGCGCGGGCAGCGCCACCTGGCAGGACGAGCTGCGCTACGCGGGCATCGCGACGCTGCTGGTCTTCCTGGTCTCGCTGTTCGGCCTGCGCGAGCTCGCACCGAGACTGCGCGACCAGCTGATGGTCAGTCTGCGCGACCGCACGCTGGTCGAGGCCCGGGCCAAGGGACTCGACCCGGACGCGGCGCTGAGCGGCCACTGGCGGCAGATGCTGAAGCCCGACGTGATCGGATCGGCCCTCGCCATCAGCGTCTTCCTGCTGCTCTACTTCGCCGCCGTCGGCAACTTCGTGGTCTACTTCGCCACGAACTTCGGCTACAGCGAGCAGCGCGCCGACGCGCTGGCCAACTGGTACTGGATCAGCAACGCGATCGCGCTGGTGATCGCGGGACTGGCCTCGGACCGGCTTCGGGTCCGCAAGCCGTTCATGCTGGTCGGCGGGATCGGCAGCATCGTGGCCACCGTGCTGTTCGCGCTGCGCGCGACCCAGGCCACCACCGGCTACTACACCTTCGCCTGGCTCTCCGTCGCCATCGGCGTGCTGGGCGGGCTGACCTACGCGCCGTGGATGGCGAGCTTCACCGAAACCGTGGAGCGCCGCAATCCGGCGGCCACCGCGACCGGGCTGGCGGTGTGGGGCTGGATCATCCGCGTGGTCGTCGCGGTCTCGGCGGCGTTCCTGCCGGTGGTGGTCACCTCGGTGACGCCGCTGGTGGAGCACGGCTCCGAGGTGGCGGCGGCCCAGGCGCGCGCCGCGAAGGCCTTGGCCGTCGTAGACGCCCACCCGCAGCTCTTCGCGGAGCTGGCGAAGTACCAGCCGAACGCGATCCCGCCCGCGCTGCTGGGACAAGCCGTCCAGCAGGTCGGCCTGCCGGGCCTGCAGACCGTCCAGGCCGAGCAGTCAGACCTGGCGCTGCTGCAGAAGTACGGGCCGCAGGTGGCCGCGGCGGCGAAGGACAACCCGCACGACTGGCAGGTGTGGTGGTGGGTCTGCGTGGGCGGCCAGGTGCTGTTCCTGCCGTGCGTGCTGCTGATGGCCGGCCGCTGGAGCCCGCGCCGGGCGCGTGAGGACGCCGAGGCGCACCAGCAGGCCGTCGACGCCGAGTTGGCGGCGCTGACCGGCGAAGCGTGACCGAACGTGAACAGTGGGGCCCGGAGCGCATCGCTCCGGGCCCCACTCCATGCAGTGAAAAATTCAACGAAAGCGCGACCGTTCGATAAGAAAGTGTTGCTGCTCCGTTCGGCCTATTCCCCCGTTCGGAGCAATGTCATGACCATCCCCGCCGGGCGCTCGCTGCAGGTATTTGGTCCACTAGGACTTGAGGGGTATTTCGTTCGAAGAATCCCCGACCAGAGGGTGATCAGAAGATCCCAGGCCGCATGGCAGACTACTCACCCATGGGGAAAGCAATGGAAGCCCGCGACCTCACCAGCAGCCCGTTGGGCCACTGGGCAGGATCGGTGCGTGGCCACTTCCGTTCGCCCGGTCGCCCCCGATTGTGGGTCGAGCTGCTGCTGATTGCCGTGAGCTACTGGATCTATTCGATGGTCCGCAATGCGGTGCCCGAGATGGAGACCCGCGCCCAACAGAATGCCCACGACATCTGGTCGCTCGAACAGACGCTGCACATTGATGTTGAACGATCGATCAACCACGGCTTGGACTCGATCGGCTGGTTGATCACCGGGCTCGACTACGACTACGCGACCCTGCACTTCATCGTCACCATCGCGGTTCTGGTGTGGTTGTTCCGCGCCCATTCCGGGCGCTACGCCGCCGCCCGACTATCACTCTTCGTGACTACGGGCATGGCTCTGGTGGGGTACTACTTCTTCCCCCTTGCGCCGCCCCGGCTGATGACCCACGGCGGTTTCGTCGACACCGTCGCCACGCACCACACCTGGGGCTCCATGGCCTCCGGCGACATGGCCCACGTGTCGAACCAGTTCGCCGCCATGCCGTCCATGCACATCGGCTGGTCGCTGTGGTGCGGCATCACCATCTGGTTCCTGGCGAAACGCCGCTGGGTCCGCGTGCTCGGCGTGATCTATCCGGTCACCACGCTGGTGGTCATCGTGGCGACGGCCAACCACTTCTTCATGGACGCGATCGCCGGCGCGGTCTGCACCGGCATCGGGCTGACCAGCTCCCGGCTGGTCTACCGGCGCTGGCCCTACAGCTTCCCGAAGGCCGCGCCGGTGCCGACGCCGCTGCCCGAACCGGTCAAGGAGCCGGTCGGCGCGTCCCGCTGAGGACCCTTCTCAGGTCTTCTCAGCCCTTCTCGCCGTAGACCCGGTTCTCCATGACCTCGCGGGCGAGCCGGGCCGTGCGGCGGTAGTCGTCGACCATCTCGCCCGCGTGGCCCTCGCCGTAGCCGAGGTAGCGCGCGACGCCGGCCAGCTCGCGCGACTCCGCCGGGAAGCTGTCGCCCGGCCGTCCGCGCACCAGCATCACCGCGTTGCGCACCCGGGTGGCCTGTACCCAGGCGGCGCTGAGCGCCTCCGCCTCGTCGGCGGCCAGCAAGTCGGCCTCCAGGGCAGCGGCCAGTGCGCGCAGGGTCCGGGTGGTGCGCAGGCCGGGGACCTCGGCGGCGTGCTGCAGCTGGAGCAGCTGGACCGTCCACTCCACGTCCGCCAGCCCGCCCCGGCCCAGCTTGGTGTGGGTGGTCGGGTCCGCACCGCGCGGCAGCCGTTCGGTCTCGACGCGGGCCTTGATCCGGCGGATCTCCAGCAGCTCGGCCTCGTCCAGCCCCGCCTCGGGGTAGCGCAGCGGATCGATCAGCGCGGTGAACTCCGCCCCCAGCGCGACGTCGCCCGCGACCGGCTTGGCCCGCAGCAGCGCCTGGCTCTCCCAGGTGCGCGACCAGCGGCGGTAGTAGGCGGCGTAGGAGCCGATGGACCGCACCAGCGGGCCCTGGCGGCCCTCCGGGCGCAGGTCGGCGTCGATCAGCAGCGGCGGCTCGGTCGAGGGTACCTGGAGCAGGCGGCGCAGCTCCTCGAAGACCTGGCGGGCGGCGTTGCTCGCCGCCGTCTCGTCCGCGCCCGGCAGGGGGTCATGGACGAACATGACGTCGGCGTCACTGCCGTAGCCGAGCTCGTGGCCGCCGAAGCGGCCCATGGCGATGACCGCCAGCCGGGTCGGCAGCGGTTCGCCGGTGGCGGCCTCGGCCGCGGCGACGCAGGCGGCCAGCGCGCCGCTGAGGGTGGCCCGGTTCAGGCCGGTCAGCGCCAGCCCGGCGGCCTCGACCGCGTCGGCCGGCGTGTCCCCGAGACGGCCCAGCACGTCGGCCGCCGCGGTGCGGAACAGCTCGCGGCGGCGCACCGACCGGGCCGCGGCGACGGCCGCCGGCGCGCCCTCCGCGCGCCCGACGGCGGAGGCCACCTCCCGGTCCAGCGCCTGCGGCGAGCGCGGGTCCAGGCCGTCACTGTCGCCGAGCAGGGCGACTGCCTCGGGGGCGCGCAGCAACAGGTCCGGCGCCAGGCGGCCGGAGGAGAGGATCCGGGCCAGGTTCTCCGCGGCCGCGCCCTCGTCGCGCAGCAGCCGCAGGTACCAGGGCGTCGAGCCGAGGCTGTCGGAGACCTTGCGGAAGCCGAGCAGCCCCGCGTCCGGGTCGGCGGAGTCGGCGAACCAGCCGAGCATCACCGGCAGCAGGGTCCGTTGCAGCGCGGCGCGGCGGCTGACTCCGGTGGCGAGCGCCTGCAGGTGACGAAGGGCGTCGGCGGGCGCGGTGTAGCCGAGGGCGGCGAGGCGTGCCTGGGCCGCCGAGGCGGAGAGCGCGTTGCCGCCCTCCAGACGGCCGGTCAGTCCGGCCTCCTCCAGATCCAGCTCGGCCACCGCGTCCAGCAGCGGGCGGTAGAAGAGCTTCTCGTGCAGCCGGCGCACCTCGCGGCTGTGGCGCTTCCACTCGGTCAGCAGCGCGGCCACCGGGTCGGCGCGCAGTCCCAGCGAGCGGCCCAGCCGCCGCAGTTCCTGCTCCCCGGTGGGGACGAGGTGGGTACGGCGCAGCTGGAACAGCTGGATCCGGTGTTCCAGCGTGCGCAGGAAGCGGTAGGCACTGTCCAGCGCGGCGGCGTCGGCCCGGCCGACGTAGCCGCCGACGGAGAGGTCGGCCAGCGCGGTCAGCGTGGTGGCGCTGCGCAGCGACTCGTCCGTCCGGCCGTGCACCAGCTGCAGCAGCTGCACCGAGAACTCGACGTCGCGCAGTCCGCCGGGCCCGAGCTTCAGCTCGCGGTCGACCTCGGCGGCCGGGATCGCGTCGACGACGCGACGGCGCATCTGCTGCACGTCCTGGACGAAGTTCTCCCGCTCGGACGCCTGCCACACCATCGGCATGACCGCGTCCACATAGGCGCGGCCCAGCTCCGCGTCGCCCGCGACCGGGCGCGCCTTGAGCAGCGCCTGGAACTCCCACGTCTTGGCCCAGCGCTGGTAGTACGCGAGGTGGCTCGCGAGGGTCCGCACGAGCGGGCCGTTCTTGCCCTCGGGGCGCAGGTTGGCGTCGACCTGCCAGATGGTGCCCTCGCGGGTCGTGTCGGAGCAGAGCTGCATCATCCGGGCGGCGAGCCGGGTGGCCGCCTGGATCGGGTCCGCCTCCCCCGCGGGCCGGCCTTCGGGCCCGTCCTCGCGCTCGTCACGCTCCTCGCGCGGCTCGGCGACGAAGACCACGTCGACGTCGGAGACGTAGTTGAGCTCGCGTCCCCCGCACTTGCCCATCGCGATCACTGCCAGCCGGCAGGCCCGGGCGGCGGCCGGGTCCTCCTCGGCGGCGATGTCGAGAGCGGCCTGGAGGGTCGCCCCGGCCAGGTCGGCGAGCTCGGTGGCGGTCTGGCCCAGGTCGGCGGTGCCGGTCAGGTCCCGGGCG
Source organism: Streptacidiphilus sp. MAP5-3 (assembly GCF_041262505.1). Taxonomy (NCBI): domain Bacteria; kingdom Bacillati; phylum Actinomycetota; class Actinomycetes; order Kitasatosporales; family Streptomycetaceae; genus Streptacidiphilus; species Streptacidiphilus sp. MAP5-3. Next base: position 19,527 of record NZ_JBGCCL010000037.1, read on the forward strand.
GCGACGGTGAGCAGCAGGCGGCGGTAGCCGGAGCGCAGCGCGTCCGCGCGGGGCGTGTCCGCGTTCTCCTCCCAGATGTGCCGGTAGAGGCGGCGGACGAACTCCTCCGGCCCGGGGTGGATGTCGTGCAGCTCGAAGGTGACCAGCTCGTGCCAGTCGTGCGGGTGCCGGCGCAGGTGGTCGCCGAGGGCGGCGCTGGCGCCGAGCACGCCGAGGAGCCGGTCGCGCAGCGGCTTGGCGGTGGTGACGGTGTCGAGCAGGGCGTGCCGCTCGGCGTCGGTCGGGCAGGCCTCGACCAGCTCGGCGAAGCCCTGCAGCGCCTGGTCCGGGTCGGCGGTGGCGGCGAGCGCGTCCAGCAGCACGCTGTCCGAGGCGTGCGCGGCCAGCGTCGGCTCGGCGAGCCGCTGGGCCGCCGCCTCGGGGTCGGTGAACCCGCGCCGGATCAGCCATCCCAGTGGATTGCTCCGCCGCGCCCCGCCGTGCACCTGCTCCACGCTTCTCGCCTCCGGCCGACCGCCTTCGCGGACCTCGCTGTCGATCCTCCCCGACCCTACGGGGTTCGAACACTCGACACAGCGACCGTCCGCGCAGGCGCTAGGCCCTGTCTGACAATTCCCGTCGGATCAGCCCGGGTCGGCTGGCGCGGTCAGCTGCAAGGCGGAGGATCGCCCTCGTACTGGGCCGTACTTGGGCGATTCGACAACGCAGCATGGGGGCACCCCCTAGCCGAAGGCCGGGGGAGGCCGTGCCAGGCGGGTCGGGCCCGACGGGAATTGTCAGACAGGGCCTAGGCCCGGACGACGACCGTGCGGGCGGCCTTGTCGTGCAGGGTCTGCTGGTTCGGCCGGTCCCACAGCATCCAGAGGCAGTCCAGCATGCTCAGGTACGCGCCGACCCCCAGCACCGCGGCGGGCAGGACGTACACCGCCGTCCGCAGCCACGCCTGACCGGCCGTCAGCCGGCCCGCGCGCTCGGTTCCGATCGGCACCACCCGGATGCGGAACGCCCGCATGCCGAGCGTCCGGCCGCCCCCGAACTGCAGCTGGAGCGCGCCGTAGAGCAGCCGGATCCCGGTGAGGACGAGCAGCACGAGGACGCTGTTGGTCATGCCCGGCAGCCGCAGGCTCGCCAGGTACAGCACCACGATCACGACCATGTCGACGGCGGCGGCACCGAGCCGCGCCCCGAACGAGGCCAGGTCGTGGCCGCCGACGACACGGAGCTCGGAGACAACGGTTCCCGCGGCGAACGGGCTGTCGACAGGGTTCTTCTGCACCGCGGCATCCAAGCACGCGACCCTGACCTGCGACAAGCAGCCGTTACAGCACCGGGAGGTTCTTCTTCAGCTCGAAGGGGGTGACCTCCTGGCGGTACTGCTCCCACTCGTCGTGCTTGTTGCGGAGGAAGAAGTCGAAGACGTGCTCGCCGAGCGTCTCGCGGACCAGGTCGCTGCGCTCCATGAGTTCGATGGCCTCGCCCAGGTTCTGCGGGAGGGGCTCGATGCCCATGGCGCGGCGTTCGAGGTTGCTGAGCGCCCAGACGTCGTCGTCCGCCCCCGGAGGGAGCTCGTAGCCCTCGGCGATGCCCTTGAGACCGGCGGCCAGCACCACCGAGTAGGCCAGGTACGGATTGCAGCCGGTGTCGAGGGAGCGGATCTCGACGCGGGTCGATCCCTGCTTGCCCGGCTTGTACATCGGGACGCGGACCAGGGCCGAGCGGTTGTTGTGGCCCCAGCAGATGTAGGACGGCGCCTCGCCGCCCGCGCCCGCGGCGCGCTGCGAGCCGCCCCAGATGCGCTTGTAGGAGTTGACCCACTGGTTGGTGATCGCCGAGGTCTCCGCCGCGTGGCGGAGCAGACCGGCGATGAAGGAGCGGCCGACCTTGGAGAGCTGGTACTCCGCGCCCGCCTCGTGGAAGGCGTTGCGGTCGCCCTCGAAGAGGGAGAGGTGGGTGTGCATGCCGGACCCCGGGAAGTTGGAGAACGGCTTCGGCATGAAGGTGGCGTGGACACCCTGCTCCAGCGCGACCTCCTTCATGACCAGACGGAACGTCATGATGTTGTCGGCCGTGGAGAGTGCGTCCGCGTAGCGGAGGTCGATCTCCTGCTGGCCCGGGGCGCCCTCGTGGTGGCTGAACTCCACCGAGATGCCCATCGACTCCAGCATGGTGATGGCCTGTCGGCGGAAGTCGTGGCCGACGCCGCGCGGGGTGTGGTCGAAGTAGCCCGAGTGGTCCGCCGGGGTCGGCGGGGTGCCGTCCGCGGGGAGGTCGTTCAGCAGGAAGAACTCGATCTCGGGGTGGGTGTAGAAGGTGAAGCCCAGGTTGGACGCCTTCTCCAGGGTCCGCTTGAGGACGAAGCGCGGGTCCGCGAAGGACGGCGAGCCGTCCGGCATCAGGATGTCGCAGAACATGCGGGCCGTCCCCGGCGCCTCCGAGCGCCACGGCAGTATCTGGAAGGTCGCCGGGTCCGGCTTGGCCAACATGTCCGACTCGTACACCCGGGCGAAGCCCTCGATCGCGGACCCGTCGAACCCGATGCCCTCCTCGAAGGCCTGGTCCAGCTCGGCCGGAGCGACCGCGACGGACTTGAGGAAGCCGAGGACGTCGGTGAACCAGAGCCGGACGAACCGGATGTCACGCTCTTCGAGAGTGCGGAGCACGAACTCCTGCTGCTTGCCCATGACTACAGTCTCACCTCTGCGCTTTACGGATGCGTTAACGCGGAAGCGCCGTCGGGCGCGTCGTCCACTGTGCGCATCATTGCAGATTATGAGGCTGGTGGGACGATCCGAATGTCGCCCCGCCCGTCACCCCGCTCGTTACGCTGCCGCGTCAGCAGACGCGGCCGAACTGGGTCGGGTAGTAACCGGTCGACAGGACCGAGATCCGGACGTCGGCACCGGGGTGGGGCGCCTCGATGTACCGGCCGCCGCCGAGGTAGATCGCGACGTGGTGGATGCCGGAGGCGCGGCTGCTGGAGGACCAGAAGACCAGGTCACCGCGCCGTAGCCGGCTCGCGGTGATCGGGGTGGTCGCCCGGTACTGGTCGGCGGCCACCCGCGGCAGGCTGACCCCGGCCCGCTGGTAGGCCTGCTGGACCAGACCGGAGCAGTCGAAGCCGTAGGGTCCGTTGCCGCCCCACACGTAGGGCTTGCCCAGCTGCGCCTCGGCGTACCTGATGGCCGCCTCGAGGCTGCCCGCGCTCGGGCCGGGGGCCGGATTCGGCTCGGGGGTCGGGCTCGGGGACGGAGTCGGATTCGAGCTCGGGCTCGGGGAGGGGTGTGCGCTGCCGACGTGGGCGAGGTAGATGTCGTAGTGCGTCGTCCAGCGCCACTCGCCGTTCTTGCGGAACCAGTAGCGGTGCCCGTCCCAGCCCTGGCGTATGCCCCCGCTGGTCGCGGCGGCACCACCGCCGGACCCGCCGCCGCTGCTGTGGCGCAGGTAGATGTCGTAGTGCGAGGTCCAGCGCCATTCGCCGTTCGCGCGGAACCAGTAGCGACTGCCGTCCCAACCCGCATGCGCGGGGGCCGGGTCCGCGTGCGCGGCCGGGGCGGATATCAGCGCGACGCCACCGCCGACCGCCAGCATCGCGGTCGTCGCAGCGGCCCGCGCCAGGGGACGCACGTGCGGTGTGACCGGGGGCGTCGGGGATGCCGGGGTGCCGTGGGTGCGGCAGTGGACACAGGTGCAGCCGGTCGTGTCCAGCTCGGCGAATGCGGTGCTCATGGCGGACGGGCTCCGTTCTCTTCGGGACGGGGGTGCTTACGGCGTCACGGAAGGTCTGCGTCGCTGAAGGTCTGCGTCACGGAAGCTCCGCGTCACTGAGGTTCTGCGGCGGACGGTTCGGTTACGGAGAGCGGGACGTCCGGTCGGCGCAGGGCGGGGAGGCCGCCGCCGATGTCCTCCAGTGGAATCGCTGTCACCGAACCGGGGGTTGGCGGCTCGGCTGCTGTCCGGTCCGCGTCGGCGGTCCGGCTCGGCGGGCTCGACGGGCTCGGCGGGGTCGGGACCGCAAGGAAGGCGGTCACCAGGTCCCGCGTCAGCAGCGTGCGAAACTCCGCATCCAGGGCCATCCCCTGGTCCCGCTCGAACTGACGCAGCGTCAACCCGGCTGTCTCGACCGCGTCGCCGACGATCACCTCACGGGTGCCGGCGTCCAGCTCGGCGAGGCGGCGACGACGCATGCCGTCGGCGAAGTCGGCGCGGTAGTCGAGGCCGACGGCCTGGACCGAGTAGACGGCGATGCCGACGGGCGCCATCTCCGCGCCCAGCAGGCGGGTCAGTTCACCGCCGAGCCACTGGCCGTCGCGCAGCGAGGGGCCCGGGGTGACGAAGCTGTCGCACGGGAGCGTGGAGGCGACCCGGCAGAAGACCGCCTCGGCGCTGGCCGCCAGGTGCCTGCCGTGGTCGTCGACGGCGAAGCGGGCGCGGGCGGTGTCCTTGACCTGCCAGACCAGCATCAGCTCGGCCGTGATCGGCGAGCCCTCGCGGTCGGTGGCCTGGATCGCCTCGCTGCGCCAGTGCCGGATCCGGACGTCGATCGGCCGCCGCTTGAGCAGCGGGTTCACCCAGACCAGCCCGGAGCGGCGGACCGTGCCGCGGTAGCCGCCCCAGCGGCTGAGCACGCGGGCGGTGCCCACCGGATTGGCCATCAGCCCGAAGAACCCGACAACGGAGACCAGCGCGCACAGCCCCTGCAGTACGACGGCGGTACGCGAGGCCAGCGCCGGCCCGCTGCCATGGAGGGCCTGCGCACCGGGCACCCAGCCCGGCAGGCCGGCGGCCCGGGCCTGGACCAGCGCCGCCGCGAGTGCGGCGGCCGGAATCAGCAGCAGGGCGACCCACCCGGGCACGACGCCACGGGCCGGACGCTCCCTCAGTTCCGCGTCCGAGCGGGGCGGTCGGCGTACCGCCCAGGGAGCGGTGGCCTGACGTTCGGCCGACTGGTCCACCGACTGGTCCACGTGGTCCATCCCCTCTGCAGGCATCGCGCCCCGCGATCGACTTCGCAGGCGATCTTCAGGCGGCACGAACGTACCCTTAATTCGAACATACCGTCAATACAGCTATAACTCAGTAGTAATACCGGCATGCCCTGATCATTCGGACAGTCAAACGCATCCGAACGAAGGACATCCGGGACATGGCGAAGCCCCGCCGACTCCCGCCGGGCACAGGCCTTCGGCGATCGCCAGTGCACGAACGAAGCTTCCCCGCGCTCCTGTCCGAGCATTCCGGCAGACATCTCGTCGGACAGACGATTACTGTGGAGTCATGCCTTCCCTTCGTCTCGCGCTGAACCAGGTCGACAGCGTCGTCGGCGACCTCGACGGCAACGCCGAGCTGATCGTCCGCTGGACCAGGCACGCCGCCGAGCAGGGCGCCCACCTGGTGGCCTTCCCCGAGCTGACCCTCACCGGCTACCCGATCGAGGACCTGGCGCTGCGCCCGTCCTTCATCGAGGCCTCGCGCGCGACGCTGGTCGCGCTGGCGGCCCGGCTGCAGGCGGAGGGGCTGGGCGAGACCCCGGTCGTGGTCGGCTACCTGGGCAAATCGCTGACCGACACCCCGGGGCCGGGACCCGAAAGGACGTTGGGTCTGCCCGCCGGCTCGCCGCAGAACTGCGCCGCGCTGCTCCACAAGGGTGAGGTGGTCACCAGGCTGGCCAAGCACCACCTCCCCAACTATGGCGTGTTCGACGAGTTCCGCTACTTCGTCCCCGGCGACACGCTGCCGGTGGTCCGGCTGCACGGGATCGACGTCGCGCTCGCCGTCTGCGAGGACATCTGGCAGGACGGCGGCCGGGTCCAGGCCGCACGCCAGGCCGACGCGGGACTGCTGCTGGTGGTCAACGCCTCCCCCTACCAGGCGCGCCGCGGGGCCGAGCGGCTGGAGCTGGTCCGCAGGCGGGCGGCGGAGGCCGACTGCACCCTCGCCTACGTCAACCTGGTGGGCGGCCAGGACGAGTTGGTCTTCGACGGCCAGTCCGTGGTCGTCGCCGCGGACGGCACCGTGCTGGCCCGCGCGCCGCAGTTCGAGTCCGGCTGCCTGCTGCTCGACCTCGACCTGCCGGAGGCGACGGCGCCGCTCGACGACACCACCCGGATCGTCGCCGACGGCCTGGAGATCCGCCGCACGGTCCTCTCCGAGGAGCCGCTCCCCGCACCGGACGAACCCGTCGCGCCGGGCCGGGCGCCCGAGATGGACGAGCTGGAGGAGATCTACGCCGCGCTGGTCTGCGGGCTGCGGGCCTACGTGGAGAAGAACGGCTTCACGTCGGTGCTGATCGGCCTCTCCGGCGGCATCGACTCGGCGCTGGTCGCGGCGCTCGCGGTGGACGCGGTGGGGGCGGAGCACGTCCAGGGCGTCTCCATGCCGAGCGCGTACTCCTCGCAGCACTCACAGGACGACGCGGCCCAGTTGGCGGAGAACACCGGGCTGCGGTTCCGGACGGTCCCGATCGCGCCGATGTTCGACGCCTACATGTCCGCGCTCGGCCTCAGCGGTCTGGCGGAGGAGAACCTGCAGTCGCGGCTGCGCGGCACGCTGCTGATGGCGATCTCCAACCAGGAGGGCCACATCGTCCTCGCCCCGGGCAACAAGAGCGAGTTGGCGGTCGGCTACTCGACCCTCTACGGCGACTCGGTCGGCGCGTTCGGACCGATCAAGGACGTCTACAAGTCGCTGGTCTTCCAACTGGCCCGCTGGCGCAACGAGGCCGCGGCCAAGCGCGGCGAGACGCCGCCGATCCCGGAGAACACGATCACCAAGCCGCCCTCCGCCGAACTGCGGCCCGACCAGGTCGACACCGACTCCCTGCCCGAGTACGACGTCCTGGACGCGATCCTCACGGCCTATGTGGAACAGGACCGGGGCCGCGCCGAGATCGTCGCCGGGGGGTACGACCCGGCCCTGGTCGAGCGGGTGATCCACCTGGTGGACACGGCCGAGTACAAGCGGCGGCAGTACCCGCCGGGGACGAAGATCTCGTCCAAGAACTTCGGCCGCGACCGTCGGCAGCCGATCACCAACCGGTGGCGCGAGCGGTAGTCAGGCAGCGGCAGTCACGCGGCAGCAGTCACGCCTGCGGACGCCCGCTCGTCGGCGTCCGCCAGCCAGAAGTAGACGGGCGGCAGGCCGAGCTCGATCACCGAGAGCACGATCTGGAACCACTGCGGCCAGCCGTGCAGGGCGAGGGAGAGCACCCGGCCGAGACCCCCCAGCAGGAAGACACCCGCCAGCCAGCGCACGGCGGTGGCCGGGACGGGCCGCTGCCGCGCGGCCCAGAGCCAGGCCAGGCCGTAGCCGCAGAAGCTCGCGCCCATGAAGCGTCCCCAGCTGTCGACGGTCGTCCCGGCGTTGCCCGCGCCGGGGATCGCCGCGTTGCCGAGGGCCACGTGGAACAGCCCGATCGCCACGCACGCCCAGCCCATCAGCTGGACGAGCAGTCGGAGAGTCCTGGCCATGACGCACCACCAGCCTTAGTTGACATATGTCTACTAGCCCTGGAACCCAGGGTAGGCCCGCCTGGTAGACACGTGTCAAGTAATCTGGTGACGTGCCACCTCCCCGCCGGCGACTCAGCCCGGCCGACCGTCGCGCCCAGCTCCTCTCCGTCGGAGCCGGGATGTTCGCGGAGCACCCCTACGAGGAGGTGCTCATGGACGAGGTCGCCCAACGGGCCGGGGTCTCGCGGGCGCTGCTCTACCGTCACTTCCCGAGCAAGCACGCGCTCTTCGCCTCCGTCTACCAGGAGGCGGCCGACCGGCTGTTGGTCGAGACGCGCATCGACCCGGCCGACTCCCTGCGCCAGCAGCTCGTTCAGGGCATGGACGTGCACCTCGACTACTTCATCGCCAACCGCAACGCCGTGCTGACCGCGAACCGGGTCCTCGCGGGGGACCCCGTGATCCAGACGATCATGACCGGTGAACTGGACGCCCTCCGCGCGCGCTTGCTCGGCGTCCTGCCGCCGGCCGACGACACCACCCGCGCGGCGGTGTCGAGCGTGCTGAAGAGCTGGCTGGTCTTCGTCCAGGTGCTCGTCGTGGACTGGCTCGCCGACGAGACCTGCAGCCGGGACGAGATGCGCGACATCTGCGTTGGCGCGGCCCTCGGCGCGCTGCGCCCGCTGCTCCCGGAGGCCGCGTCGGCCTGAGGCGTCCCGCCGTCGGGCGCGGCCCCGCCTCCTCCGGGCCTACAGCTCGAAGTGCGCGGCGATCGGCCGGTGGTCGCTGCCCGTCCGGGGCAGGACCCAGGCCGAGGTGGGCGTGATGCCCCGGGACATGATCTGGTCGATCCGGGCCATCGGGAACTGGGACGGCCAGCTGAAGCCGAAGCCCCCGCCCGCGCTCCCCTGCGCGGACTGGAGCTGCATGGTGACCGGGGCCAGCGCGCGGTCGTTCATCGTGCCGTTCATGTCGCCGAGCAGCAGCACCTTCTTCAACGGCTCCGCGCTCAGCGCCTCGCCCAGCGCCTCCGCGCTGTGGTCGCGCTGGTTGGCGGTGAAGCCGTTGTCGAAGTTGACCCGGACCGACGGCATGTGGGCCACGTAGACGGCGAGCGGACCCTGCGGGGTCTGGACGGTGGCCCGCAGGGCGCGGATCCAGCCGATCTTGATGTCGACGGGCTGGATGTCCGTCAGCGGGTCCTTCGACCAGAGCCCGACGGTGCCCTCGACCGCGTGGTACGGGTAGCTGCCGCCCAGCGTCCGCTCGATCGTCGGGAGTTGGGCGGAGGTGATCTCCTCCAGTGAGATCACGTCCGGCTTGGCCTGCATCAGCGTGTCCATGGTGCTGACCACCTGGGTGTTGGACGCGTCGATGTTGTGCTGGACGGCGGTGAAGTCGTACGAGCCGCCGCTCTTGTCGGTCAGCAGCCCGCCGAAGAGGAGCAGCCAGACCAGCGTGGGCGCGAGCAGCGCCGCCAGCGCGGTCGCCGAGCGGCGCAGCAGCGCGACCACCAGCAGTACCGGGACGGCCAGCCCGACCCACGGCAGGAAGGTCTCGGTCAGGCTGCCGAAGTTGCCGAGCTGGTCCGGGATCTGCCGATGGAAGGCCAGCACAGAGCCGACCAGCAGGGCCAGCCCGGCAGCGACCCAGCCCCGGCGCCAGGTCGAACGGCCCTTGCCGTCCCGTCCGCGCCAGTGGAGGTCCCTGCCGACGAAAGCCATGCGTTGTTCCTCACCCTCTGGGCCTTTTGGCCTGTTTGCTGCCGTTCAGCCTATGGGTGAGGAGACGCCGACAACCGCAGTCGGGTTCCCGTGGCCAAGGTAAGTGCTTCCTGAGGAGGCGTCCCTACGGAGCGGCCTGCACAGTGACCGACACAGTGACCGACACGACTCGCGACTGGCCGGTCTCTCCCCTTCCCGTCCTTCGCCACGACGTGTCAGCATGGACGTGATCCGGGGACGCCGCACGGCGCCACGAGACCACGACACAGGAGACAGACCATGCAGAACGGTTCGCTTCCGCCTGCCCAAAAAGCCTCCGGCACAGCCTCCCTCTACGGCGGGGTCACTGGCCGCCGGGTGACGGTCCGGGACCTGGCCGCCGCCAAGACCCGGGGCGAGCGCTGGGCCATGCTCACCGCCTACGACGCGCCGACCGCCGGCGTCTTCGACGAGTCCGGCGTGCCGGTCCTGCTCGTCGGCGACTCGATGGGCAACTGCCACCTCGGCTACGACACCACCGTGCCGGTCACCATGGACGAGATCGCGATCCTCTCCGCCGCGGTCGTCCGTGGGTCCAAGCGCGCCATGGTCGTCGCCGACCTGCCGTTCGGCAGCTACCAGGAGTCCCCGGCCCAGGCGCTGCGCAGCGCCGTCCGGCTGATGAAGGAGGCCGGGGTCCACGCGGTCAAGCTGGAGGGCGGCGAGCGCTCGGCGGCCGCCATCGAGCTGCTGGTCCAGGCTGGCGTCCCGGTCATGGCGCACCTGGGCCTGACCCCGCAGTCGGTGCACGCGCTCGGCGGCTACCCCGTCCAGGGCCGGGGCGACGAGGCGTCGCACCAGCTGCTGCGCGACGCCAAGACGGTGCAGGCGGCCGGGGCGTTCTCGGTCGTGCTGGAGGCCGTGCCGGCCGAGCTGGCCGCGCAGGTCACCAAGGAGCTGCACATCCCGACCGTCGGCATCGGCGCGGGCGTCGGCTGCGACGCGCAGGTGCTGGTCTGGACGGACATGGCCGGCATGACCGACGGCCACGTGCCGCGCTTCGTCAAGCAGTACGCCAACCTGCGCGCGGAGCTGGGCCGGGCCGCACGCGAGTACGTGGACGAGGTGCGCGGCGGGACCTTCCCGGCCGAGGAGCACAGCTTCCACTGAGCACGTTCCACTGGTACGGCACTCCGGCCGGACCCGGCGCGCCGCGCGGTGGGCACGCACGCCGCCACGCGCCGGGCCTGGCGTTACCGTCGCCGACCCGGCATCATCGGCACTCCATGCCGTTCCGGGAGACGTTCCCGGGATGCCGTCCGACCGGAGCCCTGTCACCCCATGAGCTCGTTCGCCAGTCACCAGCACTCGGAACGCCGGATCAGCGTCGTCTTCTGGGTGCTGCTCGCAGTCTTCGCCGCCTCCGGCGGGGCCCTCTGGACGGACTGGGGCAACCCCCGCGTCGGGGTCTTCCTCTTCGTCTGCGCGGGCTGGCTCATCTCGCTCTGCCTGCACGAGTACGGGCACGCGCGCACCGCGCTGCACGGCGGTGACATCAGCGTCGGAGCCAAGGGCTACCTGACGCTGAACCCGCTCAAGTACACGCATCCCGTCTACAGCTTCGTGATGCCGCTGATCTTCATCATCCTGGGCGGCATCGCGCTTCCGGGCGGCGCGGTCTTCATCGACCGCAGCAAGATCCGCAGCAAGGTGAAGAACAGCCTGATCTCGGCGGCGGGCCCGCTGACCAACGTGGTGTTCGCCCTGGTCCTGCTGCTGATCGTGGGCGCGGTGCCGGTGACCACCGGGCACGTCAACTTCTTCGCGGCGCTGGGCTACCTGGCGCTGCTGCAGCTGATGGCGGCGATCATCAACCTGCTGCCGGTCCCCGGCCTGGACGGCTACGGGATCATCGAGCCCTGGCTCTCCTACGAGACCCGCCGCTCACTGTCGTTCATCGCGCCCTACGGCATGATGATCGTCTTCCTGCTGCTGTGGAACCAGCGGGTCGGCAGTTGGTTCTTCAACGACGTGATCTACAAGATCCTCGGCTGGTTCGGCAACACCGGGGACTTCGCCCAGCTCGGCAACGTCCTCTTCCACTTCTTCAGCCTGAACCTCGGCGGGATCTTCGGCGGCAGCTGAGCCGAGGCTCAGGCCCGGGCACGCTTCCACTGCACCCAGCCGACGTTGCTGGCGACACCGGCCAGCAGCACGAAAGCCAGCCCGAGCCAGAACTGCGCCAGCACCGACACCACCGCGGCAGCCAGGGCCAGCACGGCGAGAACGAAGGCGAAGAGCGCGAAGCGGGGCATCGGGGGAACTCCAGCGGTACGAACGGAAGGGCACGAGCGAGCCCGGACGAGGACCATTCTCCCCCGTCCGGACCGTTCCCCCGTTGCCGGGGTGCACAGCAGGCTCACACGCCCGCGTCACACGTCGGTGATCCGCAGGCCCGCGTGCGCCTTGTACCGGCGGTTGACCGAGATCAGGTTGGCCACCAGCGACTCGACCTGGTGGGCGTTGCGCAGTCGGCCCGCGAAGACACCGCGCATGCCGGGGATCCGGTCGGCCAGCGCCTGCACCACGTCCGTGGCGGCCCGCTCCTCGCCCAGCACCAGCACGTCGATGTCGATCTCCTCGACCTCGCGGTCCTCCAGCAGCACCGCCGACAGGTGGTGGAAGGCCGCCGTCACCCGCGACTCCGGCAGCAGCGCCGCGGCCTGCTGTGCCGCGCTGCCCTCCTCCGGCTTGAGCGCGTAGGCGCCCTGCTTGTCGAAGCCCAGCGGGTTGACGCAGTCGACGACGATCTTGCCCGCCAGCTCCGCACGCAGCGACGCCAGCAGCTCGGCGTGGCCCTCCCACGGCACCGCGACGATCACCACGTCCGACCGGGCCGCGACCGAGGCGTTGTCCGCGCCCTCGACGCCGTGGCCCAGGTCGGCGGCGACGGCCTCGGCGCGCTCCGCGCTGCGCGAACCGACCAGCACCCGCTGACCGGCCTTGGCCAGCCGGTACGCCAGCCCGCGCCCCTGCGGGCCGGTCCCGCCCAGCACGCCGACGACCAGGCCGGAGACGTCCGGCAGGTCGAACGGCGACCGGGCCGCGGTGGAGGTGGTGGCGGCAGCGGCGCCACCGGACGCAGCATCAGATGTACTCATGGCCAGATCCTCCCATTCCGCCGCCGCGGTGCGGGAGCATGGCTGCCATGGATGCGGTGAGGGTCACAATGCTGCGCGAACTGCTCGCGGACACCGCCTGGCCGGAGCGGGCCTGCGGGTTCGGCGGCGCACTGCGCGAGGCGGCGACACCGGGCGGGCTGCTGCTGGTGGGCACCGAGCAGGAGGAGCCGTGGCACCTGGCCGCCCACCTCACCGACGAGGCCGCCTACGCCGACCTGCCGGGCCTCGCACCGACGCTGGTGCGGCACCGCGTCCCGCCGGGCGCCCCGCCGCACCTCTCCGTGCCGCTGGCCCGGCTGGAGCAGGCCCGCCGCGGTGAGACGGTCTTCGTCGTCGCTCCGGACGCGACCGACGAGGGCCTGCTGGAACGCGTCCACGACGCCCGCCGGATCGGCGCGACGGTGCTGGCGCTGGAGGCCGACGACGTGGAGCTGCGCGGCCTGGCCCACGAGGCGCTGACGGTCCGCCGGGATCCCGCCACACCCTCGTTCGAGCTGGTCCAGCACCTGGTCAGCGCCGCCGCCGGAGAGCCGGTCTGCCGCCCGCGCCGACGCGGCGTCAGGGACCGGCTCTCGCAGCTCGTGGACCGCCTGACCGCACCGCCCCCGCCACTGGGCTGGTAGCCCCGCCGCAAGCCCCTCCGACGACTCTGCGACCACTCGCGCAGCGCAACCGCCGTGCCGGAGCCGGGTTCGCGTCGTTGGGCCCGGGACGACGCAGCCGCGCCCGCGAGGAGAAACGCATGAGCTCAGCCACGGCACCGACGGTCACGGCGGTGACGCCTCCCGTGCTCGACCTCCTGCTCCCGCACGGGCAGTTGCTCGCCTCCCGGGTGCACCCGCAGGCCGACGCGGTCCGGCGCGAGCACGACGCGTGGTTCCGGCAGGCCCTGGCGGGGCTCCAGCTGCCGGGCAGCGAGCGGCTGTTCGGGCCGTGCGAGGGCGTCAGCCTGATGTGCCGGGTACTGCCGGACGCGGACCCCGAGCGGCTGGTGGGCATCTGCGTGGCCGCCTCCGCGCTCTTCCTGCTGGACGACGTGGCCGACGACGAGGCGGTCGAACGGGCCCGCGCGGACGACTACCTGGCCGTACTGCGTGACGCCGCGCCCAGCACCTCCTCCGCTCCGCTGCTGCTGCTCGCCCGGACGCTGACCCGGGCGCGGCAGGGCGTGGCCCCGCGGATCTGGGCGCGGTTCGTCAGCGGCTTCTCCGAGGTGATCGCGGCGGGCGCCGGCAAGTCCGGGACGGCGACCCGGATCGACGGCTACGACGCCTATCTGGCGGCCCGCCGCGCGGACTCGGCGATCGACCTGGTCGGCGTGGCCATCGAGCACGGGCTCGGACTGGATCTCGATCTGACGGTCCGTCAAGTAGCTCGTGAGGTAGCGGACGCCGGTCCGGCAGGAGGCCTTCCGACGTGGGAGGAGTTCCACAACGCCTGTTTCCGGCACACCATCCTGGTCAACGACCTGCTCTCGTTCCGCAAGGAGTTCTTCGGCGGCGAGCCCATGAACGCCGTCACGGTCCTGTGCGAGCAGGAGGGCCTGCCGCTGCAGCAGGCCGTGGACGCGGTGTGCATCCGGATCGCGCGGGCCGAGGCGGACTTCCTGTCCTCCGCCCGTGCGCTGCGCGAGCTCGGGACGCCCGAGCTGGACGCGTACCTCACGGCCTGGGAGCTGATGTTGAGCGGCAACCTGGTCTGGTCCCTGGGCTGCCCCCGCTACCACGGCGCGGACGCCCGCCCCTGGCCGTCCGGCGTCCCGAAGCGGATGGAGCTGCACCGGGACCGGACGGTCTTCAGCTGACGTCAGCTGAATGTCAGCCGGCGTCCCCGGGGGCCCCGCCTCGCCCGCCTCGCCCGCGGAGCAGGGCCAGGCCCGTCGCCGCGCCGACCAGCAGCACCAGCAGCGCGGCGACCACCCGCGCCCACGCACCGGTCGCCGCGACCGAGACGGTCGCCCCGGCCAGGACCAGCGCCTGGGCCGCGACCGCGCAGCACAGCAGCGACCCGTCGCGCAGCTGCGCCGCGCCCGGCGGGCCGCCCGCGACGGCGTCCACGAAGACCAGGTAGGCCAGCAGCAGCCCGGCGTCGCAGGCCATCAGCCAGACCGGCGGCGAGCCGATCGCCGCCACCAGCACGAAGCCGACCGCGACCGCCGTGTTGCGGTGCCGCGCCAGTAGGGCGTGCCAGCGCGCATCGCCGCTGACCGGACGGGCCACCACCGGTGGCGCGCCGAACCAGCCCAGCAGCACCAGCACCGCCAGCGCGACGGTGCGGCCCGCGAGGTCACCGAAGGAACCGCCGCTGCTCGGCAGGCCGGACCGGACCAGCGACACCGGGTCGCTCGCCGCGCACGCCAGCGCCACACCGAGCGCGCGGGCCGCCCACAGCTCCACGGCACCGGTCCGTCCGCCGTGGGTATGTGACGTTACGTCAGCCCCCGCGCGGTGGAAAACGGTCATCGCAGCCTCCCCTGGATACGGGTGCGCATGAGCGGCGCGAAGCTCAGGTCGAGGGTGCCGCCCTCCCAGGGCGTGACCGGGATGCCCTTCTCGGTCAGGCTGAACCGCAGCGCCTGCCGGTCCAACCGCCACAGTCGCCGCGCCAGTTGGTCGAGGACGTTGCTGGCGTCGACCCTCGGGTCGCCGATCGGGATCTCCACCACGACCACCGGGTTGCCGCGCTCGGCCAGTCCGCCGAGGACACCCATCATCCGGTTGTCCGCCAGCGGCGTCACCGCGTGGACCAGTGCGCCGTGCGGCAGCGCGGGCGGGGGCAGCCGGTTCAGGTCCGGCGTGTCGTAGGCGAGGTCGCGGCGGACGTCCAGCACGGTCTGCACCAGGCGGTAGAAGTACTGGTCGCCCTGGCCCGGTTGGAGCCAGTGCAGCCGCCCGCCGACGGAGACCACGCCGACCCGGTCGTGGCTGCGCAGATACGCGCGGACGATCCCGGCGGCCACGCGCAGCGACTCGTCCAGGCTGGAGACGCCGGTGGACGGGTCGCGCATGTCCGCGAAGGCGTCCAGCAGCACGACCACGTCGGCGGCCCGCTCGGAGGCGAACTCCTGCAGCTGGATCGCGCCGCGGCGGGTGGTGGCGGACCAGTTGATCCGGCGCTGCCGCTCGCCCCAGACGAAGGGCCGGACGCCGACGATCTCGACGCCCTCGCCCAGCTGTCGCGAGGTGTGCTCGCCCAGGTTGCCCGGCAGCCGCACCGGAACGGGCGTCAGACCGCCCTCCGACGGGACCGGGAAGATCTCGACCTGGCCCAGCTCGACCCGGACCGTCCGGCGGCGCAGCCCGCCCAGGTCGTAGAGGTCGACGTCGACGGTGCCCAGCGACCAGCGTCCCCAGCGGCGCGCGAGGAAACCCAGGATCAGCTCAGCGCCGTCGGTCTCGACGGAGACCAGCTCCGTGCCCGCGCCGGGGACCAGGCCCGGGTCGATCCAGTCGGCGGACCCGGCGAAGGCGACGGTGAAACGCGCCGTGATCGGCTCGCCCTCGAAGACCCGGTCGCTGGAGCGACGCACCCCATCGCCCGCCAGCGTGGGCCGGGAGGTGATCCGGTGCGGGGCGAGCGCGGCGAAGAGCAGCAGGCAGAGCGGGGCCGCCGCCAGGGCCAGCAGCCACGGCTGGCCGGTCAGCAGCGCCGCCACGACCGCCGCGACCGCCACCGACCCGAGCCGGAGCGCGCGTTCGCCCGGCCGGACGCCCTCCTCGGTCCGCGCCGGGGTCTCCTCGTGCCCGACGCCCTGCGGCTGGCCGTCCAGGGCCCGGGCGACCGGGTGGATCATGCCCGGACCGGCGCGTCGGCCGGCAGAGCGGTCGTCCCACCCGCGGTCGACTCACCGGCGGCCGACCCACCGGCGGCCGGCTTGCCCGCGACCGGGCCGCCGGAAGCCGCCTGCGCGGGCGTCCGCGGAGTCGTCCGCGGGGTGGGGACGCGCTGCACGACCCCGGCGACGACGTCGTCGGCGGTGATCCGGCGCACCCACAACTCCGGCTTGAGGGTGACCCGGTGGGCCAGCCCGGGAATGGCGACGGCCTTGACGTCCTCCGGGACGACGTAGTCGCGTCCGGCCATCACCGCGCGGGCGCGGGCCAGTTGGACCAGCGCCAGCCCGCCACGCGGGGAGGCGCCGACCTGGATCTGCGGGTTGTTGCGGGTCGCGTCGATCAGCGCGACCACGTAGTCGACCAGGTCCGCATCGACCTCGACCCGCTCCAACGCGTCGCGCATGGCGACCAGTTCGGCCGGGGTGCCGAGCGGCGTCAGCACCGCCTCGGGGGTGCTGCGGTCGAGGCGGCGGCGGAGCATGGCCGCCTCGTCGGCCACCGGCAGGTAGCCCATCCGCGCCCGCAGCAGGAACCGGTCGAGCTGGGCCTCGGGCAGCGTGTAGGTGCCCTCGTACTCGATCGGGTTGTCGGTGGCGATGACCACGAACGGCTCCGGCAGCCGACGGGTGGTGCCGTCGACCGAGACCTGACCCTCGGCCATCGCCTCCAGCAGCGCGGCCTGGGTCTTCGGCGGCGTGCGGTTGATCTCGTCGGCCAGCAGCAGGTGGGTGAAGACCGGGCCGGGGCGGAAGACCATCTCACCGCTGCGCTGGTCGTAGAAGGGCGCGCCGGTCACGTCGGACGGCAGCAGGTCGGGGGTGAACTGGATACGGCGGAAGTCCAGGCCGAGCACGGTCGCGAAGGAGCGCGCCAGCAGCGTCTTGCCGAGGCCCGGCAGGTCCTCGATCAGCACGTGGCCGCCCGCCAGCACGCCGAGCATCACCAGCTCCAGCGCGGCGCGCTTGCCGACGACTGCGCGCTCGATCTCGTCGAGGACGGCGTGGGCGCGGACGCCCGCCTGCCTGGGGGTCAGCTGGTCGGTCTCGGGGCCGCTCACGGTGCTCCTCTTCGGCGGATCAGGTCTTCGGCGGTTCGGATCTTCGGCGGATCAGGTAAGCGTCGTTCAGAGGGATTCCAGGCGGGCCACCAGCGCTTCGAGCACCGCCTGTGGCACCGGCCGGGAGATCGGCAGGTCCTGCGTCCCGGCGGCGCGGGCGACGCGCAGCGCCCTGGGCGTACGGGGCAGGCGCGGGTCGAGCCACGGCCACAGCTCGCGGCCGATCACGGCGGCGGCGCGCTCCGGCTGCGCCCGCAGTGAGATGCCGTGCTGCTCGGCGAGCCGCACCTCGTAGAGGCGCAGCAGCAGCGGGTAGAGGTGCAGGCCGTAGCCCTCGGGGGTGTTGGCCGCATCGGAGAGCGCCAGGCCCCAGTAGCGCAGAGTGGGTTCGCGACCGACGGCCAGCCGGGTACGACGGCGGTAGCCGCTGTCCATGCCGGAGGCGCCGAGCGCCCAGCGCGTCCCCCAGAACAGGGCGCCGACCAGCACCGCGCCGCCCACCGACGCGCCGGCGACCCCGCCGACCAGCCCGAGCGCGGCGACGCAGACGGCCCCGAAGCCCAGCAGGATCAGCAGCGGCACCCCGTCCGCGCCGAGCAGACGTGAGCGCGCGGACGCGTCCCGGCCCCAGTCCCCGTCCGTGTCCCCGTCTGCAGGTGCCTGCGTGTGTGCCTGCGTCTGTGCGTGCGTGTCCGCGTCCGGAGCGGAGGTTGCCCGGGCGGGCAGGTGATCGGCCATCAGAGCTCGGCCTCCTCGGGCACGCGGATCCCGCCCTCGGCGGCGGCCCGGGCCAGCTCGGCGGCGATGGCGTCCAGCGCGGCGCCGGCCTGGTCGCGCTGGTGCTCGGCCATGGGGTGGGTGGAGTACCGGGCCTCGCGGAACAGGTCGGTGAGCGTCCGCACCGACGCCTCGTCGACCGCGCCGGAGAGCACCACCCGTTCGAGCAGCTCGGCCGGGGTGTCGGCGGTACGGCGGCCGAGGCCGCCCTCGGCCAGCGAGTCCTCCATGGCGGCGTAGCAGGCGATGATCGCGGCGCGCGCATCCGATCCGGCGAGGGCCTGCTGACCGGCCGTCACCGCCTCGGCCAGCGCCTCCTCGGGCTCCCCCACGACCGGCTCGGCGCCCAGCGCCTGCCCGGTGCGGGAGCCGACGGAGACCCACCGGCTCAGCATCACGGCGAGCGCCACCACCAGCGCGATCCCGGCCAGGGCCAGCACCACGAGCAGCAGGGTGGAGAGCGAGAACGGCAGGTGCGCTCCCCCGCCCGACCGGCCCGGCTGGGTCACCGGCTCCTGTGCCTGCGACGGCCCGGGGTGCGGGGTGAGGCTGGGCATCACACCGGGCTGATCCGGGAACTCGTCGGCCCCCGGGGTGTGCGTGCCGAGCAGCGTGAGCCCGACAGTGGTCACCACGGCGGCCAGCACCACCCCGGGCACGACCAGGGAATCGATTCTGTCGCGGACCGGCCCGGCCTCCGTCGCCCGGTCCTGCCAGGCGCGGAACCGTCCCACCAGCACGAAGGCGAGCACCACCACGGCCAGGATCGCCAGCGGCCAGTCGGACTTGACCGGGCCCATGCCGTAGGACGAGGCGCCTTGCGCGGCGTTGAGCGAGAGCGCGGCAAGGGCGAGCGCCACCGCCGCCGTCAACACCGCACCCAGGCGCGCGCCCTTCCGCCGCTGCTGACTGCGCTGTGCCACGTACGTTCCCCCGGCTCGCCCCTGTTGTGGGGACACCCTGCCACAGCTGCGCCACCCCCGTCAGGGGGGCATCAGGGATTCGCCCGGGAAGGGGCGTATACGTCCCGTCTCGGGCGGATCACTGCTCGCGCGGGCTACTTCCAGCGCGGGTCGTTGTCCCACTCCTCGTTGCGCTCGGCAGCGCGCTCCAGCGCGTGCGAGGCGGCCTCCGCCGTCGGGTAGGGGCCGAGCCGGTTGCGCGCCGGGCACTCCGGGCCCTCCTCGACCGCGGCGTGCTTGAGACACCAGAACCACTCGCCGGGTTTGCCGGTCGGCTGCTTCGCCATCGCGTCCTCCTGCTGCTCGTGCTGTATCGCTGTCGCTGTCGTCCAGGGTGATGCTTCCCGCCTGACTAGGATGACCACCATGGCGCCTCTCGTCCCCGGAACGCTTTCGCCCACCCGTACCGTCCCGGCCCACATCCCGCGGCCCGAGTACGTCGGCAAGAAGGCACCCACGCCCTACACCGGTCCCGAGGTGCAGACCGCCGAGACCGTCGAGAAGATGCGGATCGCCTCGCGCATCGCCGCCCGGGCGATGGACGCCGCAGCCGCCGTGATCGCACCGGGCGTGACCACGGACGAGCTGGACCGGATCGCGCACGCGTACATGTGCGACCACGGCGCCTACCCGTCCGACCTCGGCTACCGGGGCTTCCCCAAGTCGATCTGCACCTCCGTCAACGAGGTGATCTGCCACGGCATCCCGGACTCGACCGTGCTGCAGGACGGCGACATCGTCAACCTGGACGTGACCGCGTTCATCCACGGCGTCCACGGCGACCTCAACGCCACCTTCCTGGTCGGCGACGTGGACGAGGAGTCCAAGCTACTGGTCGAACGGACCCGCGAGGCAACGCGGCGCGGCATCGCCGCGGTCAAGCCGGGACGGCAGGTCAACGTGATCGGCCGGGTGATCGAGTCCTACGCCAAGCGCTTCGGCTACGGCGTGGTCCGGGACTTCACCGGGCACGGCATCAACACGTCGTTCCACTCCGGGCTGATCATCCCGCACTACGACAGCCCCTACGCGACCACGGTGATGCGTCCGGGCATGACGTTCACCATCGAGCCGATGCTGACGCTGGGCGACCACCGCCACGACGTCTGGGACGACGGCTGGACCGTGGTCACCAAGGACCGCAAGCGCACCGCCCAGTTCGAGCACACGCTGGTCGTCACCGAGACCGGCTCGGAGATCCTGACGCTGCCGTAACGGCTGGGCGGACGGGGCTCAGCGGATCATCCACTGCTCGCCGAGCGCCGGGGCGCCAACCGCGGCGCAGGCGTCGGTGAGCACGTCGAGCAGGCGGACCGGGTCCGGCAGCGGCTCCTCGGGGCCGCGGATCCACCCGGCCTCGGTGCCGTCGACCAGGCGGGACGGCGGCAGCAGCACGTAGCTGCCGCGGGTGTGCCAGCGCAGTCCGGGGTGGTCGATCTGGTCGTCCTCGGGGAGGGTGTCGAGCTCGGAGGTCCACCACTCGTCCTCGTCCAGCGGGGAACGGGTCGTGGTGAAGAAGAGCCAGCGGTCCTGGCCGACCGAGGCGACCGGTCCGGCGGCGACACCGGCCTCGGCGAGCCGGTCGAGGGCGAGGCGGCCGGCCTCGGCGGGGACGTCCAGGACATCGTGGACCCGGCCGGTCGGGGTGATCGCGTTGGCGTCGGGGTCCCGGCTGAGCCAGTGGGCGATCTGGTCCGGGTCGGTGGTGGCCTGGGTCTTCCAGGCGAAGGAGAGCGGGTGCTGGGCCGGAGCCGGACAGCCGACCCGCTCACAGGAACATCGGAAGTCGACCGCGTGCGCGGCCGGGGCGACCGGGAAACCGGCCCGTGCGGCGTCGAGCAACGCGCACAGCCGTCTGGCGCGTTCCGCAGCGGCATCCGCCTCGGCCGGGCGACCGCCCGGACGGACCCACCTGCGCCAGAAGGCGCCGATCCTGCCCGCCGAATCCACTCGAGCCCCTTTCGCGCCCGCGCCCGGGATCACCGGGGCACGTACAGAGCAGGATACGGCTGCGCGGCACCCGACATGTGCCAACGGTGCCCGTCCGGGACGAGAGATGGGTCTCACCCACCGTTCCCATCACGCGCACGGGCACCTGGAGTTGGGCACGAGCACCCCGACTGCGGGGCCGGACTGCAGGGCCGGACTGCGGGGCCGGACTGCGGGGCCGGACGGCTCAGCTGTTGACCATCTGGGTCAGCTGGCTCGCGGCCGGGACCTGGTTGGTCACGTTCAGACCGTTGGCCGCGCCGGTCTTCTTCACGCTGTCGACCACGTTGTTGACCTGGTTGAAGTCGGCGTCGGTGGCGTTGCCGCCCTTGATCTTCTGCGGCAGGTTCTTCAGGCTGTCCACCGCGCCCGAGAGCGCGTCCGTCGCCTTGGAGAGCGTCGGGTCGCCCTTGGCGTCGTTGAGCGCGGCCTTCAGCCGGTTGTACGTGAAACCACCGGCCAGCGCGCCCTTGACCAGGGCGAGGGTCCGGCCCTTGGCGCCCTTCTTGAACGTGCCCGCCTTGAAGGGCTTGTAGAGCCACTGGTAGGCCGCACCCGCCGCCAGCGAGGCGTTCAGCACGAACTTGGTCTTGGCCAGCTTGACCCGGTCCGCGCTGCTGGTCGGCGAGGCGGTCGCGGCGACCTGACCGGCGTTGATGCTGCCACTGGCCGACTTGCTGCCGGACGAGCAGGCGGGCAGCACCAGCAGCGCGCCTGCCGTGGTCAGGGCGACGAGGGACGTACGGACGCGAGCGGTTTGCAGCGACACAGTGAGGCCTCCGTTGGTTCGGGCACGTCTTGGGCAACGCTCACATGTCCCCGGCGCTCCGGCGCGCTACTGTCGCCCGAACGAGTGATCCCGACGCGAGCTGCGCTTGCGCGCCCCGCAGCCTCGCACTCACGCCCCCAAATAGCGCAGTACGGCCAGCACCCGCCGGTGGTCCGCCCCCGACACCGGCAGGTCCAGCTTGAGGAAGATGTTGGCGACGTGCTTCTCCACCGCGCGCTCGGTCACCACCAGCTGCGCGGCGATCGCCGCGTTGGAGCGTCCCTCGGCCATCAGCCCCAGCACCTCCTGCTCGCGCGGGCTGAGCCGGTCCAGCGAACCCCGGGCCGGGCTGGCGCCGACCAGCTGGGTGACCACCTCCGGGTCCAGTGCGGTGCCGCCCGTGGCGACGCGCTCCAACGCGTCGACGAAGTCGGCGGTGTCCAGCACCCGCTCCTTCAGCAGATAGCCGACGCCCGCCGAGCCACTGGCCAGCAGCCGCGCGGCGTACTGCGTCTCCACGTACTGGGAGAAGATCAGCACCGGCAGGCCAGGACGCTGCCGCCGCAGCTCGATCGCGGCGCGCAGGCCCTCGTCGGTGTGGGTGGGCGGCATCCGGACGTCGCTGATGACGGCGTCGGGCGCGTGCTCGGCAGCGGCCGCGAGGAGCCCGGACGCGTCGGGCACGGCGGCGACCACCTCGTGGCCCTCGTCCTCCAGCAGCTGCACCAGGCCCACCCGCAGGATCGCGGTGTCCTCGGCGACGACGATGCGCATCCGGTCCCTCTCCTCTGTCATCTGTCATCCATGCTCGTCAGCAGCTCGTCGGCGACCCGTCAGCACCCGTCGAGCTCGACCGTGACCGTGGTCGGGCCGCCCGGCGGGCTGTCGACGACGAGGGAGCCGTCGGCGACCCGGACCCGCTCCGCCAGGCCGCGCAGGCCGGAGCCCGCGCCCGCGAGCGTCGCGCCGCCTTGGCCGTCGTCGGTCACCAGCAGCCGGAGCCGTCCGTCGCCCTCCAGCACCGCGATCGACGCCGAGCGCGCCGCACCGTGCTTGGCCGCGTTGGCGAGCAGCTCGGCGGCGGCGAAGTAGAGCATCGTCTCGACCGCCGCCTGCGGTCGCCCGGCGACCGCGACCCGCACCGTGGTGGGCAGCGGCGCGCGTGCGGCGAGCGTGGTGAGCGCGGCCTCAAGGCCGGAGTCGAGCGCCGGCGGGTGGATGCCACGGACGAGTTCGCGCAGCTCCTGGACGATCTCCCGGGTCTCGGCGCGGGCCTCGGCGATCAGTTCGGCGGCCCGTTCCGGCTCGCCCCTGGTCAGCCGGGACTCGGCCCGGCCCAACCGCATGCCCAGCGCGACGATGCGGGCCTGCGCGCCGTCGTGGAGGTCGCGCTCGATCCGGCGCAGCGTCGCGGCGGCCTCGTGGATGACCAGTTCCCTGGTCTCCTCCAGCTGGGCGACCCGCTGCTGCGCCCGGGAGGGGCCGAGCAGCCGGAGCATCAGCGCCTTGTCCAGCGCCAGTGGCGCCCGCGCCACCCACGGCCAGGCCAGCAGCACCAGGGCGCCGAAGAGGACCACCAACAGCGCGCGCGGCCAGGTGTCGAAGGCGAAGCCGGCGATCGCCAGGCCCGCGTCGCCCGGGTGGGCGGCCGTCTGCGCCTGGAGCTGCCAGATCAGCGGGTAGAGCAGGAAGACCGTGCCGTAGACCCACCAGACGAAGCCCAGCACGAACTGGACCAGCCCGAGCGGGAAGCGGATCGCCAGATAGCCGACGGCCCGCCAGGACGCCACATCGGCCAGGTTGCGGACCAGATAGCCGGGAAAGCCGTGCCCGCTCGGCGGCCTCGGCGGCGCCGGGATCTCGACACCCAGCAGCACCCGCGCCGTCCCCCGGTACGCACCGGCCAAGGACCGGTCCAGCGCCAGGAAGAGCGGGAGCAGCGGCAGCAGCAGCACCCCGGCCGAGAGCAGCCCCAGCACGCAGGTCACCAGCACGGCGGCCAGGCCGACCAGGGCGAAGGGCGCGCTCAGCAGCGAGTAGAGCAGCTCCCGCCAGGTGCGCGCGGAGAAGGGTTCCCGCAGCGCCCGGAGGGTGACGCTCCCGGCGTTCACGGACTCGGACGGCTGCGCGGACATGGGCACAGTCTCGCTCATTCCTTGATCGCACGAGCTGTGCGACGACGGCTCTGCAGCGTTCAGACGTTGCGTCGACGGAGCGTCAGATGCGCGGCGGCGTAGAGGACGGCCGTCCAGCCGAGCAGGATCAGCGCGCCCTGCCACGGCGAGTAGACGTCCGAGGCGTTGTGCCCGCTGCCGAGCATCACGTTGGCCGCGGCCGGCAGCGCCTGCGCGATGTGGGCGCCGACGTTCCCGGGCACAGCCTGGAACGCGGCCGGGAGGACGAACTGCAGCGCCAGGACGGTCGTCACCGCTCCGGCGGTGTGCCGGATCAGCGCGCCGATGCTCAGCGCCAGCACCCCGGTCAGCGCCAGGTACACGCCGAAGCCGAGCACACCGCGCACGGTGGTCGGGTCCGCCAGCGGGAGCGAGGCGTGGGCGGCGGTGATCGAGGAGCCGATCAGCAGCGACGGCAGTGCGATCAGCACGCCGAGCACGAAGAGCACGGCCGCGAAGACGGCGGCCTTGGCGGCGAGCACGGGCGTCCGGCGCGGCGTGGCCAGCATGGTGGAGCGGATCATCCCGGTGGAGAACTCCGAGGCGACGAAGAGCACGCCGAGCACGCAGGCGGCGATCTGCGCCCACTGCGCGCCGGGTTGGAGCACCAGCCCGAGGGTGTCGCGGACGAAGTCCTGCCGGGTGCCGGGGCCCATCGTGTTCCAACTGCTCGTGATCAGCGCGGGCACCAGGATGTTGAAGCCGATGCCCAGCACGGTCAGCACGCCCAGGCACCACCAGGTGGAGCGCAGGCTGGTGAACTTGGTCCGCTCGCTGCGCAGCAGGTCGCGGAAGTCCGGTGTGTGCCGAGTGGTGGCCGGTCCGGTCGGAACGGCAGCAACGGTGGTCATGTCGACGGATCCTCTCTGGCTCAGGCCGGGTCAGGCGGCGGCGTACTGGACGCTGTCGGCGGTCAGGCGCATGAACGCCTCCTCCAGCAGTGCCGGGCGGGCGACTTCCGGCGTCGCGGCGTAGACGTCCGGGTCGGTGTGGCGCTCGATGAACTCGGCGGTGCTGCAGTCGGCCAGGAGTCGGCCGCGGCCGATGACGAGCAGGTGGTCGGCGGTGACGGCCATCTCGTTCATCAGGTGCGAGGAGACCAGCACGGTGCGGCCCTCGGCGGCGAGGCGCTTGATCAGGGTGCGGATCCAGAGGATGCCCTCGGGGTCGAGGCCGTTGACGGGCTCGTCGAGGATCACGATGCGCGGGTCGCCGAGCAGCGCGGCGGCGATGCCGAGGCGCTGGGCCATGCCGAGCGAGAAGCCGCCCGCCCGCCGGTCGGCGGCCTCGGCCAGGCCGACCAGGGCCAGCACCTCGTCGACGCGGTCGGCCGGCAGGCCCTGGGACTGGGTCAGGCAGAGCAGGTGCTTGCGGGCGGTGCGGCCCTTGTGGAAGGCCTTGGCCTCCAGCATCGCGCCGACCTCGGTGAGCGGGCGGGACAGCTCCGCGTAGCGGCGGCCGTTGATCAACGCCTGGCCCGCGTCCGGGCGTTCGAGCCCGAGCAGCAGCCGCATGGTGGTGGACTTGCCCGCGCCGTTGGGGCCGAGGAAGCCGGTGACCTGGCCCGGTCGGACCTGGAAGGTGAGGGAGTCGACGACGGCCCGGCCGCCGTAACGACGGGTCAGGTTGCGCGCCTCGACGGCGGGTGGGGCGGACCGGGTGGATCGGGAGGAGGTCATGCCTCCACCCTGCCGAGCACGGGCAGGGCCGGACGAGGGCGCAGCCACCCGTTCCGGGAGGTGGGGCTACCACGAACCCGGGACGGGTGACTGCACGTCGTGACTCTCGAAAGGGCAGGTCAGCGCGGTGCTGCGGAAATCAGTCGGCCATGACCGGCCCGGTGGCGAGCGCCTGCTCGTCGTCCTTCTCGCGGCCGAGCCGCGAGTGCTTGCGGCTGTAACCGAAGTAGACGACCAGGGCCAGCACCAGCCAGCCCGCGAAGAGCAGGAAGGTGTTGGCGGGCAGGTTCCAGATCAGGTAGAGGCAGAAGACCACGGACAGCGCCGGGACCACCGGGTAGCCGGGGACCTTGAAGCCGCGCTTGAGCAGGGGCTCGCGCACCCGCAGCACGATCACGCCGACGGAGACCACGGCGAAGGCCACCAGGGTGCCCATGCTGGTCAGGTTGGCCAGCCAGTCCAGCGGCACGAAGGCGGCCAGCACGGCGATGAACGCGCCGACGATCAGGGTGTTGCCGACGGGGGTGCCGGTGCGCGGGTTCACCTTGCGGAAGACCGGCGGCAGCATGCCGTCGCGGCCCATCGAGTAGAGGATGCGGGTCTGGCCGTAGATGACGACCAGGGTGACCGAGACGATGGAGATGACCGCACCGGCGGAGAGGAGCGCGCCGGGCCAGTTCTGGCCGGTGACCCGCTGCAGGATCGCGGAGAGGCCCGCGTCCTGGCCGTTGAACAAGGTCCACTTCTGCGCGCCGACGCCGACCAGGGCGACCACGCAGTAGAAGGCGGTGACCACGACCAGCGCGCCGATCAGCGCGCGCGGCAGGGTCTTCTGCGGGTTCTTGACCTCTTCGCCGGCCGTGGAGACGGCGTCCAGTCCGATGAAGGAGAAGAAGACCGAGGAGGCGGCGGCGCTGATGCCGGCGAAGCCCATCGGGGCGAAGGGGTGCAGGTTGGCCGAGTGGAAGCCGGTGATGCCGATGATCACGAACAGGACCAGCACGGCGAGCTTGATCAGCACCATGATCGTGTTGATCAGCGTCGACTCCTTGGAGCCGCGCATCAGCAGCAGGCAGCAGAGCACCACCAGGACCACGCCGGGCAGGTTGACGTAACCGCCGTCGCCGGGCGGCGCGGAGATCGCCGCGGGCATGGTGACGCCGAAGAGCCGGTTGGTCAGGTCGTTGAGGTACTGGCCCCAACTCACCGCGATCGCCGAGCCGGAGACGGCGTACTCCAGCAGCAGACAGGAGCCGACCACCCAGGCCGCCAACTCGCCGAGGGTGGCGTAGGCGTAGGAGTAGGACGAGCCGGAGACCGGCACCGCCGAGGTGAGCTCCGCGTAGCAGAGGGCGGTCAGCGCGGCCGTGATCGCACCGATCACGAAGGAGAGGATGACGGCCGGGCCCGCCTCGGGAACGGCCGTGCTCAGGGTGAAGAAGATGCCCGTACCGATGGTCGCCCCGACGCCGATCATCGTGAGCTGGAAGGTGCCCACGGTCCGGCGCAGCCCGCCGCCCTGCTGGCTTTCCGCCGCCTCGGAGTCGGCCAGGAAGGCCGCTACCGGCTTGCGCCGCAGCATCTGCTGGCGGAGCCTCACATCGTTCGGGGGCATTGGCACATGGCCTTTCACTGGGCAGGGCGGGTGGTTCGCCGTTCCCGGACGTGAGGTACGGGACGGGGAAGTGCGTGGGGGTGAGCCCTCAGCTCGGGTGGGGGGTTACGGCAGGTCGCGGCGCATCAGGTCGGCGTAGGTCTCGCGACGGACGACGGCGCGGTGCGCCCCGTCCTTGACGAAGACCACCGGGGGCCTGCGGGCGCCGTTGTAGTTGTTGCTGAGCGCGTACGTGTACGCGCCGGTGACCGGGACCGCGATCAGGTCGCCGACCTGCGGGTCCTGGAGCGGAACGCCGGCGCTGAGGGTGTCGCCGGACTCGCAGTGGCGGCCGACCAGGCGGCACTGCTCGCCCTCGCCAGTCGGACGGGCGGCGACGGCGGCCTCGAAGCGCTGCTGGTAGAGGGAGACCTCCAGGTTGTCGCCCATGCCGCCGTCGACGGCGAGGAAGGTGTGGCCGCCGCCGCGCTTGACCGAGACGACCCGGTAGAGCGAGACCCCGGCCTCGGCGACCATCGAGCGGCCCGGCTCGATCAGGATCCGCGCGTCGGCGGGCAGCAGCCGCTTGGCCACGTCGATCATCGCGTCCAGGTAGTCCTCCACCGTCGGCGGCCGGTCCGCGTAGGTGTAGCGGGAGCCGAGCCCGCCGCCCAGGTCGTAGACGGCGAACTCACCCAGCTCGGCGACGGCCTCGACGGCCTGCGCGAACGGCGCGGTGTCCAGGATCTGCGAGCCGACGTGGACGTGGACGCCGTCCAGCCGGAGCCGGTCGCTGGCGCGCAGCCGGGCGATGGCCGCACGGGCCTGGGGCAGCAGCAGGCCGAACTTGGAGCCGTTCTGGCCGGTGGAGATCGCCTCGTGGGTGTCGGGGCGGATGTCCGGGGTCACCCGGACCAGCACGCCCTGCTCGCCGCCGGTGGTGGCGTTCGGGGTGTCGCGGAGGATCGACTCCAGCTTGTCGATGTCGTCGAAGTTGTCGACGACGATCGTGCCCGCGCCCGCCTCGACGGCGAGGCGCAGCTCCTCCTCGGTCTTGGCGTTGCCGTGGACGACCAGTCCCGCCGGGTCCGCCCCGGCGGCGACGGCGAGCGTCAGCTCGCCGCCGCCCGCGACGTCGATGCCCAGGCCCTCCTCGGCCAGCAGCCGGTAGACGGCGGTGCAGGGGAAGGCCTTGGACGCGAAGGTCGCGCGGGAGTTCGGCCAGCGCGCGGCCAGACCGTCGGCATAGCGGCGGGCACGGGCGCGGATCGCGGCCTCGTCGACGACCAGCGCGGGGGTGCCGTAGGTCGCGGCGAGCTCCGAGGCCGGGACGCCGCCGAGGACCAGGGCACCCGATCCGTCGAGAGTCGTGCCGGGCGGAAAGAGGCCCACCAGATCAGCCGCTGGATCCCGCTGCGCCGCCATGGGCATCTCCTCGCGTCTGTCCCGTGTCATGCGGGTTCTTCCGCATTTTTGGCTTCTGTTGTCACTCCCCCGAAAAGTGCTCGCCTTATGCTCAGGCCCACGTCATGTCCAGTCATTGGCGATTTCGCCTAAGATCGCTGCATGAAGATGGCGAATCTGCCGACCCATAGTGGGACAAGCGAGGAGTTGTACGCCCTGGCCGACGCCATCGGGGCGGTCACCGGCGGGGCCGTGGCCATCGAGGACCTGGACCACCGGATCCTCGCCTACTCGACCCTGCCCGACCAGCGGATCGACGAGCACCGCCGCCGGGGCATCCTGGAGCGCCGGGTCCCGAACCACCAGCCCGAGCAGCTGTCCCAGTACCGCGCGGTCATGGCCGCGCCGGGCGTGGTCCGGCTGCCGGTCCTGGCCGAGACGGAGCTGCCGCGCGCCGCCGTCGCGATCCGCGCCGGGCACCGGCCGCTCGGCACCATCTGGGCCATCGAGGGCGAGAACCCGATCGACGCCGACGGCGAGCGCGCCATGGTCGACGGCGCCCGGCTGGCCGCGCTGCACATGCTGCGCCGCCGCAGCGCCGCGGAGCTCGACGTCCAGGCGCGCGAGGACGCACTGCGCGCCGCGCTCCGGGGCAGGCGCACCGCGCGCGAGGTCCGCTTCGAGCTGGGACTGCCCGGCCAGCGCCCGCTCGCGCTGCTCGGCTTCGCGCCGGTGCTCGACGCGGGCGACGCGGCCGGGGACGACCTGCTGGTCCGGCTCGCCGCGTCGTCCACCCGGCACTGGCCGGCCGTCCACGCGGAGGCCTCGGTGGCCACCGTCGGCCGCACCGTCTACGTGCTGCTGCCGCTCGACGACGCGGTCTCCGCGTTCGCCACCGCGCGCCGCCTGGGCGAGCAGGCCGCCGCCGTGCTGGACCTCAGCATGGAGACACCGCTGCGCGCCGCCGCCTCCCGGATCGCCTACGGGCCCGAGGAGCTGCCCGACCTGCGGGCCGAGGTCGACGACGTGCTCCGGGTCACCACCGCCGACCCGAAGGCGCCCGGCTTCGCCACACTGCAGGACACCCACGCGCGGGTGCTGCTCGCGCACGTCGCCGACGAGCTGGCCCGCCGTCCCCGGCTGCGCCACCCCGGCATCGACGCGATGCTGGAGCACGACCGGGCCAAGGGCACGTCCTTCGCCGCCTCGGTCACCGCCTGGCTCGACGCGGTCGGCAACATCGGCGAGGCGGCGGCCAAACTGACCATCCATCCGAACACGCTCAAGTACCGGCTGCGGCGCGCGGGCGAGCTCTTCGACATCGACCTGGACCACCCCGACGACCGGCTCTCCTGCTGGCTCCAGCTGCGGATGCCGCGGTAGGTCCCGTCGGCCGGGCCGACCGGGAGCCGCCGACGTCCAGGCGAAATCCGGCTGATCCAGCCGGCATTGATGACCGGCACGAACCTGGTGGCACGCCGGAAAGCACTGGTAGGACCGTCCCCATGAACCCGAACGCCGCATCCGCGCCCGCCCGTTCCCTCGCGAGTTCCCGCTACGACGTCGTCGTGATCGGCGGAGGCCACAACGGTCTCGTCGCCGCCGCCTACCTCGCCCGTGCCGGGCGACGGGTCGCCGTCCTGGAGCGCCAGGACCACGCGGGTGGCGCGGCCGTCTCCGCCCAGGTCTTCGCGGGCGTCGACGCCCGGCTGTCGCGCTACTCGTACCTGGTCAGCCTGCTGCCTCGGAAGATCGTCAGCGACCTCGGCCTGCGACTGGACCTCAAGCGCCGCCGCTACTCCTCCTACACCCCCTACGGCGCGGGCGACGGCCTGCTGGTCGACAACGGCGACGACGCGGCCACGGCGGCCGGCTTCCGCTCGCTGACCGGCGGGGACCGGGAGTTCGCCGCCTGGCAGGAGTTCTACGGCCGCACCCGCAAGGTCGCCGACGCCGTCTTCCCGACGCTCACCGAGCCGCTGCCCGACCGCGACCAGCTGCACAAGCTGGTCGCCGACGCCGCCGGCGAGGAGACCTGGCAGGCCCTCTTCGAGCGGCCGATCGGCGAGGCCGTCGAGGCCGTCTTCACCGACGACGTCGTCCGCGGCATCGTCCTGACGGACGCGCTGATCGGCACCTTCGCCTCCGCACACGACGCGTCGCTGCGTCAGAACGCCTGCTTCCTCTACCACGTGATCGGCAACGGCACCGGCGACTGGGACGTCCCGGTCGGCGGGATGGGCTCGGTCACCGGCGCGCTCACCGCCACCGCGCGAGCCGCCGGAGCCGAGCTGCTGACGGACTGTGAGGTGACCTCCGTCCAGGCCGACGGCCACAGCGCCGAAGTGCGCTTCGTCGACGCGCGCGGGGCGGAGCGGACCGTCGGCGCGGACCACGTGCTGTGCAACGCCGCTCCGCGCGAACTGGCCCGACTGGTCGGCGACACCGCGCCGCAGGAGTCGGTCGAGGGCGCGCAGCTCAAGGTCAACATGCTGCTGACCCGACTGCCCCGGCTCCGCGACAGGTCCGTCGACCCGCACGCGGCCTTCGCGGGAACCTTCCACATCGCGGAGTCCTACCGGCAGTTGGAGACCGCCTACCGGCAGGCGGCCGACGGCTCGCTGCCGAGCCCGGCGCCGTCGGAGGTCTACTGCCACTCGCTGACCGACCCGAGCATCCTCGGCCCCGAGCTCCGCTCCCGCGGCTACCAGACGCTCACCCTCTTCGCGCTGCACCAGCCCGCGCGCCTCTTCGCCGAGTCGACCCGCGACGCCCAGCACGAGTCAGCACTGCGGGAGGCCGCCCTGCGGGCGGTGCTGGCCCCGCTGGACGCGGTGCTGGACGAGCCGATCGCCGACTGCCTGGCCGTCGACGCCGACGGCCGCCCCTGCGTCGAGGCCCGCACCCCGCTCGACCTCGACGCCGACCTGGGCCTCCCGGGCGGCAACATCTTCCACCGCCCCCTCGTCCTGCCCTTCGCCGAGGCCGCCGAGGCGGCGTCACCGAGGGCCGGCCGCTGGGGCGTCGGCACCCCGTACGCCGCCAACCTGCTCCTCTGCGGCGCGGGCGCCCCGCGCGGCGGCGGCGTCAGCGGCATCCCCGGCCACAACGCGGCCATGGCGGTGCTGGGACGGTGATCCGCGGGTGATCCGCAGGTGATCCGCGGGTGACCGACCCCAGGGCCTGGGCTCAGCCCTCGTAGCGGGCGCCGCGGAGGCGGGGTTCGAGGCCGATCCAGATGACCGACATCAAGCGCCGGGCCGTCTCCTCGGGCGGCTCGGGGCCGGTGTCCAGGACCCAGCCCGCCAGCGCGTCCGCAGCGCCGACGATCACCTGCGCTATCGCCGCCGCCTCGCCCCGGTCCGGGCCGACGTCCTCACCGTCGGTGCGGTGGGTGTGCTCGCCCGCCGCCTCCCGGACCGCGCGGCGCAGCAGGGCGGTGACGGCGGAGGCGACCTCGCGGCGCGCGGCCGTGACGTCCTCGACGACCGGCTCGCCCTGGGCGCGGGCCTGCTGGTAGAGGACGATCCAGCTCTCCCGGTGCTCGGCCACGAAGCCGAAGAACGCGGTGAGCCCGCGGAACAGCTGCTCCCCCGGATCCAGCGACGGGTCGGCGGCGCTGGCGAAGGCGCTGATGATCCGGTCCGCCTCGCGCCGGATGCAGGCGGCGAAGAGCTCCTCCTTGGACCCCAAGTAGAGGTAGAGCATCGGCTTGGAGACGTCACAGGCCTCCGCGATCTCGTCCATCGACGCCGCGTGGTACCCGGAGCGCGAGAAGATCCGCACGGCCGCGTCGAGCATCTGCTGCTCGCGCTGGGCCCGCGGTACGCGCTTGGCCTTCACAGGGGCCCCTTCCCGGGCATCCGATCGCATTCTGCGAGTCTATGGGGTCAGCCTGGGAACTCTTGGCCAAAGCCGGGTACGCAACCGCATGCGCGGAAGTTGCAACGTGACCCGCTGCACCCACGTGGGACCTTGCATCCCGGCCCACGAGAGATTTAACTAGCATCGCTAATTAACTTCACGACCCGGCCCGGAGGGACTCGCGGTGGAGACCTACAGCGACCAGTACATCAACGGCGGCTGGACCCCCTCCCGCGGCGGGGGCGCGATCACCGTGCTGAACCCCGCCACTGAGGAGCCGCTGGCCACCGTCCCCGCGGGGACCGCCGAGGACGTGGACGCGGCCGTCGCCGCCGCACGAGCGGCTGCGCGGACGTGGGGGGCGACGGACAAGGAGACCCGGCTCGGCCACCTGACCGCGATCAGGGACGGGCTCGCCGCCCGTCAGGGCGAGATCGCCGCGACCGTGACCGCCGAGCTCGGCTCACCCATCGGGTTCGCGACCGCCGTGCAGGCCGGGCTGCCGCTCGGCGTCGCCGGCAGCTACCTGTCGACCCTCGCCGACTTCGAGTTCAGCGAGCGCGTCGGCAACTCCACCGTCTACGCCGAGCCCGCGGGCGTCGTCGCGGCGATCACGCCGTGGAACTACCCGCTGCACCAGATCGTCGCCAAGGTCGTCCCCGCGCTCGCCGCCGGCTGCACCGTGGTGCTCAAGCCCGCCGAGGACACCCCGCTCGTGGCACGGCTCTTCGCGCAGATCGTGCACGAGGCCGGGCTGCCCGCCGGGGTCTTCAACCTGGTGACCGGCGTCGGCACCGTCGCGGGCGCCGCGCTCGCCGCGCACCCGGACGTGGACCTGGTCTCCTTCACCGGGTCGACCGCCGTCGGGCGGTCCATCGCCGAGCAGGCCGGGCGCGGCATCAAGCGCGTCGCGCTGGAGCTCGGCGGCAAGTCCGCCAACGTCGTGCTGCCGGGCGCGGACCTGGTCCGCGCAGTCAACGTCAACGTCGGCAACGTCTTCGCCAACTCCGGCCAGACGTGCAGCGCGTGGACCCGGCTGCTGGTCCACCAGGACCAGTACGAGGAGGCCGTGGCCGTCGCCGCCAAGGCCGCCGCCAAGTACGTGCCGGGCGACCCGACCGACGAGGCGACCCGGCTCGGGCCGGTCGTCAACGCCAAGCAGCGCGAGCGGGTGCGCGGCTACATCCAGGCCGGCCTGGACGCCGGTGCGCGGCTGGTCGCGGGCGGCACCGACGCGCCGGAGGGCTGCGACCGCGGCTTCTACGTGCGGCCGACCGTACTCGCGGACGTCACCCCGGAGATGACGGTGGCTCAGGAGGAGATCTTCGGCCCGGTGCTGTGCATCCTCCCCTACCGCGACGAGGAGCACGCGCTGGAGCTGGCCAACGGCACCCAGTACGGCCTGGCCGGCGGCGTCTGGGCGGCCGACGAGGAGACGGCGGTCGCCTTCGCCCGCCGGATGGACACCGGGCAGATCGACATCAACGGGGGCCGGTTCAACCCGCTTGCCCCCTTCGGTGGTTACAAGGGCTCCGGCGTCGGCCGCGAGCTCGGCAGGCACGGTCTGACGGAGTTCCTGCAGACCAAGTCCCTGCAGTTCTGAGCGTCCCTGCAGTTCTGAGCCACCGCACTCCCAGGCCCACCCCTTACACACGAGAGGCTGTTCCCGTGACGACGACCGTCCGCGCCGCCCTGCTCCCCGCCGTGGGCGCCCCGCTGGAGCTGACCGAGATCGAGCTGCCCGAGCCCGGTCCGGGCCAGGTCCGGGTCCGCCTCGCGGCGGCGGGCGTGTGCCACTCCGACCTGTCCCTCTCCAACGGGACGCTGCGCGCGGCGACGCCGGTCGTGCTCGGGCACGAGGGCGCGGGGACGGTCGTCGCCGTCGGCGAGGGCGTGACCAAGGCCCGCGCCGGCGACTCCGTGGTGCTCAACTGGGCCCCGGCATGCGGACACTGCCACCTGTGCGAGATCGGCGAGCCGTGGCTCTGCGAGAACTCGTACGCCGCCTCGGTGGAGACCTACGCCGCCCTGAAGGACGGCACCGGCGTCTTCCCGGGGCTCGGCGTCGCCGCCTTCGCCGAGGAGACGCTGGTCGGTGAGAACGCGATCATCCCGCTGCCGGAGGGCGTGCCGCTGACCTCGGCCGCGCTGCTGGGCTGCGCGGTGCTGACCGGGTACGGCGCGGTCCACAACGCCGCGCGGGTGCGGCAGGGCGAGTCCGCGGTGGTGTTCGGGCTCGGCGGCGTCGGCCTGGCCGTACTGCAGGCGCTGCGGATCGCGGGGGCCGGACCGATCGTGGCCGTGGACGTGACGCCGGAGAAGGAGGAGCTGGCGCGCCGTCACGGCGCGACCGAGTTCCTGCTCGCCGACGAGCAGACCGCCAAGGCGGTCCGCAAGCTCACCGGCGGGCACGGAGCGGACCACGCCTTCGAGTGCGTCGGGCGCGGAGCGACGATCCGCACGGCCTGGAACTCGACGCGTCGGGGCGGGCGGACGACGGTGGTGGGCATCGGCGGCAAGGACGACCAGGTCTCCTTCTCGGCGCTGGAGGTCTTCCACTTCGCCCGGACGCTGACCGCCTGCGTCTACGGCAACGGCGTGCCCGAGCGCGACGTGCCGGTGCTCGCCGAGCACGTCCGCGCCGGCCGGCTGGACCTGGAGGCGCTGATCACCGACCGGATCACGCTGGACGAGATCCCGGCCGCCTTCGACCGGATGCGCGAGGGCAAGGGCGGACGGTCCCTGGTCGTGTTCTGAGCGCGGGGCCCGGACGTTGATCATCTTCTCGGTCGGGCCGCTCGGCCCGGTAGAGTGGTGCGGTTGCCTGACCGCCGATGGACCTGAGGAACGACGTGAGCACCGACTCCCCCGCCACCGCTGCCCACGTCCTCACGGAGGCCTCGCGTCGCCGCACCTTCGCGGTGATCTCGCACCCTGACGCCGGTAAGTCCACGCTGACCGAGGCGCTCGCGCTGCACGCGCAGGCGATCACCTCGGCCGGCGCGGTGCACGGCAAGGGCGGGCGACGCGGCGTCACCTCCGACTGGATGGAGCTGGAGCGCGACCGCGGCATCTCGGTCACCTCCGCCGCCCTGCAGTTCGGCCACCGCGACCACGTGATGAACCTGGTCGACACCCCCGGTCACGCCGACTTCTCCGAGGACACCTACCGCGTCCTCTCGGCCGTCGACTGCGCGATCATGCTGGTCGACGCGGCCAAGGGTCTGGAGGAGCAGACGCGCAAGCTCTTCTCCGTCTGCCGCCACCGCGGCGTCCCGGTGATCACCTTCATCAACAAGTGGGACCGCCGCGGTCGCGAGGCGCTGGAGCTGCTGGACGACATCCAGAACATCCTGGAGATCACCCCCGTCCCGCAGGTCTGGCCGGTGGGCAACGCGGGCAACTTCCGCGGCCTGGTCGAGGCGGGCGACACCGAGCAGTTCCTGAAGTACACCCGCGTCCCCGGCGGCACCCACGAGGCAGCGGAGGAGCGGATGGACGCCGCCGCGGCCGAGGCCGTCGAGGGCGACCTGTGGCCGACCGCGCTGGAGGAGCTGGAGCTCGCGCTCGACTCCGGCCCGGGCTGGGACCCGCAGGCCTTCCGCGAGGGCAAGATCACCCCGGTCTTCTTCGGCTCCGCGCTCACCAACATCGGTGTCCGGCTGCTGCTCGACGCCGTCGTGGACCTGGCCCCCTCCCCCGACGCGCGGGAGATGGCCAACGGCGACCACCGCGCGGTCGAGGACGCGTTCTCCGGCGTGGTCTTCAAGATCCAAGCCAACATGGACCCGGCGCACCGCGACCGGATCGCCTTCGTGCGCGTCTGCTCCGGTGTCTTCGAGCGCGGCATGAACGTCACCCGCGCCGCCAGCGGCCGTTCGCTGGCCACCAAGTACGCGCACACCGTCTTCGGCGCGGAGCGCACCGTCGCCGACACCTGCTACCCGGGCGACGTGGTCGGCCTGATCAACGCGACCGCGCTGCGCGTCGGCGACACCCTCTTCGTCGGCAAGAAGGCCGAGTTCCCGCCGCTGCCCGCGTTCGCGCCGGAGCACTTCGCGGTGGCGCGGCCGAAGGACATCAGCCGGTCCAAGCAGTTCCGCAAGGGCATCTCGCAGCTGGACGAGGAGGGCGTGGTCCAGGTGCTGGTCTCGGACCGACGCGGCGACCAGGCACCCGTCCTGGCCGCCGTCGGTCCGATGCAGTTCGACGTCGTCGTGCACCGGATGGAGCACGAGTTCTCGTCGCCGATCTCGCTGGACCGGTTGCCCTACTCCGTCGCCCGCGTCACCGACGCCGAGGGCGCGGCGGTGCTGGACCGCTCCCGTCTGGTCACCGGCGAGCCGCTGACCCGCCGCAGCGACAACGCGATGCTGGCGCTCTTCGGCGACAAGTGGCAGCTCAACAGCTTCGTCCGGGGCAACCCGGACGTGAAGCTGGAGACGCTGATCGCCACGGCGGACTGAGCAAGGCGCACAGCGGCAGATTCACCGCCGCGCGAGGAACCCCTCGACGGCCTTGACGAACTCCTCCGGGCCATCGATCCACGGGTTGTGGCCGGAGCCCGGCTGCACCACCAGCTCGCCACGCGGGAAGATCTGGGCGACCCGCGCCGCGGCCGACGGGCGCGGGGAGGGGTCGAGTTCGCCCGCCAGCACCAAGACGGGCATGTCCAGCCGGGACAGCGTCGCGCGGACGGCCTCGGCGTCGTCGAAGGCGCCGGGGCTGAGGTAGCCGTCGGCCGCCTCTTCCTCGAACAGCTCCGCCACCAGGGCGGCGTGGGCCTGGGCGGCGGCGTCCCAACGGCCGTAGACGAGACGGTCGAGCAGCGACCAGTCGGCGTCGGACGCCGCGCCGGTCATGGCCCGCTCGAAGGCGGCGAGCACCTCGGGGTACCAGGGCTCGCCGCTGCGCAGCGGCAGTGCCTCGCGGCGCTGTTCGACCGGGAAGTCGATCCCCGCCGCCCGTGCCCGGGCGGTCACCAGCACCAGCGACCGCACCCGCTGCGGGTGGCGGGCGGCGTAGTGGAGCGCGAGGTCGCCCGCGGCCGAGTGGGCGAGCAGGTCGACGCGCTCCTCGGCCAGCCGCTCGCGCAACGCCTCGACGTCGGCGACCTGCCGGTCGACGCGGTAGCTCGCCTTGTCGGCGGGCTTCGCGGAGGCGCCCGTCCCGCGCAGGTCCAGCCGCACCAGCGTGCGGTGGGCGGCGAGGCCACCGAGATCGCCGAGGTAGCCGGAGGCGGTCATCGGGCCGCCCGGGAGGCAGACCAGCGGTTCGCCGCTGCCCTCCCGATGAAAGACGAGGCGGGTTCCGTCCGGGGCCAGGAAGCTGTCCGAGGGCACGCTATCCGAGGGCAAGAAGGCGGTCATCTGGCGATGATGCCCTGCGCCTGCGGCGGACGCCACGGATTACTTCCCCGGCACGGATTACTCCCCGGCACGACTTACTTCCCCGGCACGACCTTGGCCAGGGCCTCCTCGGTGCGGCCGACGACCGTGGTGCCGTCGTCGGCGGTGATGATCGGACGCTGGATCAGCACCGGGTGCTCCGCCAGGGCGGCGATCCACCTGCCGCGCGACTCCGCGTCCCGGGGCCAGGCCTGACGGTCCTTCATACCCAGCTGCTTGGCCACCGCCTCGTCGGTGCGGGTGATGTCCCACGGCTCCAGCGCCAGCCGCCCCAGCACCACCTCCAGCTCGGCCGCGGTCGGCGGCTCCTCCAGGTAGCGGCGCACGGTGTACTCCGCCCCGGCCTCGTCGAGCAGGTCGACGGCGACGCGGCACTTGCTGCAGCGGGGGTTGATCCAGATCTCCATACGGCCAGCGTAGGCCGTGCCCTGGGCCGTGCTCCGGGCCGTGCGGGAACACGTCCCGGGCCGGGAGGGTTGGCCTGGGAAAGAGCGTCGCGCAACGAAGGAGCCGCAGATGTCCGTGGTCGTCACCGCCGTGGTCCACCCGAAGCCGGGCAAGCTGGAGGAGGCGCTCGCCGCGTACGCGCGCCATGTCGACTCCGTGCACGCCGAGCCCGGCTGCGAGCTCTACGCCCTGCACACCGACGGCACCTCGATCGTGGTGGTGGAGAAGTGGGCCACCCGCGCCCACCTCGACGCACACGCCGCCGGCGCGGTCCTCGCCGAGCTGGGCCCGGAGCTCGACGCGCTGCGCGAGCGACCCGCCGACGTGACCGTGCTGGAACCGCGTCCGGCCGGGACCGACGCCACCGGCAAGGGCGCGCTGTAGCGTTCCTGTATGAACATGAAAGTGGTCCTGTTCGGCGCCTCGGGGATGGTCGGACAGGGCGTGCTGCGCGAGTGCCTGCGGGACGAGCGGGTGCGTGAGGTCGTCGCCGTGGTCCGCAGGCCGCTCACGCCGGTCGATGCGCCGGGGATCACGGACGGCGCCGAGAAGCTGACCGAGGTCGTGCACGACGACTTCACCGACTTCTCCGCGCTGCACGACCACTTCGAGCACGCCGCGGCCTGC
This sequence comes from Streptacidiphilus sp. MAP5-3, assembly GCF_041262505.1. Lineage (NCBI taxonomy): Bacteria > Bacillati > Actinomycetota > Actinomycetes > Kitasatosporales > Streptomycetaceae > Streptacidiphilus > Streptacidiphilus sp. MAP5-3. Next base: position 58,447 of record NZ_JBGCCL010000037.1, read on the forward strand.
TTCTTCTGCCTCGGCGTCTCCAGCGTGGGCCAGAACGCGGAGACCTACCGGCGGATCACGTACGACTTCACCATGGCCGCAGCGCGCGAACTCGCCTTTGCCAGCCCCGGGTTGACCTTCACCTACGTCTCCGGGGAGGGCACCGACGCCACCGAGCGCGGCCGGGTGGCCTGGGCGCGGGTGAAGGGCGCCACCGAGAACGCGCTGCTGGCGCAGGAGGGGCTGGTCACCTACCTGTTCCGGCCCGGCTGGATCCAGCCGATGCACGGCGAGCGGGCGAAGACCGGCTGGTACCGGGCCGCCTACGCGGCCTTCCGGCCCGCCTACCCGCTGCTCTCCCGGCTGGCGCCGAGGCATGTCACCACGACGGAGAACCTGGGCCGCGCCATGCTCGCCGTCGTGGACCTGCACGGCACCGGTCCGCGCGTGCTCGCCAGCCCCGAGATCAACGAGCTCGCCGCCGGAGCGGAGCCCGAGGCGCACGGCTGACGGCCCCGGCTGGCGACGAGCTCCGGCCGCGTCACCCCGAGGAGGTGAACTGGCGGCTCAGCCGCAGCATCTGGGCCGGGGTGGTGTGCGGGAGGTACGCCTTGCCGATGGCGGTCCCGATCGCGGGCAGTTGGGCCGGGTCCGGGTACGACATGTAGAGCGGCAGGTACTCGGGCTGGAACTTGGCCTTGAAGGCGAGCAGCGAACGGAAGCCGTAGACCGGCTCCAGCGCCTTCCCCGCGATGTCGAGGACGCGTTGGAGCGGCACGGCCTGCTCGCCCCGGTCGATCCGGGCCAGCGGCGCGCCGGAGAGGCTCAGGAACTCCGCGCCCTCCTCCTTGAACTGCAGTGCCGCGCTGGCGATCAGGAACTCCATCACGCCGCGGAAGCCCTCGCCGCTGCGGCGCATGAAGTCGAGGGTCCAGCCGACGGGCTGCCCCTCCCGGTAGCAGGGCAGCCAGCTGGTGATGCCGTGCAGCGTTCCGTCCGCGTCCACCGCCACCAGGATCCGCACGCGCGGGTCGTCCAGCTCGTCCAGGCCGCCGAGGGTGAAGCCCATCTCGGGCAGGCCCTTGTCCGCCACCCACTCCTCCGACAGTGCCCGCACCTGCTCCTGGACGGAGAGCGGGGCGGTGGGCCAGGTGTGCCAGTGGGCGGTGATCCCGGCCTTGCCCGCCTTGTTGAGCGCGGTCCTGACGTCCTGCCACTTCTTGCCGGTGAAGGCGAGGTCGGGCAGCCGCAGCAGGGTGTCCTCGGCCACCTGGACGGCGGACCAGCCGAGCGCGTCCGAGCGCTGCCTCATCTCGCCGGTGATGCTGTAGAAGCAGGGCGACCAGCCCTGCTCGTCACAGAAGCTGCTGAATCCCGCCACCGCCGCCCGGCGGGCGTCCGGCTCACCGTAGGGGTCGCCCGTGGTGAGCGCGATGGAACCGACGACCCGGTAGGCGACGGCGGCCCGGCCGTCCTCGCTGATCCAGTACTCGTTGCCGGGCCAGGTGGTCATGTAGGAGAGGGTCGAGCCGCCGTTCTCCAGCAGCAGCGCCCCCGCCTCGGCCGAGTGGTCCTCCTTCCGCCGTGCGCCCGCCCGCCAGAAGGCCACGAAGAGACCGCCGAGCACGATCAGCCAGAAGACCGGCCCGGTCAGCTCGTACAGCGCCTTGGCCCAGCCGCTCACCGGGACGAACGCGTAGAGGGAGGTGCCGAAGAGGATCAGATAGCTGTCCGGGAGCAGGCGTTTGGGGTAGTCGACGAGCATCTGGTGGAAGGTCGGCACCGGACTGAACTCGTTGCGGGCGTCGTAGCCGAACTTGACGTAGGTCGCGCCGATGACCACGAAGGCCAGCACGGCGATGGTCCAGAAGGTCAGTGCCGTCTCCTTCTCCGCGCGCAGGCGGAAGTGGCACCGGGTGAGCGCCAGCACCGCCAGGATCACGACCGGGACCAACAACAGCCCGACGGAGTAGATGGTCACCCCGGTGACCAGGCCGGGCTGGGTGGTCGGGTCGTTCACCAGTTGGGACCGGGTGAGCAGGAAGAAGCGCAGCGTCGCGGCGAAGATGCCGACCTCGAAGAGCGCTGCCGCCCACCAGGCCATCCGCCGCCCGCGCCAGAGTCCGAGCGCGATCACCGCAAGGATCAGCACCGGCACGAACAGCGTCACCACCGCCACGCTGTTGTTGAGCAGGTAGTCGGCACGTAGGGAAAGACAGGCCCTGCTCCCCGCGCCCGCTCCGGCGCAGGCGTCGGTGACCTCCCCGGCGGACAGGTTGGAGGGGATGAAGAGCTCCTCGTAGATCGCCAGCGGGCCGCCCTGCGAGCCGGTGATCAAGCTGATCGCGGGTCCGATCGCGGAGGTGGCCGCGAGCAGCGCCACCAGGACTCTGGTCTCCGCGTGGGAGGAGGGCAGCAGCCGGACGCCGCGCAGCGACCGCCGCTTGCCGAGCAGCAGCGCGCCGCCGACGAGGCCGACGAAGGCCGCGCCCGCCCGCATGATGTCGAGCACGTCGCCCGCGTAGAAGAGGAAGAGCAGCGTCATGGTGATCAGCAGCAGTCGGGTGCGGCGGCGCCACAGCGCGGTCAGTTGAGCGCTGAGGGCCAGTCCGACGCCGGTCAGCCCGACGCTCGCACCGACCGAGAGACTGATCGCGAGGTGGTGGCCGAGATCCGCGACCGAACTCTCCAGCCACGGGTCACCCGCAGCCGCCCCGGCCTCGATCGCCGCGATCCCGAGCAGGGCGCCGAGCACCTGCGAGGCGAGGAGGAACGCCCCCGCCTTGACGGCGCCGAGGCGTCGCTCCGCCGGGAGCAGCGTGGCCAGCGCCAGCGCGGTGGTGATGAGGTACGGGGCCAGCCCCGGCTCCCAGAGGCCGTAGCTGAACAGGGTCCACCACCTGCCCTGCGTCAGGCTGGTGGTGCCGGCCCCGACATGCCGCAGCAGCGAGTCGGACGGGCCGTGGACGACACTGCCCGTCACGAGGCCGACCACCCAGAACGCGGCCAGGAAGACCGCCGTCAGCGGGGCCTTGGCCAGCACCCTGGGAACCACGGCCGCCGCGACGAGCCAGCGCCGCAGGTTCCCGGCGAGCCGGTGCAACGGGTTCGCGAGGGCGGCCGGCGCCTCCTCGGTGTCGGCGGTGGTCTGCGCTTGCGAGGTCATGAGCTCAGTCCGTCCTGCTGGGCGATCCAGGGCAGTTCGTCGGCGAGTCCGGTCTTCCACACGGCCCAGTCGTGGCCGCCGGGCACGGTCTTGTAGACCACGTGCATTCCGGCCTTCTGGCAGGCCGCGTAGACCCTGCGCTGCTGCGGCCCGAACTCGGCGTCGCCGTCGCCGGCCAGGACGACCCCGGCGGTGTCCGGGAACTGCCTGCGCGCCATCACATGCAGCGGGTCGGCGGTGTTGAAGGCGGCCTCGTCGCCGCCGAAGGCCTGGTTCACCGTCTTGGCGTGGTTGCCGAGCGTGGGCTCGTCCTGGCCGGACATGTCCAGGAACGAGCCGTACACCGCCGGCGCGTTGACCGCGAGCTGCAGCGCGCAGGTGCCGCCGAAGGAGAGGCCGCCGACGGTCCAGGCGGTGCGGCCGGCGCCGACCTGGAGATTGGCGGTGACCCAGGTCGGCACGTCCTTGGCCAGGTAGGTCTGCGCCTTGGCGATCTTCGAGTCCATGCAGAGCGTGTTGTCGAACGGCGAGCCGATCGGGTCCGCGACGACGACCACCGGCGCCAGCCCCCGGTGGCCGGCGGCGTACGCGTCCATGGTCTGCTGCAGCTGACCACCGCCCAGCCAGTCCTCCGGACCACCGGGCTGCCCGGCCATCAGCACCAGCACGGGCAGCAGCGGCCGGACCTTGGTGCTGTAGGCGGGAGGCGTCCACACGATCGCGTCGCGCGCGGTGAAGCCGGAGACGGCGCCGGGGATCCTGGCCGTGGAGAGGCGGCCCTTGGCCGGCATGTCGGCCGGTGGGTGCCACACCTCGGCGATGGTCCTGCCGGCCGGGACGTGCAGCACCGCCTCCTTGGCGCCCACCGCCAGCGCGTCCGGCTGGGTCTGCCAGGGTCCGGGCAACGTGCTCAACGTCGGGTACTGCTGGAACTGCTGGTTGACCCTGTTCCCGGCGAAGGCGACCACCAGCAGGCAGGCGACCAGTGCCAGCACCCGGCCGCCCCAGCGCAGGAACGGCAGTCGGAAGAGGAAGAGCAGCACCGCCAGCACGCAGACGCCGACCCATACCGCCGACTGGGTGGGCAACCCGTCGGGGAAGGGCTGCCACCAGTCGTCGACCCAGACCACGATCAGCACCGAGCACCCGGCCGCCAGCACCAGGACCAGCGGCAGCCAGCGCAGCCACCAGCTCCGACGCCGGGAGAGCAGCAACCATGCCAGCGACGCCACGCCCAACACGGCCAGCACGGCGGGGAGCCATCCGGACAGCAGCGACCAGTCCCCTGGGCCACCCGCGAGCTGGTTCCCCCGGACGGGCATGCGCCGCCACCTCTCGTGGTCTCTCACGATCTCTGGTTCCTCAGGCGATTCCAGAGCAGATCACCGGTGGCCGCATGTTGATCTTCACTCTGTCGGAAGGATCGGGCCCTGAAGATCGCGCCAGGACGCCGAAGGCCCCCGGCCGGGGGAGCCGGGGGCCTTCAGAAGCAGGTGCGGACCGTCAGTCCACCGGCGCGTAGAACGCGCGGAGCTTGCCGACGCCCGGTTCGAGGCCCTTCCAGAAGGACGGCACGTCGATCACGGCGATCGCCGAGGTCGGGAAGCCGGTGGCGCGCAGGTGGCCGAGGGTGTCCTCCTCGAACTCGCCGGAGAGGATCTCCGCCAGGCCCTGCACGCCCGGGTTGTGGGCGACCAGCAGCACCGTCCGGACGTCCTCCGGCAGCTCCTGCAGCACCTCGATCAGCTGACCCGGGGCGGCCTCGTAGAGCCGGTCCTCGTACACCGTGCGCGGGCGCTCCGGCAGCTCGTGGGCGAAGAGCTTCCAGGTCTCCCGGGCGCGCGCGGCGGTCGAGCAGAGGGCCAGGTCGGGGACGATGCCCGCAACGGCCAGCCAGCGGCCGGCGTTGGGGGCGTCCTTACGTCCACGGTCGGCCAGCGGCCGCTCGTGGTCGGCCACCCCCGAGGGCCAGTCGGCCTTGGCGTGGCGGAGGACGATGATCGTGCGGGACGTGTCGACGCTCATGTCTGTCAGCTTCGCAGAAAGCGGACGAAGCGGCAGGAGCTCACCCGAAGTTCGCGCCGATGGTGGCGATGATCGCGATGACCACCATGATCAGGCCGATCAGGCCGAACATCTGGAGGAGCTTCTTGTTGCCACCGGTGGGATTCGGTTCAAGAACAGGCATGGCAGGAAGTCTGCCACTCACCTCTCGTCCTCGATCTGCCGGGGTCGTCCTGCGGCGAGTCCGACGAACAGCTGGACCGTCATCAGCACCGCGAGCAGGATCAACGCCTGGTGCCAGCCGTGCTCACGCTGGTACAGCACGCCGATCACCACCGGACCCGGCACCGAGATCAGGTAGCCGACGCCCTGGACGAACGCGGAGAGCCGGGCCACGCCCTCGCTGGTCCCGGAACGCAGGCCGATCATCGTGAGCACCAGCGGGAAGGCGCAGTTGGCGATGCCGAGCAGCAGCGCCCAGGCGTACGGCGCGGCGGCCGGGGCGAAGCCGAGGCCCGCGTAGGCGGCGAGCCCGCAGACCGCGAGGACGGCCGCGATCGGGCCCTGGTGCGGGATCCGCGTCGCCAGCGAGGGGATCACGAAGGAGAGCGGAGCGCCGACGGCCATCGTGACGGCGAGCAGCACGCCCGACTGCGTCGCGGAGATCCCGGCGTCCTGGAAGATCTGCGGCAGCCAGCCCATGGTGACGTAGGCCGCGGTCGCCTGCAGACCGAAGAAGACGCCGAGCAGCCACGCGGTGCGGCTGCGGGTGATCCGGATCGTGGCCGTGCCGGCGGCCGGGGCGCCCGCTCCGTCGCGGCGCAGCGTCGCCGCCTGGAACAGCCACAGCGCCAGCGCGACCGCGGCCGCCAGCGCCCAGACACCGAGCCCGACCCGCCAGCCCCCGCCCAGCGCGGTGGTCAGCGGCACCGCCAGCGCCGCCGCCACGGAGGTGCCGAGGGCCAGCGACATCGAGTAGAGGCCGGTGACCGGCCCGAGCCGGTCCGGGAAGTACCGCTTGACCAGCACCGGCATCAGCACGTTCGACACCGCGATGCCTGCCAGGGCGAGCGCGCTGAGCAGCAGGAACACCCCGCTGTTCGGGGCGAACGAGCGGGCGACGATCCCGAGCGTCACGGCCGCCATGCCCAGGCAGACCGTCACCGCCGGACCGAGCCGCCGAGCCAGCTTGGGCGCCAGCAGCCCGAACAGCGCGAAGCAGAGCGACGGCAGGGCCGTCACCAGACCGGCCACCCCGGCGCTCATGTGCAGGCTGCTCCGCACCGTGTCCAGCTGCGGCCCGAGCGCAGCGACGGCGGGGCGCAGGTTGAACGCGGCGAGGGCGAGCGCGAGCGCCAGCAACCAGCGCGCCTTGACGTGCACGGGCGCGAGGGTTCGCGGGGCTGAAACAGAAGATCGCGGGGCTGAGACAGAAGATTCGGCGTCGGGCAACGCCGGAGCGGCGGTCTGGTCGGCAGGCATGGCTGGATCATACAATGATGGGATGAATCCGGGGAGCGGTTTTACTCCCCTCCCGAACGCGGGATGATGTTCCGCACTCAGAACCAGCCGACAGGAGCGACATGGCACTGACCTCGCCCCGGCGCGAGCCGCTGGCCGACCAGGTGATCGCGCAGTTGCGCAGCCAGATCACCTCGGGTGAGTGGCCCGTGGGCTCCCGCATCCCCACCGAGGCCGAACTGGTGGAACGCCTCGGCGTCGCCCGCAACACCGTCCGCGAGGCGGTCCGGGCACTGGCCCACAACGGCCTGCTCGACATTCGCCAGGGCTCGGGCACGTACGTGCTCGCCACCAGCGAGCTCGCCGGCGTCATGCACCGGCGCTTCGCGGACGCGGACAAGGCGGAGATCACCGAACTCCGCCAGGCGCTGGAGGCGTCCGCGGCACGGCTCGCGGCTTCCCGCCGCACCGCGCAGGATCTCCGGCTGCTGGAGACGGCACTGAGGCGGCGTGAGGACGCCTGGCGCTCCGGCGACGTGGAGGCTTTCGTCCTCAACGACGCCGCGTTCCACCAGGCGGTGACGGCGGCGGCCCACAACGAGGTCCTCTCCGCGCTCTACGCCGACCTCGGCGAGGTGATGCGGGAGGAGCTGCGCTCGGTCGTGGGACCGGTCCTGGACGAGAGCCGGTACATCAGCCACGACGGCATTCTCGACGCGATCCGCGCCGGCGACGGCGACACGGCGGCAGCGGAGGCCGCGTCAGCGCTGCAGTCGTGCCGGTAGGCACGAAGGGGCGCGGGGCTCTGCCGACATGCGGCTCCGCCGCGTGGGCGCGAGCAACCACCCTGCGCGGATGACCCTGACCGTTGAGGACCATCCGCATGCCGGTGGCTTGTCGCGCAGTTCCCCGCGCCCCTTGGTAGTGCAGCTATCTGCGGCAGCACGGGCACGGCTTGTCGCGCCCGCGCGGCGGAGCCGCAAATCGGCAGAGCCCCGCGCCCCTTGGTAGTGCAGCTACCTGCGGCAGCACGGGCACGGCTTGTCGCGCCCACGCGGCGGA
>NZ_JBGCCL010000038.1:0-63212 GCF_041262505.1 Streptacidiphilus sp. MAP5-3
CGCGCGCGCGCCACCCCGCCCCCCCCCCCCCCCCCCCCGCCTCTGTGGTTTTGTTTTTAGTCCCCCCCCCGCCCGCCCCCCCCCCCCCCCCCCCCCGACGGAGGCGTGGCGGACAACGCCCGCGTTGACACCGCACATCAACACCACACCGGGCGCCGAGCCCGGTGCTTGAAAGGAAACCCCCTCATGAGCAAGGTCATTTTCATCACCGGCGCCGGGCGCGGTCTGGGCACGGACATCGCCCTCCAGGCACTGAAGGCGGGCCACCAGGTCGTCGCCACCGGCCGCCGCCCCGAGGAGGTCGAGAAGACCCTCGGCGGACCGCAGGACAACCTGCTGGTCGCCAAGCTGGACATCACCAGCCTGGACGACGCCCAGGGAGCCGCGCAGGCAGCCGTCGACCGCTTCGGCCGCATCGACGTCCTGGTCAACAACGCCGGGAACTTCTTCGCCGGCTACTTCGAGGAGATCACGCCCGAGCAGATGCGCCAGCAGTTCGAGACGAACCTCTTCGGCCCGATGAACGTCACCCGCGCGATCCTGCCGATCCTGCGCAAGCAGCGCGCCGGCCACATCATCACCCTCTCCTCCTCCGCCGGACTGATCGGCCAGGAGTTCTGCGTCGCCTACGCCGCCTCCAAGTTCGGCGTCGAGGGCTGGATGGAGTCCCTGCGCTACGACGTCGAGCCCTACGGCATCCGCACCACGGTCGTGGAACCCGGCTTCTTCCGCACCGAACTCCTGGTGGACGCCTCCACGACCTGGCCCGAGCCGACCATCGACGACTACGCCGAGCGCACCACCGCCACGATCACGGCCTGGAAGAGCATGAACGGCCGGCAGACCGGCGACCCCGTCAAGCTCGCCCAGGCCCTGCTGACCATCGCCAACCAGGACCAGCCCCCGCTGCGCTTCGTCGCCGGCGCCGACGCCATCGAAGGCGCCGAGGCCAAGTCCAGGGAACTCCTCGCCCAGGCGCAGGCATCCCGCGAACTTGGCGGCAACCTCGGCTACGACGACGAAACCGCCTGAGCACCCGTCACGGAACGGATGCGTCCTCGGCCGGGCCCTTCCCGGATCAGCGGATCCTGGGCAGGGCCTTGTCGGGGTGCGCGGCGGCGGCACATCGCACGGCGATGCCGGCACGGATGCCGAAGACGAGGGCGAGGTGGCGAATCGAACAGAGTGCTGTCGCATCTCGTGAACATCGCACACCGCCCCGTCTCACCGGGACTGACTCCTATCGCCTCGCCACCGGCCGAGCCCGGGCCGAGCAGCAACGCACCGCCAGCTGACGACCACACACCCGGCCCTTCCTCCACAGGTGCCGAATCCGCCGGCCGCAGGAACGGGTCAAGGTGGAGCGCCCGCCGGCGAAGCCGGTGGACGAACGACCCTGACCCGCGACGAGGACCGGCCACCATCACAGCACCGAGGAAGGGCCCCGGCCCGGCTCCGATCACCCTCGATCAGGCATTCTGGGCAGATGGATCTTTGCCCCTCGTGTGGTGAATCGCTTGCCGACCGTCCGTTGAACCAGATGCTGCCCGAAGACCGGGCCGGTGGCCTCGGCGGACGCGAGGTTCACCGTTGCCCGGGCTGCCGTCGACTCGCCTGGCGCCACGAGGGGGCGGAAGGGGCCTGGGTCGATGGCGGATCGGATCCGAGCCTGGACTATCTGTTCGATCTTGCTGACTGGAAACCGGAACTGTCCGAGCCCTGGGTGTTCACTCCCGTCGACAGGCGCACTGCGCTGGAGGTCGAGCTACGAGCAGAAGCCCCCAGTGGCCACCCGCTCTTCGACCAGCCCATCACCGCGATCGCGTACTGCCAGGGCTGCGACGACGTCGTGTTCACCGTGAAGGTCGAGAACGGCTGGTTCGCCCTCGTCCACCTGACCTGGCAGGGACGACGAGAGCCGCTGCCCTGGCCCAGGGTCCAGCGCATTACAACTCCGCTGGCGCAAGCCCTCCAGGCGCACACACACTGACAGAGGATCAAGCACTGGCGACCCACTGGTGGGGCCAATTCTCCCGGTCACACATCGCCGCGAAGCCCCCCGCCTGGGGCCAAAGGTCTCGGTCCCTTGGGGCCAAGAGAATCGTTCGAAGCCAGCCGACAGAACTCGCGGGTGGGTCCTCCGGGAACTCTGTGAGGGCATCTTGTGTGAGTAGTTTGCCCTTGATGCCCTAGTACGTACCTCGCCAGGTTGGTGTGGTCTCGTCCGTTATACGCTTGGCGAGGTTGAGGATCGAGGCGATGTGGATCATGGCTTCGGAGCTGGCCGGGAGGATCTCGTAGTCGCGGGCGAGGCGCCGTCTCAGCATGACCCAACCGAGACTCCGTTCGACTACCGACCTCCTTTTCACCACGTGAAATCTCGAGATGTCGGACTTGCGGTGGACGACTTCGACGTCGATGCCCAGGGTGGCTCCGTGCTCGACGACGGCGTTTTGAAGCCGGTGTCGACCACCTGGCCGGGCTCGCCGCGGCCCGCAAGGTCATCGACGGCCTCACTCCACCCGACCGGCAACCAGCTCCCTTGGCCACGGACACCGTCTACCAGCGCATCGTGACCGCCTTCAACGGGCACCCCGACCGGGTCTTCCGGGTCCGCGAGCTACACGAACGCCTCGGGCTGCCCACCGACGAGCCCACGATCAACGTCACCCGCTCCCGCCTGGGACGACTCGTCCGCCAGGGACTCCTCGACCAACCCGGACGCGGCCGCTACCAAAACGGACTTAACGTCCTCTGAAAATGGCACACCAGGCGATCTGCCTGCGACTACCCTGCTGCGACAGGGCAGCGGCGCAGGACTCTGACCGCCACGCGGAACACAGCGCCGCGCGGCGCGACTACAAGTCCTGACGATTGCTCCGGCACGACGTGGGCTCCGGGTGTCACTTCCGCCCGGAGCCCACAGCCGCAGTCGCGCAGAGAAGAGTGATCTCGTGATTCTAGGAGGCGCAGGTGATTTGAGCGTTGGCCCAGTCGGAGTGGTCGTAGTTGATGTTGTCGCCGACGTGGTTGACGACGAGTCGCAGGAACTGCGCGCCTGAGAGATCGGCGGTCAGCGTCTTGCCGGGTTCGCCTCCGGTCATCACTCCGCTGTCCGCGACCTGCTTGCCGTCGGCCCAGATCTGGAAGTCGACGGATCCGCTGTTGCCGACTTCGCTGTCGATGCCGACGGTGGTCGATACCGATGAGCACTTCTGGCCGATGTAGTACTCCAGCAGACTGTCGGCGTGGGTCCCGATCCCGGTGGGGTAGACGACGCCCCCGATCGTGAGGGGGTTGCCGCCGACGCTCTCGTTCTCGTGCAGCGTGCCCCAGCCGATGGTCTCCTGGAGCCAGGGGACGCCGGCGAGTTGGGTGGTTCCGGTCGGTGGCGGGGGCGGGATGACGACGTCGACCGTCTCGGTGGACGACCCGGTTGCATGGTGTTCGGTCATGGTGAGGCTGTATGAGCCTTGCGTCGCCGTTGCCGGCGCTGAGACCGTCCATGCGGTCTCGAACGTCGCGTTCGTGCCGAGAGTGGGTGTGCTGCTCGCCGAGTCCGCTGTGACCGACCAGCCGGCCGGTGCGGACAGCGACGCCCGGATGTCCCGGGCGGGAGCGCGACCGGTGTTGGTGACGGTGGTCTGGACCGTGCTGGCCCCTCCTGCGGTGACGACGGGGGTGGCTCCGGGGTAGGGCAGGGGGAGCTGGACTGCGGCGTTCACCGACGGCGGGTAGAGGTTCCACTGCGGGTTGGTCCTGACGCGGTACAGGGCGGTGCCATGCGCCGGGACCACCGCGGTGATCGTGTCGGCCGTCTCGGTCGTCCGATGCGTCCACAGATCGGTGAGAGTGTAGGCAGGGCCGGAGGCCATGCCTATCGCGGAGGCCGAGGTGGAAATGGACTGCTGTTCGTCACTGGTGTTGAAGAGAGCGACGATGCCGTCCCCGGTGGCTTCCTTCTTGGTGAAGACCTGTGAGGTGCTCGTGTCCGCGATGCGCTTGGCGTCGATGCCGTCCTGGTCGACGGCGATCACGTCGGTGTTCTTGAGGTATCCCAGGTCGGTCTGGTCGAGATGGGTCAGGTCGGTGCCGAGGATCAGCGGTGAGGCAGCCATCGCCCACAGGCTCAGCTGAGTCTGGCGTTCGTTGGGCGTGAGGCCGTCGTTGCTGCCGTTGCCGACCTCTGCGGAGTCGTAGTCGTTGAACGCACCGGGGCCGCCGTAGGGCTGCCAGTCCGCGACCTCGTCGAACCGGCTGGCCACGCTGTTCCAGGAGGTGAGCGGGTAACTGCTGCCGTTCGTGCCGCAGTAGCACTCGATGTCGCCGCCGGTCCGCCAGCCGTTGGCGTACTCCGCCCAGGTCGAGGCGTCGGAGACGGACAGGCTGTTGGAGAGCTCGAGGTGGATGGGACGCCCGGTCTGCCGCAGCGCCTTGGACCAGGCGGCGACATCCGGGACGTCCCAGGAACCGACGCCGTCGATCTTGAGGTAGTCCACGCCCCACGAGGCCATCTCGTCGGCCCATGAGTCGATGAACGCCTGGGCGCCGGGCTTGCTGTAGTCGATGCCGACCATGCCGCCGCAGTTGTAGTTGCTCTCCGAGGTGTTGGGCTCTGCGATGTCGTCGGCGTGGTAGGGGGTGCCTTCGATCGGGGTGTTCTCGGCGACGGCCTGTTTGGATATCCCGGGTGTGACGTACAGGCCGAACTTCAGGCCGTCCGTGTGGATATGGTCGGCGACAGCCTTGATCCCGTTCTCCGAGCCGGACGGCGGGAACTTGCTCGGATCGGTCACCCACCGGCCGTACTGGTCGACGTCCGGCCCCTGGCTGCCGGGGCACTGGTAGTAGAAGTCGTCGAGATTGACGTACTGGTAGCCCACCTTGGCGAGCCCGCTGGCCTTCATCGCGTCGGCGGCGGCGTCAAGCGCTGCCGCGGTCGGATGGCTCCGCAGAAAGCTCCAACTGCTCCACCCCATGGCGGGCTTGAGCCCGACGCCGTTGTCCTCGGCCTGCGCCGCGGTCGGGGCGGAGACGATCACCCCGGTGAAGAGTGTCAGTCCGGCTGTCAGCGCAGCCGCCATGGCGCGTATCGGTCTTCTCATCGTGCTCCTCCAGGGTCTGCCACCCTTGTAGAAACCGATCAAAGTTCAACAGCTCTGCGCAAGTTCAAACATCAATAGATGGGAGCCTAGGCACTGCTGTCCCTCCGGTCAACGACTCGTGCAGTCGCCTCGGAGCGGGTCCGGATGCACGGGTAGATCTGACGGGTCGGCAACTCCCGTATGCTTCCGGCGATTCGGTGTTCGCTCTGGTCCGGACTGAGCGTCATCTCCTCCGCGTGGAGCCGGGACTCCGTCAGACCGCGTAGCGTCGCGGGTCGAACAGGTGCAGATTGCCCGCGACCCAGGCAGAAGTCCGGGCCAGGCCCTCGGCGAGGGTCACCTCCGGCCGCCAGCCGGACCAGTCGTGGGCGCGGGAGTTGTCCGACAGCAGCCGGTGGACCTCGCTGCCGCTCGGGCGGAGGCGGGCCGGGTCGACGGTGATCTCGACGTCCGTACGGCCAGAGGCCTCGATCAGTGACCGGGCGAGGTCGCCGATGGAGATCTCCTGTCCGGTTCCCAGGTTGACGACCTCGCCCACGGCGCGGTCGCAGTCCGCCAGCGCCAGGAAGCCGGCAGCGGTGTCCGTGGCGTAGGTGAAGTCGCGGGTCGGAGTCAGCGAACCCATCCTCAGTTCCTTCGCTCCCGCGTGCAGTTGGGCCAGGATCGAGGGGATCACTGCGCGGGCGGACTGGCGTGGACCGTAGGTGTTGAAGGGCCTCACCACGGTCACCGGCAGCTCGAAGGCGTGGTGGAAGCTCAGCGCCATCATGTCCGCCGCGATCTTCGACGCCGAGTACGGCGACTGCGGCTGGAGCGGGTGGTCCTCACGGATCGGGGCGGTGCGCGCGGTGCCGTAGACCTCACTCGTGGAGGTGTGCAGCAGGCGCCGCACGCCGTGCCGGCGGCAGGCCTCCAACACGTGCTCGGTACCGACGACGTTGGTCTGCACGTAGGCGCCGGGCGAGTCGTAGCTGTAGGGGATGCCGATCAGCGCGGCGAGGTGGAAGACCGTGTCGCATCCCTCGACCGCGTCGCTGACCCGGCCTGCATCGCGCACGTCGCCCGCCAGCATCTCGACGCGGTCGTGGTCGAGGTACCCGGCCAGGTGGCCACGGTCGGCATACGGCTTGTAGTGGACGAACGCCCGCACCCGCGCGCCGCGGGCGACGAGCAGGTCGACCAGGGTCGAGCCGATGAAGCCCTCCGCTCCTGTCACCAGCACGGTCCGCCCGGCCCACCGGCCGCTCGGGCCCGTGCTCGTGCTCGTGTCGATCGTCTTGTCCGACAGGTCGGTGATGCTCATGCTGCGTGCTCCAGGGAGTGGGGGTACGGGGTCGGGCCGGGGATGCGGTCGGCGAGCCGCCGGACGTACTCGGCGAGCAGGTCGGCGGCGTCGGCATGGGTGCCGGGGTCCGCGGAGCCGCTCATCGCGGCGAGGCGGGTCGGGTCGGCGAGTAGCGGGTCGAGCAGCACCGCCAGCGCCTCCGCGGTGGTGTCGCCGTCGCGCAGGATGTGCGCCGCGCCCGCGTCGGCGAGCACCTTGGCGTTGTGGAACTGGTGGTCGCCGGGCGCGTGGGGGTAGGGGACCAGGATCGCCGGGACACCGGTCGTCGCCAGCTCGGCGACCGTCGCCGATCCGGCGCGGCAGACCACGACGTCCGCCACGGCGTAGGCGAGGTCCATCCGGTCCAGGTAGGGAACCGCCTGTGCGACGGCCGCGCCGCCCTCGCGCAGCAGGGCCGCGCGGGCCTGGTCCAGCTGCTGCGGCCCCGTCTTGACGAGCAGTCGGACGTCGGGCCGGTGACGCCAGCGCCGGGCGAGGTCCAGTGCGGCCTCGGTCAGTCGCTGCGCCCCCAGGCTTCCGCCGTTGAACAGCACCAGGCGTACGCCCGCCGGGACGCCCAGCTGCTGACGCGCCGAACCGCGCAGCGCCTGCCGGTCCATGCGGGCCAGCGGGCCGGACAGCGGCATGCCGACGGTGACCGCCCGCTCGCGACTCGCTCCGGGCAGATGGGCCCGGCTCTCCTCGAAGGCGAGCGCGACATGCGGCGTCAGCCGCGCTGCGAAGACGTTCGCTCGTCCTGGCACCGCGTTCGACTCGTGCACCAGGCTCGGCAGTCCGGCCAGTCGCGCGGCCAGCACCGCCGGAGCGGAGGCGTACCCGCCCATCCCGACCACTACCTGGGCGCCCTGGCGCTCGATCGCCCGTCGCGCCTGTCGGGCCGAGCGCAGCAGGTCGGCCGGCAGCAGGTACCGGCGGGCGCCGAGCGAACGGTCGAAGGGGATCATGTCCACGGTGTGCAGGCGGTAGCCGGCCTGCGGGATCAGCCGCGTCTCCAGGCCGCGCTCGGTCCCCACGAACGAGACCACCGCCGTGGGGTCGGCTCTCCTGAGCGCCTCCGCCAGGGCGAGCCCTGGGTAGATGTGTCCGCCGGTTCCTCCGGCGCCGATGACCACCGATACGGGAGTGTGCATGGCTCCACCGTGGTGACCTGGGCTAAGAGGGTTCTAAGAGCTTCGGTGCGGGCCCGTTCTACAGTGGTTTGCCCGATCTGCTTTGCCATGATGGTCTGCCCGAGGCCCAGGTGTGGAAGGAGAGCCGACTGGTGACACGGATCCTGGTGGTCGACGACGACCCCGAGGTACGCGCTGCTGTCGCGGACGGCCTCGCCGTCGAGGGGTACGACGTGCTCCTGGCGGTCGACGGCCACGACGCTCTCGCCAAGATCGCCGCCGATGAGCCGGCAGCGATCGTGCTCGACCTGATGATGCCCGTCCTGGACGGCCTCGCCGTCTGCCGCCGACTGCGCGCGATCGGCGACCGCACGCCCGTCCTCGTGCTCACCGCCCGTGACAGCGTCAGCGACCGCGTCGACGGACTGGACGCCGGCGCGGACGACTACCTCGTCAAGCCCTTCGCCCTCGACGAGCTGACGGCCCGCGTCCGCGCCCTGCTGCGCCGCACCGCGCCCGAGCTGCCGGACGAGGACCTGCACTACGCCGACCTGACGCTCGACCCGGCCGCCCGCACCGGACGCCGCGGCGACCGGCTGCTGGAGTTCAGCCGGACCGAGGCGGCGCTGCTGGAGCTCCTGCTGCAGCACCCCGAGCAGACGCTCACCCGGGAGACCCTGCTGGAGCGGGTCTGGGGCCGCGACTTCGGTCCGGACTCCAACTCCCTGGCCGTCTACATCGGTTACCTGCGGCGCAAGCTGGAGGCCGACGGCGAGCCGCGACTGGTGCAGACCGTGCACGGGCTCGGCTACCGCCTGGCCGCACAGTGAGCCAGCGTTCCGGGCGGACCCGGCTCACGGCCGTCCTCCGGCCGCCGAGGCTGCCCGCCCTCACCCTGCGCGCCCGGCTCGCCTGCACCGCCGCCCTCGCCGTCGCGGCCGTCGCCGTCGGCCTGACCTGGGCCGCCTTCATCCTCATCCGCTACGAGCTCACCCACCAACTGGAGTTGGACCTCACCCAGGCCGCCACCGTCGCCGTCCAGCAGCACAGCGGCGAGCCGCCCGGCGTGCTGTCAGGGCAGTGCCGCTACCTGGCTGCCCCTGCCTGCACGCAGGTGGTCCCGGGCGACTCCGCCCGCGACCCCCGTGCGCCCGCCGACGCGTACGTCCTGCAGGTCAGCCCCGCCGTCCGCGAGGTCGCGGCCGGGACACGTGCGCCGTACTACACCACGACCACCGTAGACGGGCAGCCCGCCCGGATGCTCGTCACCCGGTTCGGTTCCGGCGAGGCCCTCCAGGTCGCGCTGCGCTCCGACGGAGTCCAACGGGCCGTGGGTCAGTCAGCCGCCGTACTGGCCGCGACCGGCGCCGCGGGCGTGCTGGTCGCCGGGCTCCTCGGCTGGTGGGTCTCCCGGACCGGACTGCGCCCGGTCACCCGGCTGACCGCCACGGTCGAACGCATCACCACCACCCGCGACCCGCACCACCGCATCGCCTCCCACGCCGCTCCCCGGCAGCGCCCGGACGAGATCTCCCGCCTCGGCGACAGCTTCAACACCATGCTCGACGCCCTCGAAAACTCGGTCACCGCGCAGCGCCGCCTGGTCGCCGACGCCTCCCACGAACTGCGCACCCCGCTCACGGCGCTGCGCACCAACGCCGAACTCCTCGCCCGCGCCGACCGCCTGACCGACGCCCAGCGCGACCGCGCGGCCGGTGCACTCGGTCGTCAACTGCGTGAGCTCACCGGTATGGTCAACGACCTCGTCGAACTCGCCCGCGACGAAGAGCCGCAGGCGCTGCTGGAACCCGTCCGGGTGCTGCCCCTGGTCGAGCACGCCGTCGCCGCCGCGCGCGAGCACTGGCCCGGGCAGGAGTTCACCCTCACCCACAGTCCGGACGTCGCCGACGCGCTGGTCTCGGGCGTCCCCGCGCGGCTGTCCCGACTGCTGGCGAACCTGCTCGACAACGCGGCGAAATTCGGCGCCGGACGTGGCCCGGTCGAGGTCCGTGTCGCACGCGGCAACGCCGGCGACACGCTGGAGCTCTCCGTCCGCGACCACGGCCCGGGCATTTCCGACGACGACCTGCCGTACCTCTTCGACCGCTTCTACCGCGCGGGAGCCGCCCGCTCCCTCCCTGGCTCCGGTCTCGGCCTCGCCATGGCCCGTCAGATCGCCCGCGCCCACGGTGCGGACCTCACGGCCGAGTCCCTCCCCGGTGCGGCCGGCGGTGGCGCCTGCTTCCGCCTGACCGGCCTCGCCGGCTGATCCGGCAACCTTCCGTGGTAGTTCGGGCGGGAGACCTACCGCTTCGCGCCCCGCAGCCGGACCCGGCGCTCGTCATGGCAGGAGCAGTCGCAGCCCATCACTCGGCCGTTGATCCGGTACACATCGACCGGGCAGACGTGGTCGTCGGCAGTCGCGGCGTTGCACGTACCGAAGTGCGACCGTGCGGGCGGCGTCCACGTGCGCGCGCCCGGCATAGGCCGGTCGAACGGCACTGGGCACTCCGGGTACGCCGGACGCGGCCCGCTCACCGTCGGCCCCCGAACAGCTGCTCGCGGCTGTACCGGACCCCGCTCGGCCTCGGCGGCGGTCTCGAACCGCAGTGGCTGCCCCGGCTCGCCTTCGAGCGGCTTCCCGTCGACGATCAGCCGGTACATGCCGTCACGCGGCTCGAACTCCACGCTGCCGCCGCTCACGACGCCGCTCCCTCGGTGTGGCAGGTGCAGCCGCAGGCGACCGGCACCCAACCCAGACTGTGATGCCGGTAGCCAGGCGCCCGGCACTGCTGGTGCAGGTCAGGCCAGCGGTCGGCGCCAACCTTACAGGCAGGCGTCAGATAGCCACGCGGTAGAGGCCCGGCCGGTACCTCCGCCTGCTCCGTCAACTTCGCACTCACTCGCTGCTCCCAGCATCCGTTCCGGCCACACCCCTACACCGTTCAGCTTCGCGACCAGCGGTGACGGACAGTCAGGGCCACGGAAGGTGGCCAATCGCTGACGGGGGGCCAACAGGGGGCCAATATGGGAGCCATGGCGGAGACATTCGGCGACCTGTTACGTCGGCTGCGGGTACGCACCGGACGGTCCCAGACCGAACAGGCCGACGAACTGTGCAAGCTCATGGGTGACCCGCTCAAGAGCGTCACCCGCTCCGAGGTGTCCCGCTACGAACGCGGCAAGCGCGTTCCCCGCCCCCGCATGGTCCGTCTCTACGCCCAGTCATACGGCGTCCCCGAAGGCGAACTTCTGCGCGCCGCCGCGATTGCACGAACAGCGCGTTGCGCTTCTACGCTGGGGGAAGACGTCCCGAGCGTGGACGCCGTACCGGAGGATCCAGTGAGACGCCGCGAGTTCATGGGCGCCGCCGTCGTTGGTGTCGGCCTCGCCGCCGAGCCCTGGAGCCGCCTTTCCTTCGCCCTTGGTCGCAGCGGGCCAGCCGATTCAACGGTCTCCGCGGCGATGACCGAGCGGACCGCTGCCCTGTTCGCGGCCGAGGAACGCATGCCCGCCCGGGAGTTGTACCGGGGCCTGGCCGAGCACCTCGACCAGCTGACCGTTCTCCTGGGCGCGGGCGGACGACATCGGCGCGAGCTGCTCGTCACCGCCGGGGAGACGGCGGCGCTGGCCGGTTGGCTGGCCTTCGACATGGGCGACTTGACTGCCGCGCAGCACTACTACGGGGCAGCAGCGCAGGCCGGCCACGAAGCCGACCACTCGCCGCTCCTCGCCCTGGTCCTCGCGTACGGCAGCTACGCCGTCGACGACCCGGTCCGGGCCCGGGACATGCTCCGTGCCGCGCAGCAGCACGTACGGCAGCCCGGCTGCGCCACGGCACGCGCCTGGGTGTCCGCGCGGGAAGCCGAAGAGTCCGCGGCCATAGGCGACCGCGAAGGGGCGTTGCGTGCTCTGGAGCGCGCCCAGGCTGTGTACGACTACGCTCACCCGACGGTGGAGCAGCCGTGGGTGCGGTTCTTCTCCCGAGCCCGCCTGGACTCCATGACCGTCGCCGCGTATGCCCGCCTGGACCACCCGGACCTTGGGGAGGTCAGTGAGGCCGTGCTGCAGGCACTGCGCCCCGAGGACGCGAAGGTACGGGCGGTCATCCTCGGCGACGTCGCCCTCTCCTATGTTCAGCGCGGCGATCTGGACCGGGGCAGTCAGATCGCCCGCCAGGCGTTCGAGGTGACGATGCGCTCGGAAGCGACTCTCGGAAAGCAGCGCCTTTCGGTGGTCGCGCAGCAGCTGCCCGACCGGGGTTCCGGTGGGCGGCTGCGGGACGAACTGCGGGCGCTCCTGGGCTAGCGCGGGGCGGTCTCCGTGTCGAGCCAGGCGAGGTACTCGGCGCTGCCCTTCTCGATCGTCGCGGAGATGATCTCCGGGGTGTCATAGGTGTGCACCCGCTTGATCAGCGCTTCGAGCTCGTCGTACTTCGCCGCGGGAAGCTTGAACAGGATCCGCCACTCCTCGTCGTCCTGCACTGCACCGTCCCACCAGTACACGGAGCGGACCGGGCCGTCGATCTGCGCGCACGCTGCGGCGCGGGCCTCGACAGCTGCCTTGGCGAGCTCGGCCGCTCGCTCGGCACTGTCGGTCGTGGTCAGCACGGTCATGTGGTCGGCCATGGGTTCCCTCCCGAGGTCGGTGACGAACCGAGGCTACCTAAGGCCACTCAGCTGCCCTCCAGTTCATCGAGTTTGGCCAGCAAGGTCCGATGGGCGTTCCAAGCGCGCCTCGGTGTGAAAGGCCTTCGAGAAGAACTCGCTGAAGTAGAACACCTGGAGATTGCTACCAAGCCTGTCCATCAGTGCCAGTCGCTGATCTTCCGTGCGGTCAGAGATCCGGATTGCCCGGAGCGGCGCCAGCAGCCCGGATCAGATCGCGACGAAGATTGAGCGTGGTCCGGAAGGTCAGGGCGTAGCCGTACAGGTGATCGACGGTGTACTCGGTTGACCAGTCGATGCCCTGGCGCCATCGAGCGCGCTCGGCCCGGAGCACGGCCTTAACCGTGTGAGAGGCATCGTTTTTGGATGATCGTGGTCTGCAGCAAGGCGCAATACGACAACATCGCCAATAGCTCCCGCCCGCACTCCTCACGAGCTTGAAATGCGGCTTGAATCGTGCGGTTTCGGGCCTCAAGGCGCGGGCCAACCGTGAATGCCGTAACGGGCGCAACGATGACGGCCGTGACCGCGGCGGTGACGACGGTTGTCAGCATGTCGGACATGGGCGGCAGCTTCCCCGAGGCCACCGACAGCCGGTGGCGAACCCAGCGAATTCATCGCGCCGGGTGCAGGCCCTACATGGGCAGTCCAGGTCGTGCGGCTGCTGCCCGCCACGACCTGGCAGCGCGGACACAGCGGCCTCGCGTCGCCGGTGGTGCCGCGCTGATACCCCCAGCCACGACAGTCGGGGCACAAGTCACGGTCACGCGGAGGGCAGATGCAGGTGCTCATGCATCGTCAACGAGTTGACGTCCGACCGAATGCGCGCGGTCATCCCTTGATGACCCCTGCGACGAGGGCGTCCGTGGCGCAGTCGGCGGCTGCCCGCGAGGGCTGGTTGATGCTGCACCAGGCCTCGACCTGGGACAAGCAGTCCTGGGTAGATGCTGTTGCGGGTGTGCTGGTGCAGGTGGGCAGGGCGACCGCGCTGCTCGGCTGTGTCGGGATCGTTGAGGTGTCGTGATTTCCGTGAACGAGGGCGTACCCGATCACGATGACGGAAGCCACGCTGAAGGTCGTGAAGTACCGCGCCAGTCGGTTGGTGGCGAGTGTGTGCAAGAAGAGAAACACGTGGATCCCCCGATGAAGGCCCTGGGCCGGGCATGCGTCCGGTGATCATAAGGGGTCGTAACAGCTTCATCGTCCGCCGTCACTTGGACGAGATCGATCAGTTCAACGCCACGGTGGGTGTCGGCATGGGAGGAACTGGACTCTGGTGACGGCCGACTGCCTGCCGGATGGAGCTCAAGTCGCCGTGGTGGTCTGGTGCTCTCGGTGTGGAGCGGGCAGCGGGGTGTCTCAGGGCGTCCCTGAGAGCACAGCATTTGCCAGAGGGCGGTGGGAATGGGGTGGTGCATCGCGCTCACATGCTCTGACGTGTCAGTGGAGACGACAAGTCGGCAAGTTCACGACGGTGCGCAGGCCTCACTCGGGGTGCGTGGGCACCCCCGCCAGACTTGCTCGCGGGCGTGTCCACCCTGCCGCCACCCGGCTGATCCTTCCGCGTGCCGGTGATCGCTGATGGGTCGTCCCTGACTACGGTGTGCGCACGAAGTGTGGTGCTCAATCCCAAGGGTGTGCTCATGCGGTTCGTTGCCAGTCGTCTCCTTCCCGCCAGGGCCTTGATGGCGGTGTGCGGCACAGCGGCCGTGCTCGCTCCCTCCGTCGCGACCGGCCCTCTCGCCGCCGCCGTTGCCTCCCCCGCGGACGCTGCGGGCCGCGGAGGCATGGTCATCAACGTGACGACCGCGGAGGTCGGCGCGCCAGGGAATCGGGCGGTCGGCGTTGTCCCGTTCACGGACGCGGTCTACCGATCGTGCGCTGACGCGCCCCCGGGTTCGGCCGACTGCGTGACGGTCGGGGGCGTCGCCCGACCCTACGAGATCGGCAAGTTCGAGGTCACCGTCGAGCAGTGGGTGGCCTTCCTGAACACGGCCGACCCGAGCGGCAGCGATCCGCATGGGCTCTACGACGAGACGGAAAGTTCGTCCGCGTGGCCGAAGTACGGGCAGATCAACTTCTCCGGGAGCGCCCAGCCTGGCCGGCACTACTCGGTGGCCTATCCGCAGTGGGCCGACAAGCCATACGGGTTCGCGAACTTCCTGCGGGCTGCACGCTTCGTCAATTCGCTCTACAACGGGCGGGTGATCTCCAAGACGACCGCTCAGAGCGGCGACTTCCGGTACGTCAGCTACCGTGTCCAGCTGTCTGGGCGCACGGAGAACGGAATGTACGACCTGTCCGATCCGAACGCGGTCCGGACTCACAACACCGGGTTCGTCGTGCCGAGTCAGGACGAGTGGATCAAGGCGGCCTACTACGATCCCCGCGGTGGCGGCACCTTCAGCTACTGGAAGTATCCGACGAACCCGGGCGTCTTCGGTGACGGGGACGCAACCGCCCCTCAAACCACCGTCCTCAACCCGACGACAGGCGACGTCACCAACGCGTCGACCCAGCCGCTGGCTTCCTACCACGCCGATGGCAAGCCCGCGCCGAGCTGGTGCCCCGGGCAGGTGTCGCGCCAGGCGTGCGCAACGGTCAACCCGCTGGGGCTGGACCCGATCGCGTATGCAGCGCTCTACCAAGGAAGCCTCAGCTCGGTCGGCCAGGCGCTCACGCCCTCACCGTGGGGCACGTTCGACCAGGGCGGTAACGCCGTCGAATGGACCGACACGATCACGCCGCCCCCGTCCGGGGGGAGCTCGGCGCGGGTGTGGCGGAGGCTGCACGGCGGGATCTCCAACTCGTCGGCGTACCAGATGTGGCCCTCCGCGGTCGGACTGCAACCACAGGACAACGTCTTCTTCAACCACGCCTACCCGTGGCTGGGCATCCGGATCGGAGTGATCGGTGACCTGACGCCCTGCCAGCCGCAGTGAGCGATGTCCACCACGAGGATCGAGGTGCCTGCGTGACGTGCCCTCCGTGAGGTGCGGTCGGGTGCCGGCGGTGCCAGGCCCTGTCGTCAGCGGCCCTTGCCGCCGGGTGCCGTGGCACCAGGGGCGCTTGATCTGTCTGGGCTGCGGCTGGCTGTTGGCGGTTTGGTGTTTCGCCCGTCGGGTCAGCCGTGGCGGTCTGCTCGCCCCGCCTGGCTCCAGGCGGGGCTGTGACGAACAGGCCGTCCGCCTCCGCTCCGGCCCCGCTCCGCCTCCGCCGTGACGTCGGCGTCGCCGCATCGGACGGCGGCGGCCAGGAGGCGCGTGGGTGCCCTGTGCTCCAGCGCATACATCGGATGTTGCCGGTGGATCGTCGACCAGTCACAGTCGCCGAAGGAGCCAAGTCACCCGATGAATCGGGCTGATTCTTGCGCGGACCGTAGACCAAATGCTTTGAACCGTTATACACATCGGATGTATCGCCATCGCAGTGCTCGTTCAAGCACTAGGGAGATCCGATGTTCAGGCCCATGTGGGCGAAGGCTTTCGTCGCGGCAGCGGTGGTCGCCACCGGGATCGTGACACCGACGGTTGCCTCTGCGAGCCCATCGCCGAAGGTCATCTACGCGGCGGCGGGAGGCACGGGTCAGGCGTGCAGCCAGCGCCTGCCGTGCTCGCTGGCAGGCGCTCAGAAGCGCGAGCGTCAGGTTCTCGCCAGCGGCGAGGGCAAGCATGAGGACGTCGTCGTCGAGCTCTCCGGCGGCACCTACTATCTCGCGTCGCCGCTGCAGTTCGGCCCGCAGGATTCCGGCCAGAACGGTCACACCGTGACCTGGACCGCAGCCCCCGGGGCGGAGGTGACGATCAGTGGGGGCCGCCTGCTGCACCCGGACTGGCAGCCCGTCGACACCGGAAGCAAGATCATGGAGGCGACCGTTGCGAGGGGCCTGAGCGTCGATGGCCTCTTCGTCAACGGGCGGCGTCAGATCCTGGCACGCTATCCGAACTACGACCGCACGGCTTCTCGCCTCGGAGGATCGACGACGCTCGCAGACCTCAACCAGGAGTCGGCCAAGTGGGCGGACCCGTCGACCGCGCTGGTGCGCGGCATGCACTGCGGCGACTGGGGCAGCGTCTCGTTCACCGTCAGCGGACGCAGCAACAACGCCCTCGACCTGCACTACGTCGGGGACAACAACCGGGGCCAGGACTGCGGCCTGAGCGTCGGCAACGGACCTGGCAGCGTGGGCCCGGTCATGGTCGAGAACGTCAAGGAAGAACTGGACTCACCCGGCGAGTGGTACTACGACGGCACCAGCGGCCAGTTGCTGTACTACCCGCCAGCCGGCACCGACCTGACCACCGCGACCGTGGAAACCGCGGAACAGGATCAGCTGATCACGCTGACCGGCACGTCCGTCAAGCACCCGGTACAGAACATCACCTTCAACGGACTGCACTTCACCGACACGCACCGGACGCTGTTCGACAGCACCTTCCAAAGCGACGCCAAGGGTGACTGGGCGATCGTGCGCAAGGGCGCCGTCTACATGAAGAACGCCGCCGACATCACGGTGACCAACTCGTTCTTCGACCAACTCGGCGGCAACGGCGTCTTCATGGACGGCTACAACAGCGGCGACGTGATCAGCAACAACACGTTCGAGTCCGACGGCGCCACGGACGTGCAGATCGTCGGCTCTCCGGACGCGGTGCGCGACTACTCGGACAACTACCACGACTCGGTCCCCGTCGATGACACCGGCGCTGGGCCGAAGAGCGAGAACTACCCTCGCGACATCGTCGTGAAGAACAACCTCATGGAGAACATGGGGCAGTTCGAGCTGCAGTCGTCCGGAGTGAACATCTCCATGAGCATGGACGTCACCGTCGACGCAAACACCATCGACGGGAGCCCGCGCGCTTGCCTCAACATCGAGGACGGCACCTGGGGCGGGGACAGCATCGAGAACAACGACCTCTTCAACTGCGTCCAGCAGACCGGCGACAACGGATCGATCAACGTCTGGGGCCGTTCTCGGTTCTGGGCGAGCTCCGGCAACAACACCCTCGCCGCGGGCACCTCCTTCGAAGGAAGCACCGGTACTCAACTGACCGACAGCCAGGCCAAGGACCTGATGAAAGTCGACGTCGTCAAGCCGATCACCATCGCGCACAACCGCTTCTGGCACGACGGCGACTGGGCGATCGACCTGGACGACGGCTCCTCGAACTTCAACATCACGGACAACCTGCTTCTCAAGGGCGGCATCAAGCTCCGCGACGGCTTCGACCGAACCGTGCAGAACAACCTGCTCGTCAACGGGAGCATCTTCGAACAGGTCAGCCACAGCAACGACGGCGACGTCATCCAGCACAACATCACGCTCGGCGGCCAGGCCTACAGCAACGTCCTGAACAACCCCGTGACCGCCAAGTACACGGTCGACGACAACGTGTTCTGGAACGACGGGAACGTGGTCAACGTCAACCCGGACGGCCACGGCAACCAGTTGCTGTCCGCGGACGGCACGACCATCAACGCCCAGTCGTCCTGGGTGCAGGACGGCATGGACGTCCACTCCCTCGTCGCCGACCCGAAGTTCACCGCCGCCGACCCCGCGGCCACCTATGACTTCACCGTGGCCGCCGACTCGCCCGCGCTCGGCATCGGCTACAACAACTTCCCGATGACCGGCTTCGGTGCCACGGGCGCACCTCTGCCGCCCAAGGCCGTCCTCCCGTACGGACCCGGCTCCGGCGGCGGGACTCCGCCCCCGCCAAGCCTGATCACGCAGCCCGAGATGCTGATGGGAGCCACAGCCACCAACATCCCCTCGCTCGCCGTGCAGTCCTCCCTCGGGCTCACCAACGACTACGGGCTCTACCTGGCAGATGTTCCGGCCGGCTCCTACGCCGCCCAGAAGAGCCTGCAGACCGGCGACGACATCACAGCCATCAACGGCAACCAGGTCACCGATGACCGCAACACGTTCTGGCAGCCCTACAACAAGCTGGCGGCGGGCGCTCCGATCACGCTGACAGTGCGACGCGGGCAGAGCGACGTCACGGTCCAACTGGCCAAGACCACCCAGCCCGAGGAGCTGAACGACACCTCCGGAGTGGTCTACACCAACACCGGCCCCTCCGGAAGCGGCTGGGTCTGGCGCGGCAGCGCCACGGGAGGGGCCCAGTCCTACCTCAACGACATCTGGGCCACGCAGAACGCCGGCGACTCCTGGAGCCTCACCTTCAACGGCACCGGCCTCGACATCATCTCCGAGACGAACACCGACGAAGGAGACGTCAATCTGGCGATCGACGGCGCACCCTACAAGACGGTCAGCTTCGTCACGCCGTCTCGGGTGTACCAGGGGACCGTCGTCTCCATCTCCGGTCTTCAGCCCGGCGTGCACACCATCACCGGCACCATGGTCAACGGCAACTACATGATCGTGGACGCCTTCCTCACCCATCCGTGACCGTTCCTATCCAGTTGTCCCGAGGCCTGTCGGCCTCACCCCGCGGACGGGAAAATGAGGGCGGGTGCCCGTCCGGATGAGTTGGGCCGATCGCAGGACGTGGGTCCGGAAGCCCGGGTTCGAGCCGGGCTTCAGGACCGGAGTGCGAGTTCGAAGGCGCGTTCGGGGGACTGGGCCAGCAGCCCGAGCCCTGCGGCGGTGCGGGAGCCCGGCTCGTCCGCGACCCGGACTGGCACGCCGAGTGCCGTCTGCAAGCAGCGGTGCAGCCAGTGGCCGCGCGCCAGGCCGCCGGTCAGGACCAGTCCCTCCTCGGCGATGTGCGATCGCAGCTCGGTCGGGCAGCGGGTGAGCATCCTTCGGACGGCATCCGTCAGCTCGGCCAGGACGGGCAAGCACACGTGATGGATCTCCTCCCGGTGCACGTGCACGACCTGGTTGGTGTTGTCGCCCACGTTCCGCCCCCGGGCCTTCAACGGCGCTGGGGAGGGGGCCTCGTCACGGGCGTCTGCGCCGATCCGCAGCTGCTCGGCCGCGACCAGCACGAGAGCCACCTGGTGTTCTCGCCGGACCCAGCCTGCCACGGCCTGGTCGAGGAGGTCCCCGCCGACCGGCAGTGACATGGCGTCGACCATGCGACCGCGCGCGAACACGGCGAGTTCGCTGGTCCCCGCGCCGACATCGACGAGCATCCCGTCGCTCCCGTCCAGGAACGGCAGCGCACCGCCCAGCGCCGCAGCGACGGGGGAGGGGACGACCACGGCACGGGCGGCTCCCACCTGCACGATCGCCTGTTCCAGGGCCCGGACCTGCATCGTGGAGCAGTCGGCCGGAGCGGAGGTCACCACGAGCGGACGCCGCGCCCACCGCGACGACCGGGCGTGGTCGAGCGCATGCCGGGCCAGCATCCGGGCGGCCTCGAAATCGGTTACCCGCCCTGCCTCCACCGCGCGCCGGACGGCGAAGCCCTGCGGGGCGCGCCCGATCATGTTCTTCGCCCTGGTCCCCACCGCGCATGCGCGGCCCTCGAACTCATCGAGGGCGACGAGAGAGGGTTCGTCCAGCACTACTCCGCGCTTCGGATGCCAGGCGCGGATCCGCGACGTTCCCAGGTCGATGGCAGCCAGCGGGGTCGTCCAGCCACGTTGCACGAGCCTTCCTCTCCTCAGCGCACAGCCGCCGCTTCGAGTCGGGCCGCAACCGTCGCGGGCGCGCGTCCGGCCCGGTCAGGGCCAGGCACCAGCCTGCCCTGCCTTCACGTGCGCGCGCCAAGCAGGAACGCCGATCGGAGCAACCGTCGTCCGGGGCCGGGCCGGCCGCATCCGACCGCCGTCAGGCCTGGGCGGTGCGCGGGTCCTCCGTGGGGATGCGGGCGAAATCGGGCCGCTGCGGCCCCTGCCGGCTCGGCCCTGCCTTGCTGAGCCCGCGACGGTCCCGTCCTCACCCGGGGCCGCGCCCACCGGACGCTGACAGTAGGGGGAGCTGTGCGCCCCCTTGCGCGGCGGGTTCCCACGGGCGCGCTCCTACCGGCGGCGCACCCTCGCGCCGTCGAGGCGTCACTTGCCGGGCGGGCGCCGGGTTCGGGAGCCGACCGCGATCAATTCGCAGCCCCGGCCACTGTCCGCCCGCGCCCGTGCAGCCCGAGTGGCGTGGCGGTGCAGGGGCAGGTTGCATGGGTTCGGCGGAGGTGCCGGTGGCCGGCGACCGGGCGTCCGAAGGGACATCGTTCGAGGCAGGGGAGTCGAAGCGCCATGCAGGAGCAAGACGGTACGAGCGTGTCCAACCTCGACGACGAGGGGGTGAGCCGCGGCCCGCTGCCTCCGCCACGACGTTCGCCATGGTCCCGGTGGATACCCGGCCGCTCCATATCGCGCCGTCCGCTCACCCGCAGAAGGCGGATATGGCGGCGCGTCTGGCGGTCAGCGCTCGCGGTGGTCCTGGTGTGCGCCCTGTGGGTCGGCTACTCCGTGTACGGCGCGCTCGCCGCGCCGGGCACGGACAGCACGGCGGCCCGCCTGGCCGAGTGGGGCAGGGGACACGGGTTGAACTGGGCGATCAACTGGCTCGAAGTGCAGACGTACACGCCGCCGAAGGTCGGCGGAACCGTTCCACCGGACGCGCTGGCACGGATGCGCGCCGCGCAACAGCAGCAGGCGCTGGCAGGCAAGTCGGCGATCGCCCTGCACCCACCGGTCCGACCGCTTGTCGACCCACCGTTGCTGGGCGAGGGGGACTTCAGCACACTGGTCGAGGTCAACGGCCGAAGCGTGGTGCAGAGCGCCACGATGCGACCGGACACCCAGTACACCTCGTTCCCCGTGGGCGTGGTGTGGATGAAGCAGAGCGCCCTCTCCTTCGCGCTCCACCCCGGTTTCCAGGAACCGGGCGGACAATGGGCCGTACCCGACACAGTGCCGCCCGGGCAGCGCAGCGGCCTGGTCGCCACGTTCAACGGCGGCTTCAAGGTGTCCAACGGCGACTCGCACGGCGGGTTCCTCCTCAACGGCCAGACCGTGGGGTCCCTGCGCGACGGCGCCGCGTCCGAGGTCTTCTACAAGGACGGCTCACTGCGGGTCGGAGTGTGGGGGCAGGACGTGCGGATGACGCCCGACGTGGTCGGAGTCCGGCAGTGCCTGGTGCCACTGGTCGCCCACGGACAGGTCACGCAGCAGGTCTACGACGGCGGCACGGCGACGTGGGGGTTCACCGACCAGGGCATGCCGTTCGTGCCACGCTCCGGAGTGGGAATCGACAAGAACGGCGACATCGTCTACGTCGGCGGCAGGGTCCTGTCCGTGCAGACACTCGCGGTGCTGCTCCAGCGCGCGGGAGCCGTCACGGCCATGATGCTCGACATCAACCTCAGCTGGCCCTCCTTCATCTCCTACGACGGAACCCACGACACCGCGGACCCGACCCCGCACAATCTGGTCAACTTCGTTCGCCCGGCCGACCGTTACTACCAGCCCTCGAGCCGCGACTTCGTTGCTGTCTACGCCCGTGCCCAAAGCCGGAAGCCGTAGGCCGCGCGCGCAGGTCGGTCCGTGGCGGCCCTACTCCCAGACGTCGGGGCCGCCACCCTGCCACTCGACCATGCTCCTCGACTCGAGATCGAGCTCGTACAGGCCGGCGCGGCGACAGAACTCCGCCACATCGCCCAGGCTGTACGCGTCGCCGACGTGGGTCCCGAGGATGTCGACGCGGCGGAACGGACGCGGAGCACCCTGCGTGACGAGCGGGTGCACGACGACGTGCGCGTGATGGTGCTCGGTGAAGGGCGTTTCATCGGTCATGGCCCCAACCTGCCCCAGCCGGGGACCGGCGGCATCCGCGCTGCGCACGCTGGTCACGGTCCGTGCCCACCCGAACGGACGCGACAGAGCGCCACGGGCTTCCGCTGCTGTTGAGCTGAGCACGCACCCGATCCACCGAGCGAAGGAGTGCGCCATGAAGCAGAACGGGACCACCCCGCCGAACCCCGAGGCTGACGACGATCTCGACCTGTTCGATGATCTGGACGGCCCGGACGGAACGCAGCCTGTCTTCGACGACGAGTTCGGCGATCTCGACGCGCTCACCGACGAGTGGCCGTAGGCCGCGACCAGGACGAGAAGACGCCCCCGATGCAGACCCCATGTGCATCGGGGGCGGTCACACGCCCTGAGTGCGGCGGGCGATGGCGGCTTCGTCCCACACCGACGCGGGCTCCCCACGGCTGGTCTCGGTTTCGGCGACGTGCTCGCTGACGATCTCCGCATCGAGATCCGCGAGGGCTTCGGGCTCGGTGTCGTCCATGCCGGCGGACGGTACGCCGTCCGTGTTGCGCCGGGATGTCGTTGCCGGGTGCTGCGGCACAGCGCCGCGCGCGTCGGGCAGGTTGGGCGCGCGGGGCTTAGCGTGACGACAGAGAAGCGCTCATCGCGGAATCGTCGGCAAGGGGTTGATCATGACCGGGTGGGTACTGGCCGAGGTCAACGCGAAGGTCGCCGCTGAACACGAAGATCGCCTGATCGCCGCCTACCGCCGGGTGCTCGCCCGGCCGCTACCCGACGGCCTGATCCAGACCGAGCTACTGCGCGGCCCGGATGGATCCTGGCGTGTGCAGACCCTCTGGCGGGACAGGGCCGCTATGGACGCTGAGCGAGCGTCGTCCGAAGGGACGGCGGCGCCTCGCCTCTTCCACGAGATCGACGCCGCACCCGAGTTCGCGGTCTTCGAAGTGGTGGCTGAGTGGATCACCGCAGAGCCGGAGGGCCAGTAGTAACGACATGCGCGACAGAGGGGGCGCCCTCGCGGACGAGCTCCGCAAGAGCGGGCGGGTTGGATCGAGCAGGCCCGGCGTTACCCGGGCTTCGCGGAGTACGCGCGCCAGGCGGCGGGGGTCCGCACCATTCCCGTGCTCGAACTGCGGCGGGCCTAGAGGGGAGGGCCGGTAAGTCCGGCCCCCCGAGTGGCGACTTGACGGTATGTCACTTGATGGCGGTGGGGCACACGATCGTGGCGCGGGCGACGGTGTGGCTGTCGATCTCGAAGGTGAACAGGGCACCGCTGGTGGTTGCGCCGAGTCCGGTGCTGGACTCGTTCAGGGCGGTGACGGTGATGTAGTAGTCGTGGATGCCGGAGCCTGCGGGCGGGGCGCCGCCGATGTAGCGGGCCATGCCCGCGTCCCCGTCGAGCTGGATCGCTCCGGCCGGCAGGGTGGTGGAGGCCAGCGCGCCCGCATTCTGCGGCAGGGAGGTGGCGGTGGCCGGGATGTCCTCCACGATCCAGTGCCAGAAGCCGCTTCCGGTCGGCGCCTCCGGGTCGTACATCGAGACCACGAAGCTCTTGGTGGTCTTGGGGAAGCCGGACCAGGACAGTTCCGGGGAGACGTCCTTTCCGCCGGGCACTCCGAAGACCCCCGAGAGCTGCGCGAGCGGGAGCGGGTGCCTGTTGCGCACAGTGGCGCTGACCACCTTGAAGGACGGCACCTTCGGCAGGAACTCGTACGGGTTCGGAAGGCTGTGGTGGTGCGAGTGCTCCTGGGTCTGAGCCTGAGCCTGCGTCTCGGCCTGGGCCGAGGCGGAGGTGCTGCTGGCCGCGGCGCTGCCCGCACTGGCGTAGTAGGCGGTGCCCGCGCCGATCCCGAGTGCCGCGGTGATGAGAGCCACCCTCAGCTTGCTGACCTTCATTGGTGTGTTCCTTCCCAAGGATGCGCAAGGGCCGTCAGCTGACGGGGCCAACGCCATCAACTTGGTCGACTTTGCCCGCGTCTGCGGCTTGAGAAGGATCGTTCCTGACTCCATGTCATATGTCCAACAAGTGGATTGAATGCTCTCCATAACTTGAATGCATGGACAAGGTGACGCCCGGTGCAGGACCGCTACGCCGGCAGCGCTCCGAGTCGTTCGGTGATGTGGGTCGGGGTGACCAGGGTCTCGACGGAGATCGCGGAGACGAACGCCGCGGTGATCGGGTCCGGGCGTACCCGGGTGTAGACCGCGAGCGGGCGCAGCACGGGCGGGTCGGGGCGCAGGAGGATGCCGTCGAAGTGCGGGGGGACGATGTTGCCGGGCAGCAGGGCGAGGCCGATTCCGGCGTGGGCCAGGCTGAGTGCGGACGGGCTCTGTTCGGTGCGCACGGAGAGCTTGGGGGTGAAGCCGGCCTGTTCGCAGGCCCGGTTGAGGATGTCGGACAGGCCGCTGCGCGCGGTGTAGTGCACCCATTCCTCTTCGGCGAGGTCGGAGAACGGGACGCGTGCGCCGTCGGGGTAGGGGAGCTGGCCGGGGGCGGCGGCGACGACGAACTCCTCGTCGCCGATTATCCGGCAGGGTCCCTCCCAGCCGGGCGGGGTGGGGCCGACCGCGACATCGGCCTGGCCCGCCTCCATGGCCGCGACCAGTTCGTCGGCGTGGGGGAACTCGACGAGGTGGACCTGGAGTTCGGGGTAGCTGCGCCGCCAGGTGCGCAGTGCGCCGGGCAGGACTCCGGTGCTGATCGAGTAGAGGGTGCCTACGTGCAGTTCGCCGGTCTCCACTCCGGAGGCCCGGCGCGCGGCGCTGGAGGCGCGCTGCGCGTGGGCCAGGCTGGCCCGGGCGTGCGGCAGGGCGGTGCGGCCGGCCGGGGTGAGGCGGACCTTGCGCGGCAGGCGTTCGAGCAGCGGGCCGCCGAGTTCACGCTCCAGGGCTTGGATCTGGTGGGACAGGCCCGGCTGGCTCACGCAGAGCAGTTCGGCCGCGCGGGTGAAGGAGCCCTCGTCGACGACGGTGACGAAGTACTCGAGTTGGCGCAGGGAAATTGCCATGCACAAAATCTATCACTCTGAGAACTTCTATTTGTTGGACATATGGATCGGGGTCGCAGGAGGATAAAAGCCACGCCACCGGAGCGGTGGCGGGCGAGCTCTACTCCGACCCCTCCTCGCGCTGGGCCGGCTCCGAACGGCGCGACTCCACTTCGCGCACTTCACCCACCTCACCCACTTTGCCCACTGCGATCAATCGGCGGTGAACCATGTCCGACTCGCGCGTCCTGTGCTTGCACGGTTACCACGGCAGCGGAGCGATCCTGCGCGACCAGATGGAACCGCTCACCCGCTCGCTGCCCGCAAGCATCGAGTTCGTCCACGTGAACGCACCCTCTCTGGCCACCGGGGACTTCGGCTGGTGGCATGAGGGCTTCGACGGCTGGGAGCGCACCCGTGACTGGGTCGTCGACCTGGTCTGCGCCGGACCCCGGTTCGACGGGATCTTCGGCTTCAGCCAAGGCGCTGCCCTGGCCGGACTGCTCACCGCGGTCCAGGAGAGCGGGAGCGCCCCGCCCGAATTCCGCTTCGATTTCGCCGTCATGGTCGGCGGATTCACCAGCGACCGGCCGCAACACGCGGACCTGCTACGGCACAAGCTCACCACCCCCTCCGCACACGTGATCGGCCGCGGTGACGTGATCGTGCCCCGCAAGGACTCGCTGCGCCTGGCCGACCGGTTCGCCGACCCGCTGATCGTCGAACACCCCGGCGGCCACATCGTCCCCGGCCACCACGCGGCGGCCCGATCCATCGCCGACTTCATCGCCGCCCAGAAGGAAGCAGCGCCATGAGCAACCCAGCGAACCGCCGGGCGGCAACCGGACCGGCGATGGACCTCGTGCCCACCCCCGTCGGCACGGCGGGAATCACCTGGCACCGCGCACCGCGCCCGGTGCGCGCCGTGGCTCTGCTCGGGCACGGCACGGCCACCGGAGTGGAGGCAGCAGACCTGCAGGCACTCGCCGCCGTCCTGCCTGGCCACGGGATCAGCGTCGCCCTGATCACCCAGCCGTACCGGATGAACCGCACGCGCACCGGTTCTGACGAGGCCTCGCCCGACGCCGCGTGGAAGGCCGTGTGGCCGATGGCGGCGGACCTGGGCGTCCCGGTGATCTCCGGCGGCCGCAGCGCCGGATCACAAGTGGCGTGCCGCACCGCCGAACAGTTCGGCGCACACGCCGTACTCGCCCTCGCCTACCCGCTGCTGGGACCCGGCAGCCCCGCGGAACTGCTCGCCACCGGCCGACCCACCCTCATCCTCCAGGGCGAGCGCGACCCCTTCGGTCGCCCCGACCAGTTCCCGGCCCTGCCGTCCGACCTCGAACTCGTCGAGATCCCCGCCGCGAACCACACCTTTGACGTACCCGGCAGCAGTTCGCGACCGGCCACGATGCGCCTGATCACCGACGAGACACTGCGCTGGATCGAGCGGCAGCTGGCCCGGACCTGAGCAGGTCACAGGTGCTTCGTGAAGAAGGCGTCGACTTTCGCGACGGCCAGGCCGACGTACGCCCGCGCAACCCGCACGGCGGCGACCCCGCTCGGACTCGTCCGGAGCGGGGTCGCCGTGCCTTCCCGGCCCACGGCCGGACGTTCCTGACTCAGCGCCGACTCAGCCCTTGGCGACCGCCCCGGCCCAGTCGAAGTTCACGCCCATCTGGTTGTACATGTCCGAGTAGCCGACGAAGCAGTCGAACTTCGTGATCTTGCCGTCGTGCAGGTACCAGAAGTCGGCCGTCGGCGCGTCGATCCGCGCGCCGTTCGGCTTGAGGGTGCCCGCCGGGGTCTGCAGCGGCCCCTCGAACGTGCCCTGGATGGCGAGTTCGAGGCTGACCACGTCGCCGCTCACGGTGATGCTCTTCAGGTCACGGTGGACGTCGGGGAAGATCGCGGCCATGCCGGTCAGCACGTCACCGAGCGCCTGGCCCTGGTAGGTCTTGCCGGCGACCACGTCGTTGAAGACGCCGTCCTTGGTGAAGCTGTTGATGAACGCGTTGACGTCCAGGCTCTTGCCCTCCGCGTCGTGGTACGCGCCCAGCACGACGGCGAGATTGGCTACCTCATGCCCCGTCAGGTGGCGGTTCGTCAGCGGCAGCGCCGCCAGCCGGCTCGGGCTCAGGGCCGCGGATGCCTGCGAGCTGCTGCTGGTGGTGCCGGCGTGCGTGCTGCTTCCGCCGACGGGGCTCGCGGCCTGCGAAGGCGCGACGGCGATGGCGAGGCTGCCCAGGCTCGCGACCGCGGTGGTGGCGATGATCGTCTTCCATCCCAGCGACTTCATGTCGTACTCCTCCAGGTGGGATCCCGGGATGCGGGATCGCGCGCTCTACAAATCAATCGATTGCTTGAACTGTATGGAGGGCGACCAGAGTTGTCAATCCAATGCTTGATTAAGTGACTTGCGGGCGCCGTGCTCTGGGATGCGCTGGGCCGGGGGTGCCGCCTGACGCTGCTTGACTCAAAATCAAGCAACTGTTTGAATTCTGTCCATGGCGACAGAACGGACAGATCAACGCCGTGAGGCCGGCCAGCGGACGCGGGATCGCCTGCTGGCCGCTGCGGTGGAGTTGCTCGCGCAGCGCGGACAGGAGGGGGTGACCCTCCGCGAGATCACCGACCACGCCGGAGCCAACGTCGCTGCGGTGAGCTACCACTTCGGGTCGCTGAAGGCGCTGTGCGATGCGGCGATAGAGCACGCGCTGGAGCAGTATCTGGACGCGCAGATCGACGCGGTCGCCTCGCTCGACAGCGCGTCGGGCGTCGAGGAGCTGGCCGCGGCGTTCGCCGGGCCGATGATGCGCGCGCTGGCGGCCGGGGGGCGGGACCTGGCGGTCATGCGGACGGTGGCGCGCGTCGGGATCGATCCCCCTGAGAGCTGGGATCGGCTCACTGCGAAGTTCCAGCAGTCCCGGCGGGACATCGCCCGGCAGCTCTCAGCGACCCTGCCTGGCGTCGGCGCACAGGAGTTGGACTTCCGCATCCGAT
Organism: Streptacidiphilus sp. MAP5-3; assembly: GCF_041262505.1. Lineage (NCBI taxonomy): Bacteria > Bacillati > Actinomycetota > Actinomycetes > Kitasatosporales > Streptomycetaceae > Streptacidiphilus > Streptacidiphilus sp. MAP5-3. Next base: position 27,913 of record NZ_JBGCCL010000038.1, read on the forward strand.
GCGCGGCAGGCCTGCTGAACTGGCTCGCGCTGGCGCCCGTCGGCGCCGAACTGGCCGCCGAGCCCGCGGAGCAGACCGAGCAGTGGCTGGTCTCCATGTTGGCCGGGGCGTTCCGCGGTTCCCCGAACGCCGGCTGACCCCCGCCCAGGAGACAGCCGGCGCGGCGAGCCCTGACTCCTGGCCCGTGCCGCTCCGGCTTGCTCGATCATCTCGGTCAGGACGTCAGGACGTCAGGACGTCAGGACGTCAGGACGTCAGGACCTCAGGCGCGGCAACGCAGCATCGTCAGCGGGGGGTTGGCGGTGTACTCCTCCCAGAACTCCTCGCCGAACTCGCGTACCCCGGCCGCGGTGATCTCCAGCGGGACCCAGGTGAGGTTGCTGAATCCGGCTGCCTGCAGGCACGTTTCGAAGACCTCGCGGGAGGGCGGGTTCGCGAGGAACGAGATCGGCGGGTCGAGCAGTGCGGTGATCTTCACGCGCGGGCCGATCTCGCTCTCCTCCCCGTCCCGTTCGCAGAGGAAGCCGTACTTGGCCAGGGACGACCCGAAGCGGTAGTCCGGGGCCTGGGTGAAGATGAAGAACTCGGCTCCGTCCACCAGGCTGCGGCGGATGTTGCGACACATGCGCTCGATGGTCGCTACGTCCTCGGCGTAGTTGAACAGCTGGACCGCCACCGCGATGTCGAAGGGCTTCTCGAAGGCGCGCAACTCGCCCACGTCGCCGACCTCGTACTGCACGCCCAGCGGCTCGCTCTCCTCGAACTTCCGGGCAGCGGAGACCATCTCGCCGGAGATGTCCACGCCGAGCACCCGGGATGCGCCGCGTCGCTTGAACTCCCGGCTGTAGAAGCCGGTTCCCGAGGCCAGATCGAGGATCGACCTGCCCGTCACGTCGCCGACGAGAGCCAGGAAGCCCGGCACCTCCCCGTAGCGGGTGAGGGGGAGCGTCTTGAAGCCCTCGAACGCCTCGCCGATCCCGTCGTACAGCTGACTGCTCATTCTTCTTGTTCCCCCTCGTCCATGGCCTCGGCCTTCGGGGCAGGCCGAGACGTTTGGCGGGAAGTCTTCCGTTCGTCAGCGGAGCGTCGCATCGGCGGAAGCCACAAACATGCCGTGGCCGCTGGGTGGTGCGGTCGTCGGGTTCGCTGCTGATGGCTGGTGAGATCGTCGGAAGCGTCGGAAGCGTCCGGAGTGTCGGTGGGACGACGGTGCGCGGTTCGGTCGACGGTTGAAGCGCGGCGATCTGGGCACAAGCCCTGCACGACCTCAGGTGACCTGGGAGGTGAGGGAGATGACGGGTATCCGAGTGGTCAGACGACCTGCGCCGAAGCGCCCGCAGCCCCCGCTCGATCTGCGGACCCCGTCGGGCCGTCCGCTTCCCTACTGACGCGCGGACCGACCCCTGACGCCCGGACCGACCGCACGGTCCCGGCTGTCAGGATCGGCCGCCAGGACCTGTCGGACGCTCAGTTGAGCGGGTCGAGCAGTCCTGCCGTCTCGGCGTGGCTCAGCGGGCCGTACGGGCCTGTGAGTCGTCGTCGAGCTTCTCGAAGAGGAACTCGTGCTTGAGGAACGAGGTGTCGTACTCATGCCCGGGGTACGGGGGGATGAGTTGAGCTGCCTGGAGGAGTCGCCAGCCGTCCAGCAGAGCGTCGAGTCCGGTCTCGTACGGCGGTTCGTCGCTGTCCCCGGTCGTGGGCCGGGTCCGTCCGGTGCCGTCGTAGAGCGACCAGCCGACGACCCGTGCGTCCAGCGCGGAGGTGCCCAGGTAGAGGGCCAGGACCTGCTGTCTCATGCGTTGCTCCCGAGTGACGGACGGTTGGTCACGCGGGTGACCCAGTGGTCGATGTCGAAGGTTGCGTCGCCGGTCAGGGCGCGCCACAGGCGGACCCGGTTGTAGATTTCCAGGCGTCCGGCGGCCCCCTCGTACCAGGGCAACAAGGCGCTGAGTTCAGCTGCGACGGCCGGGTCGGCGAGGTCGTCGGTGTTCCACAGCCGAACCTGTGGCACGGTCGGATTGAACCGGATCTTGAACATGTACCGGCGGGTGTCGCTGTCGTTGCGGCGTCCTCCGTGCCACAGGCCGTGGTGCAGCAGGACCACTGTGCCTGCGGGACAGGTCAGCCGGGTCTGGCCGCGCAGGTTCTGGTAGCGCCCGGTGTCGCTCTCGTTGGTGCGGCGCAGATGACTGCCCGGCACGGTCAGGGTTCCGCCCATGTCGGCGGTCACCTCATGGGGGTAGTACATGAGTTGGACGTCGAAGGCGTCGGGACGCACGTCGATGATGGCGTCGCCGTGCAGCGGTTGGGCTTCGCCCCCCTGCGGCTCGCGGACGTGGACGGCGTGGTGGTCGACGGTCGGCTCAGGGCCGACCAGGCTGCGCAAGGCCCCAGCAACCGGGGGCAGTTCGACCAGGCTGCGGGCGAATGACCCTTCGGGGAACGCCGTTGACAGCGGGGTGCCGTAGGGCACTCCGGGGATCCCGGCATTCAGGACCTCGATCGCCCGAGCGTTCATCTCCGGCGGCACGACCGCGTCCATGCGCAGATATCCCTGCGCTGCGAAACGTGCCACCTGGACAGAGGTCAGCAGGTGTTGACTGGTTGTCATGCGGCAACCGTAGGTGCGACAAACTCCGATGTCGTGGGATGTAGTCACCACGTACTGGTAGTTTTTCACCATGGAGCATGCGGCGATCCAGCTGGACGATTCTAGGACGCAGCCATCGAGACACCCATGCTCTCCGCCCTGCTGCGCCGGGCACTGGTGGCCTCGCGAGGTGCGCCCAGCGAGGCCACCGCCGCGGTCAGGAAGCGGACGGTCGTCCAGTGGGCTGATCCTTCAGCCGGCCGATCCGGTCTGCGGCGGCACGAGTGAAACCTCTGCCCTGGGCATCGTCCCTGGTCTGTTGCCGTTGCCGGTTGTTCGCGGCAGGATGCGCCGACACGCCTCTCCCAAGCGCGTCCAGAAGCGGTCGGGTAGGAACACGGCATCCGCGATGATCATTGCTCCGGAGAAGATCGGGAGTCCCAGGAGCACCGCGATGCCCACGTGCATACACAAGAGCAAGGCGAGCACGGGGTACTTGAGCCTGCCGAACAGGACGAACGGGAACGCTACTTGCAGCAGCACGGTCATGTAGCTCGCGACGGCGATCATCATCGGATGGCTGTCCACCAGGAGCGACAGCGCGGGCCATGGCCGGAACAGATCCAGGTTCAGGACGTAGTGGAGGGCGGTTCCGTTCCCCCAGAGGCCGCCCTGTACCTTGTACAGCCCTGCGGATCCGTAGAGGAAGCAGACTTGGGCCGCGATGACGAACATGCCGCAGTTGTGCAGCACCGTGGTCAAGAACTGCCGTGAGTACCGGAGTTGGCTCAGCACGTCGTGCCCTGCGAGGTTTCCTGCCGATCGCAGGGTCCTGCCCGTGGCGGCTCGGTTCCGGGTCCTGCGCGCGTCGAGGGACCAGCGTCGGCCACACGCGGTGAACGGCAAATACAGGGCCATCAGCACGATGAGGTTGTCTCCTCCGTCCGTCATGAAGATGGCCCGCGCGTGGAAGGAGGCGACCACGACCGCGAACAGGACGGACACCGCCCGGGTGCGCCAGCCGAGCATGAACAGAGCGGAGGTGACCAGAGCCAGCGCGTAGCAGGCCTCGAAGTACGCCCGACTGTCGGACAGGGTCAGGATGCTGGCCCAGCCGGTCTGGTGAAACAGCTCGGTGGCCAGCGCGGGCGTCCAGGGCGAACCGGGCCCCCAGATTTCGTTGCGGTGCGGGAACTCCCGCAGCAGGAGCGCGAGGTAGAGCATCCCGTACCCGATGCGGAGCACGGCCGCCGCGTAGAGGGAGACCGGCTTCTCGGTCACGAGGGTGCGCAGCGATCCGAGGCGATCGAGCAGCCGCTGAGCCGGTGCGCCCGCGGCTCGCGGGGTCGTGTGGCGTGATGTGGGGGCCAGGCGTGGTGCCTGCTCAGTTTCCATCGGATGTCACCTTCCACCAGGGCAGGTACCTGATCTGAGCCGCTGTGTTCGGACCGGGGCCGCCGGATGCGGCGGAGATCGGCCGTGTGATCACCCGCAACTCGATCTGCTCGAATGTGCCGTTCCGGTGGGCGGAAACGCGATCCACCGCGATGTTGCGCAGGTATTTCTGCAGCATCAGGGCGCGTTCCGAGTTCGGCTGGTCATCGTTTCCGTGCGAGGCCACATAGGCGTCCCAGGCGCGGCGCAGCATGTTCTGGGAGGTGTGGCTCGGGAAGACGTTGTGGGTGATGGCGGAATCGTCGACGGCGGTCAGGTCGAACCAGTCACTGACCTGGCGGGTTCCGCTGGTGGAAACGTGGAAGGTTCTCGCGGAGATCTGCTCGGTGACCGATTGCGGATCCGGGGCGAAGAGCCGCCAGTTCTGCTCGAACAGCGGATAGATCCAGGCGTTGATCTGCGGACTGTAGCGCTGCGACACCTCGTTCGAAGGGGCGACGTACAGAAACACCATCAGCACGTGGACGAAAGCCACCACCAGACAAACAACCGCAGCGATACCCAGGCCTGTCCGCATCGGGCGCGGCAGGTCGGAAAATCCCGGGGGCACGCTGGATTCCCCAGGAGAGGGCCGCATCTGCGGCCCGGTGCTTTCAGTGACCGCGTCGTGGACCGGCCCGCAGCACGGGTCTTCCGCATCCTGCGGCCCAACGGCGCCAGACGCAGTACCGCGCCCAGTCGTTCCCATCCTCGTTGCTCCCCTCGCAGACAGACCGCTGCGAACTTCGAATGCCTGTTGGGTACCGGGCCTCAAGCGGCACACGCAGATCGCCGTGTGCCGCTTGAGGTCACTTCACCGAGCGGGCGACCACCCGGCGGTGATGGTCATGGTCACGGGCACGGAGGCGGCGGGCACGGGACCGGCGGACACGGGACCGGCGGGCACGGAACGGGCGGGCAGCCGCCCCCACCGGTCGTGCCACCTGTCGTGCCGCCGGTGGTTCCGCCGGTTGTGCCGCCGGTGTTCCCGCCGGTCGTACCACCGGTGTTGCCGCCGGTCGTTCCACCGGTGTTGCCGCCGGTGTTCCCGCCGGTCGTTCCACCGGTGTTGCCGCCGGTGTTCCCGCCGGTCGTTCCACCGGTGTTGCCGCCGGTGTTGCCGCCGGTCGTTCCACCGGTGTTGCCGCCCGTGGTGCCGCCGGTGTTCCCGCCGGTCGTGCCGCCCGTCGTACCACCGGTGGTCCCGCCCGTGGTTCCGCCGGTCGTTCCGCCGGTGTTCCCGCCGGTCGTGCCGCCCGTGGTGCCGCCGGCACAGGTCTCGCGGGTGATGTGGTTGGTGTCCAGCGTCACGGACCCGTTCTGGGCCAGAGCCCGACCGTCGATGCTCGTCCCCGTGGTCACGGTGATCGACGTGAGGGCCAGGATGTTGCCCACGAAGGTGGAGTTGGTGCCGAGAGTGGCCGAACTTCCGATCTGCCAGAAGACGTTGCAGGGTGAAGCGCCGTCGATCAGGCGCACGTGGCTGGCGGACGCCGTCGTCAAGGTCGATCCGACTTGGAACACCCAGACGGCGTTGGAGTTTCCATGTGCGTCCAGAGTGAGCGTTCCGGTGAGTCCGATCGAGGAGGAGGCGTTGTAGACGCCCGGGTCCAGCGTCAGACCGCCGAGGTCTCCAGGCGAGGTGAGGGTGGCGTCCTTGGCCTGGCTGGCGGCATCGTTGTAGGCCGTGGTCAGGTCAGTCTGGGCCTGAAGGGCGACCGCGTCCGCGGGGTGGATGGTTCCGTTCACCGTACCGGGAGGGAATCCGCTGATTGCAGTGCCGGGACTCACCCCGAGATCTCCGGTGATCACGGAAGAGCCGGTATTGCTGACCGACTGGCCGCCCAGTACCGCGAAACTGCTCGCCGTGCCCAGGGGAACAGGTGACGCGAGGGCGTGTGCCCGCGCCGGCGTCAATGCCACGGCGGCGCCGGCGGTCAGTACCACCGCCGCGATCCAACCGGACAATGTCCGCCAGTAAGGCGAACCAGAGATGTTCAGTGTCATCTAAGCCCAATCTCTCGTAGAAACACATGACGGGCAGTTGGTGCTCTACACAATCGAGCCGAGAAGGCTTCCGATGCGGAGCCGTCGGTAGGAACCAACAGGTCCTGAGGCCCTGTTCGGCGATCGCTTAGCAAGAGAGTGGACTGCCGGAGTCCGGCACGCGACGTTAGGACACGAGTCATCCCGGTGAAGTTGGGTAAAGAATTGGCACATGCGAAAAAGAATTACCATAAAATCACAGTGATGTGATTGAAGGTCGCCCACCGAAATGATCTTCCTGACGCGGCGTCCGCATCAGGCAGATCGGCATGGTTCCGGGCGGTGTGCAGCGCGGGTCGCATGGAGCAGCACCATGCCGGTGTCGCCGTAGTCCGGCAGTGTGGGGTCGGTGTCGATGCGGGTGACGTGGAGCTGGTCGGTGTGCGGTTGGAACACGCTGCGGACGGCGTCCGCGTCGATGGGGCAACCCGGCCAGGCCGGCCCCGAACCGATGCGGTAACGCGGCATGTTCTCCATGAACGCGGCGACCAGGAGGCCGCCAGGCCGCACGGCGCGGATGAAGGTGCGGCAGAGCGTGGTGAACTCCTCGATGTCCTCGGTGACGCTCTCGGCCACGAAGTTCATGGAGGCGAGGTCGTAGGTTCCCTCGGGGACGTCCCGGATGTCGCCGTGCAGGCTGTGGACCCGTGACAGTGCCTCAACCAGGGTGGTGGGCAGGGCTGGTTGCAGCTCGCGGCACAGGGTGTAGAACGTCTGCCAGCTCGGGTCGGGGCCGCCGATGAGCTGCCGGGTCAGGTAGTCCACGCCTGCAGCGCTCGACTCGACGGCGTTGATGCGGCGGCTGGCTCCGGCGGCGAGCATCAGGGGGTAGAGGTTGGGGCCGGCTCCGAACTCCAGGGACCGGCTGACGGAGCCGGGGGCCAGCCGCCGGTAGAAGGCCGAGTGGTGCCGTATGACCTGGGCGTCGCAGGCGTGCAGCTCGCGGTAGTTCTCGGCGAGGTAGTCCTGCACCGGCCACAGGTCCCAGTCCACGTCGTCGTTGCGTAGCGGCCCGCGCGGGTGGTTCAGGGTCGGGTTCACGGGTGTGCCTCCTGCCGTTGTTGTGGGGTCCGCCTGCGGGCAGCCCGGGGCGTGCGGGTTGTGCGGGTTCGGGTCGCGTTCCACGGCGCGCATGCCTGGCAGGAAGAGGAAGGCCAGGGTGAGCGCGGAGCCGATGGCGCCCGCGCCGACGAGCGTCCGGCGGGCGCCGATGGCTTCGGCGACAGGCGCGGTGAGCGCGTAGGACAGTGGCACGAGGGAGATCGAGACGAACCAGTCGACGCCGGAGACCCGGCCCAGGAGCCGGGCCGGTACCAGTCGCTGCTTGGCGGTGCCCCAGGCGATGATCCCGGCGGTCTCGAAGCCGTTGACGACCGCGCAGGCCAGGGCGAGTTGCCAGGTGTCGGTGGCCAGGCCGTAACCGGCCACCGCGAGGGTGGCTATGGTCCAGGTGCCGTACATGAAGGTGATGAAGCGGCGGGGCAGGCCGGTCTGCCCGATGAGCAGGGCGGTCAGGACAGCGGTCGCGCCGCCGCAGGCCAGCACCACTCCGAGCTCCGTCGCGGAGCCGTGCAGCAACTGCTTGACCACGTACGGCAGCAGGACTTCGGTGGGGCCGAAGAAGAGCAGGTACGCCAGCGCCGCGGAGACCAGGGTCCCCCAGAGCCAGGTCTGGGAGCGGACGTAGCCGACGCCGGCGCGGAAGTCCGCCCACATCGACGGCTTCCGTTCCGACGCGGGAGGCGGCAACGGCCGGATCCGCAGCACGCAACCGATCGAGACGGCGAAGGTCAGTGCGTCGAAAGCGAAGGCGCCGCCGGTACCCGCGACGGCGATGAGCAGGCCTCCGACAGCCGTCCCGCCGATCTGCAGCGTCGCGGTGCGCACGAACTGGTCGAGAGCATTGGCCTCGACCAACTGGTCTGCAGGCACCAGGCTGGGCACGATCGCCTCGAAGGCGGGCGGGAAGAACCCGCTGGCGCCCCCGTACACCGCGGCCACCGCGATCAGCTGCCACAGGCGCAGTTCTCCGGTGACCGCGAGCGCGGCCAGCACGGTCAGGCACGCACCGCGAACCAGGTCGCTGGCGACCATGACCGCCCGCCGGTCCAGCCGGTCGCTGGCGACACCGCCCAGGAGCACAAGGGCGAGTTGAGGGACGGCCAGGGCCACACCCACCGCCGACATCCCGCTCGGCGAACCGGTCAACGTGTACGCCTGCCAGGCGAGCGCGACCAGGAGCACGCCGTCGCCGAGCAGCGAGGTGCTCATGCCGAGCCACAGGATCCGGAAGTCACGATGGGCCAGCGGTGCCAGGAGCTGCACCCGTCGGATGCGGCCGGTCTCGTCGACGGTGCGCACTCAGACCCGCGGTTGCAGCTCGAACCGCTCGACCAGCGCTGTCAGGGTCGCGTTGAGACGCTCGACCTCCTCGTCGGTGTTGGCGGCTGTGATCTGTATCCGGAACCCGACCCGGTCGTGCGGAACCAGTGGGTAGGCCGCGAGGGTCACGTAGGCGCCCCGGTCCCACAGGAAGGAGGCGACCGCCTCCAGATCGGCGCTGTCACGCAGGGGGATCTCGATGATGGGCAGTCCGCTGGTGTTCGGGGTGCGGACACCGAGCGCGGCCAGGTGGTCCAGAACGGAGGCGGACATGCGCCAGATGTCGGCGCGCAGTGCATCGCCCCGGTCGGCGTTGACGTCGAAACCCGCGAGGGTGGTGGCGAGTGAGGCCGTGGGCGAGGGACCTGAGTACAGGTAGGGGGCGGCGGCGACCTTGAGATGGTCCTTGAGCCAGGTGGGCAGAGCGATGAAGGCGAGCAGCGACGAGTAGGCCTTGGAGAACCCGCCCACCAGGATGATTCCGTCGTAGGCTTCGTCGAAGTAACGGACGATGCTGTTGCCCCGGCTACCGTACGGGCACGGCTCGTCGGGGGTGCGTTCGCCGATGATGCCGAAGCCGTGCGCGTCGTCGACGTAGAGCAGCGCGTCGTTGAGGCGGCACAGACGGGCGAGTAGGGGCAGGTCGGGGAGGTTGCCTGACATGCTGTTGGCTCCGTCGATGCACACCAGGCGGCTGTGTGCGGCCGGAGCCGAGCGCAGCCGTGATTCGAGGTCGTCCAGGTCGTCCACGTGGCACCGGTGTACCGTCGCGCCCTGACCGCGGGCGATCATGCAGCCGTCGTAGACGGTCCGGTGGGCGGCCGAGTCGACGAAGATGCTGCCGACGCCGGCGATCGCGGGAATCACGGACGCGTGGATCAGGGTGATGGTCGGGAGTACCAGGGTGTCCGGCGCGCCGAGCAGGTCGGTCAGCCTTTCCTCGATCTGCGGGTAGAGCCGGGGGCTGCCGAGCAGTCGGGACCAGCTCGGGTGGGTGCCCCAGCGTCGGACCAAGGGATCGATCGAGTCCATGATCTCGGGGTCCAGGTCGAAGCCGAGGTAGTTGCACGAGGCGAAGTCGGTGAGCCAGTGGTCGCCGACCCTGATCTGGCGGCCGCGTACCTCGTCGATGACGGCGTCGCACATGGGGCTGCTCTGGCGCAGACGTTCCAGGTCGCCCCAGCGTGTGTCACGGCGCAGCAGGCCCACCGGCTTCGGCAGATCGGACATGTCCTGTTCCTTCTTCGCGTGAGAGGGCCTGACGACCGCACTGGGCGGGCGACCTGAGATCGGGTCTGGACGGGCCGGCCCTCGACCTGCCGGGTGCGCGTCCCGCGGTCCCCCCGTCGCTTTCGGGCCGGCCGAGCGGTCTCCCGATGCTGCGGCGGTCGCCATGGGGCGGCTCTCGCTCTGCTGCCGTAGCAGGTGCTCGCCGACCTCCGCACTCACTGGTGGCGAGAACAGGAAGCCCTGTCCGAACTCGCAGCCCATGTCTGCCAGCCTGGCCTGCTGCCTGGCGTCCTCGATGCCTTCGGCGATCACCTTCATACCCAGCGTCCTGGCGATCTGGATGATGCCCTCCACCAGCGCGACCTGCTGCTCGTCGACGAGCAAACCGTCGACGAACGACTTGTCGACCTTGAGGAGGTCGATGGGGTAGTCCCGCAGGTAGCCGAGCGACGAGAAGCCGGTACCGAAGTCATCGATGGCGATCCGCACGCCCAGGCCCTTCAGTGTCCTCATGTCGGCCCGGACCTGGTCGCTCTGACGCATCAGCACCGTCTCGGTCAGTTCCAGCACCAGGGAGCCGGGAGCCAGGCCCGACCGGTCCAGGGCGTGGCGTACCTCGCCCACGAACCGGGGGTCGCGGAACTGTCGCGCCGACACGTTCACGTTGATGTCCAGCGGGACCGGCCGGGGCACCGCGTGCTGCCAGTGCGCTGCATCGGCGGTGGCTCGCTCCAGGATCCAGGCGCCGAGCGGCATGATCTGTCCGGTCTCCTCGGCCAGCGCGATGAAGTGCTCGGGCAGCACCAGGCCCAGCCTCGCGTGGGGCCACCTGGCCAGCGCCTCGAAGCCGGTGATCGCGCCGCTGGCCATCTCCACGATGGGCTGGTGGAGCAGCGTGAACTCCTCTTCGGCGATCGCGTTGTCGAGACTGGCCCGCAGTTCCTGACGCTCGACCATGCCGCTGTGGAGGGTCGGCTGGTAACGCCGCCACTGCCGTTTGCCGCCCGCCTTGGCGGCGTAGAGGGCCAGGTCCGCGTGGCCCAGCAGTTCCTCCCCGTCGGAGCTGTCCAGTGCTGTGGCGATTCCCACGCTCGCCGACACGCTGATGGTCTCGCCGTGGATCCGGAACGGCTGGGCGAGGGCGGCCACGATGTGGTCGGCGACCTCGTCCACGTCCGCGGGCGCGTCGACGCCCTCGATGAGCACCGCGAACTCGTCACCGCCCAGCCGCGCCGCCATGTCCCCTGCCCGCAACGTGCCGGTGAGCCGTCGCGCGGCGGCGGCGAGGAGTTGGTCGCCGACGGTGTGGCCCAGCGTGTCGTTGACGACCTTGAAGTCGTCCAGATCGATGAACAGCGCGCTGACCAGGCCGCGGTCCCGCCCCCGGCCTCGGGGTGCGAGTGCGTGCTCGATCCGGTTCAGCAGCAGGATCCGGTTGGGCAGGCCGGTCAGCGAGTCGTGGAAGGCCCGGTGGGTCAGTTCGCGTTCGAGCTTCCGTTGGTCGGTCACGTCCCGCAGGGTCAGGACCAGTCCGCGCACGGTGCGGTCGTGCCGCAGGTTGCTGCACCTGACCTCCATCTCGACCCGGCTGTGGTCCTGTCGCAGGAACTGCCAGTCCTCGCGTAGCTCCTGCTCCCGGTTGCTCTCCCTCATCCGTGCCAGTGCGCCGGCCGCGCGGGCGGCATCGTCGGGGTGGACCAGGTCGGCGAGCCTCCTGACCTCGTTCGAGGGCCCGGGGCCGAACATCGCCTCGGCCGACGGACTGGCGTAGCGCACGGTGTTGTCGTCGTCGAGGATCAGGATCACGTCGGAGGCATTGTGGATCAGCGCCCGGAAGTACGCCTCGCTGTCGCGGCGGACGATCTCCTTGGACAGACGGATCCGTTCCACGGCCAGGGCGACCTGCGAGGCGAGGGTCTCCAGGATGCTTCGGAACTCCTCGAGTTGCCGCTGCGGGCCGGCAACGACCAGGGCGCCGAAGAGCGCTTCACCCGTGGGACGTTCCTCGAGGATCAAGGGGCACACCAAAGCGGTCGGCGGATCGCCCCCGACGCCGGCCACGCCACCCGCGCCACTCGCCAACTCGTCCACACCCACCAACTGCGACCTGCCGTCCTGCAACGACCGCAGCCAGTCGCCGGCCAGCAGTTGCACCCGCGTGATCCGCCACCGCGGGGGCGGGGTCTGCGTGCCGCGCACCGGCCGTAGCCCCGCGGCGTCCCCGAGCGCCAACAGGGCCTCGTGCCGTGAGTCCGGCCACAGCAACGTCCCTGCCGCAACCCGGACCAGGCCCGCGATCTCCTCCACGCTGACCGCCGCCACCAGGGAGGCAGCCGACACGCGCAGCGCCCGCTCACGCAGCACCGCCCGTCGATGGGAGGAGACCATGCCCGACAACCGGGCGAGCACCAGGAGGAACAGGACGGCGGAGAAGACCGCGATGACGCCCGCGTCGCGGACGGACCCCCGGCCGGCCTCGTACAGCAGCATGCCGGGCGCGATCAGCGAGGCCAGTGCGAGCAGGCCGAGCCGACGACCGGCGATCCCCGCTCCCCGGTGAGGCACCGGTTCGGTCAGACCCACCATGGAGGGGGCCAGCGCCGAGAGTCCCCAAGCCGTGTAGAACACCACCCAGCCCAGATCCATCGGCGTGCCCACCTGCCAGGCGCCGTTGACCTGGTACCACCCGTACAGGACATCGGAGAACAGGATCCCGACGGTGCCGATGGTGAGCAGTTGGACGGCACGCGTGCGGGTACTGCCGGCCACGAGCAGCCGAGCGAGCATCGCCAGCATCAGCACGTCACCCAGCGGGTAGGCGATCGAGATCGCCTTGGCCAGCCACGTCGTTCCGGACGCCTGCGTGTTGGGTTGGATCAGATAGATCCACGACAGCAGCGCCAGACCGGAGGTGAGGGTCAGCGCGTCCAGCAGGCTGCCCCAGTCGCGTTGATCGACCGCGCGGTAGCGGATGAACAGGAACAACCCGGCGGCGAACAGCGGATACGTGGTGAGGTAGAACGCGTCGGCGAGCGAAGGGAACGGATTCGGCTCACCGGTCACGCTCCGCAGGACGTTGTACGTCGTGTCACCGGCGGTGAAGGCGAAGTTCGCGCCGGCCAGCAGGAACCAGGGCAGTCGGTGCGAGGGCCGATTAAGCCGAATCCCCACCAGGATCGCGGCCACGCCGCTGAACCCGATGACCGCCCAGGTCACCGTGTGCCAGCCTGGTTCCAGCAGATAGCAGACCGTGGCCACGGCGACGCAGACCAGGTAACCGGCTACCAGGAGCCGCAGTCGTGCCATGCAAACCGTCCTCCTTCGCGTCCACGCGCGGACCATCGGCGCGCGGAGCACGGTGGTAGGAAGTGCAGCAACGGCGAACCCGGGCCTGCGCCCCTGGGGGCTTTCGCAGTCCGTGGCAGGCAGCGGTGTCTCAGCAGGCGGCGATCGGGCCGCTAAGGCTCTCGTCCGGGGGTGTCTCGGCCCAGTCAGCTGTGGCGACCGTGTCCTGGCGTCCGGCGAGGGCACGACCGCACACGTCAGCGATCTCCTGCAGTGATCGGATGAGAGGCAGCCTCCACTTCAGTAGACAACACCCTGAGCAGGAGGGCACGCCAGAACCAACCACCGCCGGCGCCACTTCGAGCACCGCCCCGGGCGTCCCACTGATCGGTCAGGTCCTCGAGAGCACTTCGGCAGAACGCTGAAGGACCGTCTGGTGACCTGCCCGCACGGCGGTGGCCGTATCGCCCATCGGGCGGCTCGTCAGGCCAGCCGCTCAAGCAGGTCGCGCAGCTCGCGGACCTCGTCCCCGTTGAAGCCGGACAGGGCCGTGCGCATGGTCTGCGCCACAGCGCGGTCGCACAGCCCCAACATCTGCATGCCTTCCGCAGTGGTCCGGTGCAGGATGGCCTTTCCATGGCCGCTGCGCCGCTCGACCAGCCCCCGGTGCTCCAGTCGCGCAACCGCGGCCCCTGCGGACTGGTCGGACTGCCCGGTCAGCAGTGCGAGCGCATGGGTGGACGAGTCGGGTTGCGCGGCGACCGCGTTGAGCATGCCCCACTGCGGCAGCGTCATCTCCCACTGGGCGAGTTCCGCCTCACAGCTGGTCTGCTTGCGCAGTTGGGCGCGCCGCAGCAGCACCGCGATCTCGATCATTTCGTCATCCACGTCCACGATCCTATCCAGCATCCACCAACTCATATATCCTAACTCGTATATACGAACCCATGGATGAAGGTGTGGTCAGCATGAGCGAGTTCGTCATCGCCGGCGCGCAGGTCTTCAACGGTGAGCGGCGGCTGGGGCCGGTGGACGTGCATGTCGCGGACGGGGTGATCACGGCCGTCGGGGGACCCGGCAGGTCGGGCGCCGAGGTGGTGGACGCGAGGGGGGCGACGCTGCTGCCGGGCCTGATCGACGCACACACCCACAGCGACGAGGCCGCCCTGCGCCAGGCGTTGACGTTCGGCGTCACGACCGAGCTGGACCTGACCTCGATGCCCGAGACAATGATCCCGCTGCGCCGCACGACGGCCGGTTCACTCGACTTGGCCGACGTGCGCAGCGCGTCCGTCGGTCTCACGCCGGAAGGCGGCCATCCGCACCAGTTGCGCAAGGGGCTTGACGGCGTTTGGCCCACTGCCTCGTCCGTCGCCGAGGTACCCGGCTTTGTCGCGGACCGGGTCGCCGAGGGGGCCGACTACCTCAAGGTCATGATCGAGGACGGGCACGTCCTGGGGGCCCGTGTGCCGGTCCTCGCGCAGGACGTCCTGCTCGCCGCCGTCCGGGAGGCGCACGCCAACGGACTCAAGGTCCTCGCCCATGCGCTCACCCTCGACGCCACCCGACGGGCCGTCGATGCGGGCGTGGACGGGCTCACCCACCTGTTCGTCGACGCCCCGTACACCCCGCAGATCATCGCGCGCATCGCCGAGGCCGGTGTCTTCGTCATCCCGACGCTCAGCGTCCTGGCCTCGATCACCGGGCAGGGCGCATCGGCCGAACTGGCCGCAGATCCACGCGTGCGGCCGAAGGTGCCCCAGGTGTGGCTGGAGAGCCTCGCCGAGACCTGGCACACCCTCCCGCAGCACAACTTCCAGTACGCGCTCGCCTCCGTGGCGGCGCTCCACGCGGCGGGCGTCGACGTCCTGGCCGGCACCGACGCGGCGCACCTGGGTGCCCCCGGCACGGCGCACGGCGCCAGCCTGCACGGCGAACTCCGTCTCCTGGTCCGCGCGGGCCTCACCCCGCTCCAGACCTTGCGCGCCGCGACGGCCCTTGCCGCCGAGCACTTCGACCTGCCCGACCGCGGCCGCATCGAACCGGGAAAGCGCGCCGATCTGCTGCTCGTCGACGGGGATCCCACCGCGGACATGGGCGACACACTCTCGGTCCGTGCCGTCTGGCGCCAAGGCGTCCCCCTGGCCGTCGAGTCCGCGCGGGCCTGAACAGCTGTCACCACCCGAAACGACGGAGGTGCGAGATGCACGGCGACGAACTGATCGACGTCCACGCCCACTTCACCACCGACAGGTACATTCGCGCCGCGAAAGCCCGCGGCCGGCGGGAGCCTGACGGCATGCCGGAGGCCTACTGGCCGCAGTGGGACGCGAATACCCGCCTGGCGCTGATGGACGAAGCGGGCATCGCCCGCGCGATCCTGTCGGTCTCCTCGCCCGATGTCCACTTCGGCGATGACAAGGAAGCCCGGGCGCTGGCCCACGAGGTCAACGAGACCGGCGCCCGAATCACCCAGGAACATCCAGGTCGCTTCGGGTACTTCGCGTCCCTGCCACTCCCGGACATCGACGGCGCCCTCACCGAGATCCCGCACGCCTTCGAGGACCTGCACGCCTTCGAGGACCTGCACGCCGACGGCGTCATCCTGATGACCAACAGTGCCGGGCTCTACCTCGGCGACAAGCGGATGCGCCCGGTGCTCAGTGAACTGGACCAACGCGGTTCCATAGCGTTCCTGCACCCCACGAGTTGCGCCGGACACGAGGCCCTGGCCCTGGGCTATCCACGCCCGATGATCGAGTTCCTCTTCGACGCGGCCCGCAGCGTGGTCGACCTCATCCTCAGCGGCGCAGCGCAGCGCTACCCGCGCATCCGCTTCATCGTCCCGCACGCCGGAGGCGTCCTCCCGCTGCTCGCCGACCGCCTGGAGCTGTTCCGCGCGATCGCCGGCGACGCCGACGGCCCAACTGTCGCTCCGGCGCTCGCCCGCTTCTACTACGACCTCGCCGGCACCCCCACTGACCGGCAGCTGAACGCCTTGACCAGCGTCGCCGGGCCTGACCACCTGCTCTACGGAAGTGACTACGCCTGGACCCGTTACGAACAGGTACTTCGCGCAATCGAGGCACTGGACGCGGTTGCGCCGCCTTTCGGACAGTCCTGGCGGCGCCGCACCACCCGCAACGCACACCGCCTCCTGGGGACGCACCGACGTGATGCCAAGGAATCGAGCGCTGTTCCGGAACGATGACGCAGAGTCTGAGAGCCGGGACGTGCTTGGGTTTGTGTTCCCGGGGGAGTGCGGTGGCGCAATCGGAGGGGCTGCCGTCGGCAGACTGCTCGCGCTGCGCTCAGCCGGCCGCCGCTGATGCCGAGGGGGCCGGGCCCGGCGTGGGTCGCAGGCCGGCGATCGCCAGTTCGATCAGCCGCTCGGCCTGGGCGAGGCCTTCCGCGTCCGGGGCGACGCGCCACATGAAGCCCATCAGGAGCAGGACGTCGGCGGCGTCGAGGTCGGGCCGTAGGCTCGCGGAGTCGCCGCAGGCGCGCAGGAGTTGCTCAACAGCGGAGACCACCGGTGCGTAGGTCTCGTTGACCGCGTCCTGCGCGGCGGCCGTGTGCAGCGCCTCGCCGAGACCGTGCTTGAGCCGGCCGTCACGTTGACGTTGCTGAGGCTCATCACCACCGAGAAGACGATCGGGAAGAGCGTCACCGCGGCCACGACGATCAGGGCCGGGGTGGTGAAGGCCCAGCCCAGGCGGGCGTAGCGGCGTTCCAGGATGGAGCCGCGCCTGCCGGCGCGCGCCCTGGGTGCGCGGCGTGGAGCGACAACGGTGGTGCCGGCCTGGCCGGGTGGGCCCGGGGCCTGGAGTTGATCGGTGGTCACGGGAGGGGAACCTGCCTTGCCGGACGGAGAAGTGGAGCGTGGACGAGGAGCCGGCCGCAGGAGCGTCGTCGGTGATGTCGGGCCCCTGCGGCCGGAATCCTGGGTTGGTTACAGGCCGCCACCGGACCGCAGGTAAGTAGTGACCGCAGGAGTGACCGCAGGGACGTCAGCTGACGAACGAATCCGGGGGACGGGGGTGCGTGGCGCAAGAGTTGGCTGACCCCTTCCCGCAAAGTCAGGTCAACGTGGCCTGGATGACCAGGCAGGCCGCTCCGCGCGCCCACAGGTCGTCGGTGACCGGGTCGACCTGGAGGATGCACTCGCGCGCCGCGCTGGAGAACGCGTGCCTTTCCAAGGCGGCTGTCATCGCCGGGCCGAACAGGTCGTGGGCGGCCACGCCCTCGCCCGCGAGGATGACCTTTTCGAGGTTGAGCAGGTTCAGCAGCCCGGCCAGGCCCCTCCCGAGAGCCTCGCCGGCGGCCGCGAAGGCATCCCTGGCGGCCTGTGCCGCCTCGTCCTCTGCCGGGTCCGCGCCGGTGGCCGGGGCGCGCCGCGCCAACTCCATCGCGGCGTCGATGTCGGCGCACTGCCCGCCGCCGTGCTCGCGCAGGTGGCGCAGGACCGCGCCGGAGGAGGCCAGCGACTCCAGGCACCCGCGCGCCCCGCAGGAGCAGACCGGGCCGTCGGGGTCGAGCGGCAGGTGGCCGAACTCGCCGGCCATCCCGTTGGCCCCGGCGTAGAGCGTGCCGCCCAGCAGCAGGCCGCAGCCGACCCCGGGACCGACCGTGACGACGGCGAAGTCGTTCACGTCCCGGCCCTCGCCGAACCACTGCTCGGCGACCACCAGCGCGTTGACGTCGTTGTTGACGGCCACCGGCAGGCCGGTCGCGGCCACCAGGGGCCCCGCGACGTCGACGTGTCGCCAGTCCAGCAGCGCCGAGTAGCGGCACAGCCCGACCCGGGAGTCGACGTGGCCACTGACGCCCACCCCGAGTCCGAGCATCCGCTCCGCGGCGCCCGGCACCTGTCCGGTCAGTTCGGCCACCAGCTCCGCTGCCGCACCTAGTGCGGTGGGCGGCGTGTGGTCGGCGATCGGGCGCACCGCGCGGGCCAGCACCTGGGCGGCCATGTCGGTGAGCACAGCGGCCACGTGGGTCGGCGCGATCTTGATGCCGATGGCCAGGTGCCGCTCGGTGTTGACGTGCAGCAGGCGCTTGGGGCGGCCCAGCGTGGTCTCCTCGGGTGGTGTCTCGCGCAGGTACCCCTCCTCGATCAGTGGGGTCAGCACGCGGGTGACGGTGGAGGGGGACAGCTCCAACTGCGTGGCCAGAGCGGTGCGCGACATCGGCCCGCTGGTCAGCACGCGGGCGAAGATCTCGGCCCGCGTGGGGGTGTCGGTCAGGTCGGTGACCCGGGCCCGAGGCGCGGTCACGGGCACGGAGGGCCGACGGGCGAAGCTCATGAACGCCCTCCCCGTCGGCACGGGTTCGTGCCCCCCGCAAGCGGGGCGTCCGCTCGCCATCCCATTCTTCTCCTCCGAACTGTCGTCGCGGGCTGGTGCCTGCGGCCCGTGGTTGCGCTTGGTTCCACTGCTCCGGGCCCGACGGTCAGGGTTCGGGCCCGGAGGCGGCGGGCTCCGGCTGGGGTGGCACTGCCCCGGCCGGGAGTCTTTCAGGTGTTGAGCTGGATGTAGTTAAGGTTGACGGCGCCGCTGTCCGCCACGGTGCGGGCCACGGTGATCAGGTTGGTGCCCGCAACCAGGCCGATGGAGGCGTTGACGGTGCCCCAGGTGGCCCAACTGCTGCCCAGGTTCGGGAACGAGACGGTCGCGGGGGCGCTGATCGTGGTGCGGGCGGCGTCCTGCGCTCCGACGGTCAGGGTCGAGGCGGCGCCGGTCGCGTTCGCATAGCGGTAGGAGATGCTGTAGCTGCCCGCAGTGGCGGCGTGGACGGCGAAGGTCACCTTCGCGCCGGCTTCGGCGGCTTCCAGTTTGTCGACGAAGCCCGGAGATCCACTGCAGTGCGGTCGTGTAGTTCGTCGAGCCGTGGGCGACGCCGACCGTGCCGGCGTTCTGGTCCCAGCCGGACTCGTACCAGGCCCAGAAGTCGGTGCGCAGGTAGGCGACGCCCAGGCTCTTGAAGTAGTTCACATAGCCCTGGACGAACTCCTTGGCGCCGGGCTTGGTCACATCGACCCAGTACTCCTGGTGGTTGGAGTTGAACCAGTCACCGCTGGTCACGATCGACGAGACCGGGATGTCGGTGCCCACCACCGTCTTGGTCGGGTCGTTCACCGCGGATGTGGTCACCCACAGCGGGTTGTAGTAGACGCCGAGCTTCAGGCCCTTGCCGGAAAGGTAGTCGGCCCAGTAGGCCCAGTCGTGCGTCCAGGAGTCGGAGTAGCTGAGGACGTAGCCGTTCCCGTTCGTCTTCTGGGTGTAGTCCACCCAGCCGTCCGTGCAGCACATGGTGTAGCCGTAGGACGCGAAGTTTCCCGCCACCCAGTCGATGTTCTGCTGCCACACCGACTCCGTCAGGGTTCCGTGCGCCAGGGTCCAGCTGTACGGGGTCCAGTACAGCGGCCCCGGACCGGAGCGGGTGAACACGCTGTTCCGGCTCGTCACCGGCAGTGTGGGCGACGCCGACGCGGCCAGCGCCGCCTGCAGCGACACCGGCGCCGCGGCCGCGCGCCCGGCGCCGCGCAGACCGGCGACGGCCAGCCCTCCGCCCACCAGAGTCGCGTCCGAGCCCCGCAGCAGACCCCTGCGCGAGATCCCCATCCCTGCCTCCCTGTACTCCGCCGCGCACACCGTCGTCCGCGACCCAGCCGTCCCTGCTCCCAAGTCCGCGCGCGAACGGGCCGCGGGCCTGCCGGAGTGGCGACAGAGCCCGGCCGTGTTGCGCTCCGGTGACCAGAGTGTCTTCCCGGAACTTTTCTTGCGTCAAGAAAAGAACTGCGGCCGTTATCCAGCAGAGATCCGAGACCCTGTCCAACGGGCCGAAAACGGACCCTTCAACGGCGAGGAAACCGCAGACCTCGCTCATCGGTGGCTCTCGAAACGTTCCTGGAGTGGCCGGTCGGGGGCGGTGTCCGGGCCGGTACAGCGTGGGTGTGGGTGCGGGTGTGGGTGCTGTGGCGCGGTCGGGGTGTCGGAGTGAGGGGGCGGGGTTCGGGACGTACGGTGTTCGAGGGAACAGCGCCCGGGGTCTGGCGCGTAGCGGGCGCGACAGCCCAGGGCGGGATCGGAGCCGTTGATGAAGGCCGCACGCTTCAGTCGGTTCGGGGGCCCGGAGGTCCTCGAGATCGTGGATCTGCCCGACCCGCGTCCGGGTCCCGGCCAGGTCCGGATCGAGGTACGCGCGGCCGGCGTCAATGCGAGTGACTGGAAGAAGCGCAGGGGCCTGATGGACGCGGGGCTTCCGCAGACGCTGGGCTATGAGGCGGCGGGTGTCGTCGATGAGGTGGGTGAGGGCGCCTCGGCGGTGGCCGTCGGCGATCGCTTGTTCGGCTTCTGTCCTGACGGAGCGGCACAGGCCGAGCTGGCCGTGTTGTCCTTCTACGCGCCGATCCCGCCGTCGCTCGACTTCGCCGGCGCTGCCACGCTGCCGGCCGCCGTGGAGACGGCCATGCGCGCGATCGACCAGCTCGGCGTCAAGGACGGCAGCACGCTGCTTGTCAATGGCGCGTCCGGGAGCGTGGGCAGCGCCGCAGTTCAGTTTGCGGTGGCGCGGGGCGCCCGCGTCATCGGTACCGCCAGTCCGGCGAACCACGCCTACCTGAGTTCCTTGGGAGCCGAACCCGTCGCCTACGGCGAGGGCCTGGTCGAGCGGGTCCGCGCGCTCGCCCCGGGCGGCGTGGATCTGGCGCTCGATGTCGCCGGGAACGGCGTGCTGCCCGAGCTCGTCGGGCTCACCGGCGGCCCGGAGCACGTCCTGACGGTCGCCGACTTCGCCGGCGCGCGGGAGCACGGGGTGAGGTTCAGCCGCGGGGACGACGGCCGCGCCGTCCATGCGCTCGCCGAGATCGGCGAGTTGATCGAGGCCGGGCACTTCGCGCTCCCGGTCGCGCACACCTTCCCGCTCGCCGAGATCGCGCAGGCACACCGGGTCAGCGAGGACGGCCACCTGCGAGGGAAGCTCGTTCTGCTGGTCGGCTGATGCGGCCGTGGTTGGCACGCTTTGTGCTGCTCCGGCCGCTGTGGCGCGGTGCGATCGACGGCTGGGCCGAATCGGGCGCGCTGGAGCAGGTGCCGGCGGAGGAGGTGATGGCCGCAGGGGACGGTGACAGCGTCAGTATCGGGCGACGTGTCCGGCGCAGAGTGGTGTTCGGGCGGGGAGGGGTAAGAATGACTTATGTGCAGGTTTGGCCTGTTCGCGACGCGCGGTGGTCTCTCCCGGCCCTCGACGCGCCCGGTGGTCGGGCGGCGCCGGGGCGAGCGGCGGGAGCACGCGGATCCTGCTTCGGGGCAAGCGGGCGGAGACCGTGACTCGCGTCGGACCGATGCCCGGCCGTCGAGGTCTGCGCCGGCCTCGGTCTTCGGCCTGCGCAGCGTCGCCGGTCAGGCGTTCGTCTGGCAACTGGTGGTCCTGCTGCTCCTCGCGGCGATCGCGATCGTCGCCCTGGTGCTCAAGACCACGAACGACGCCCAGAACGACGCCCGCCACAAGGCGCTCGCCGTAGCGGCGGGCTTCGCGCACGGACCCGGCCTGGTGCAGGCCCTGCAGTCGCCCGATCCCACGGCGGTGCTGGAGCCGCTCACCCTGGCGGCGCAGAAGGGCTCCGGCGTGGACTTCGTCGACGTGCTCAGCGTGGACGGGATCCGGTACACGGACCCGCTCCCGAGCCTGATCGGCCAGCGCGCCCAGGGTGACATCGGCCGGGCGGCAGCCGGGCAGTCGTTCACCGAGATCTTCAAGGGATTCCCGCAGACCGCGGTCCGTGCGCTCGTCCCGATCGAGGACGCGCACGGCAAGGTGGTCGGACTGGTCGCCACCGGCGTGCAGACCACGGATGTCACCGCCACGGTGAACCGCCAGCTGCCGGTCCTCTTCGGTGCCGCGGCCGGCGCGGTGGTGCTCGCCGCGGGCGGTGCGGTGCTGGTGAGCAGGCACCTGCGCCGCCAGACGCACGGCCTGGGGCCGGTCGAGATGACCCGGATGTACGAGCACCACGATGCCGTGCTGCACTCGGTCCGGGAGGGTGTGCTGATCCTCGACGCCGACCAGCGGCTGGTGCTGGCCAACGACGAGGCCCAGCACCTGCTCGGCCTCCGCCCCGACGCGGAGGGTCTTCCGCTGGACCAACTGGGCCTGGAGCCGGGCATCGCCGGGCTGCTGGCCTCCGGACGGACCGTCACCGACGAGGTGCAGCCCGTCGGAGGACGCCTCCTGGCCGTCAACCTCCGGCCCACCGCCGTCCACAGCGGCCCCGCCGGTTTCGTGGCGACGCTCCGGGACACCACCGAGCTGCTCGCGGTGGCCGACCGGGCCGACGAGGCCCGGGAGCGGTTGACCCTGCTGTACGACGCGGCCACACGCATCGGCACCACGCTGGATGTCACCACCACCGCGCAGGAGCTGGCGGACGTGGCGGTGCCCCGGCTCGCCGACCTCGTCAGCGTCAACCTGCTGGAGGACCTGCTGAGCGGCAACGACCCCGCACCGGGGCCGCTCACCGGTGCTGCGCTGCGAAGGATGGCCAACCGCTCCGTACGCGAGGGAGCGCCGGAGGCCGTGGTCCAGGTCGGTGAGGTCGCCAACTACACCGACGACTCGCCCCAGGCCCGCTGCCTGGCGACCGGCCGGTCCGACCTGTACCAGGCGGAGGACCCGGCCGTCGGCGCGTGGCTCGCGCAGGACCCCGCCCGTTCCGCGATGTCCCGCACGTACGGGCTCCACTCGTGGATGGAGGTGCCGGTGATCGCCCGTGGCACCACCCTGGGCGTGGTCGACTTCGTCCGCTCCCAGCGCCCCGAACCGTTCCAGGCCGATGACCTGCGCGTGGCCGAGGAACTGGTCGCCAGGGCTGCGGTCTGTCTGGACAACGCGCGTCGGTTCACCCGTGAGCACACGACAGCCATGGCCTTGCAGCACAGCCTGCTGCCGCGGCGGCTGCCGGAGCAGTCCGCGGTGGACGCGGCCTTCCGGTACCTGCCGGCCGATCCCCGGCTCGGCGTGGGCGGCGACTGGTTCGACGTGATCCCGCTGTCCGGCGCGCGCGTGGCCCTCGTCGTCGGCGACGTGGTCGGGCACGGTATCCAGGCCTCCGCGACCATGGGTCAACTGCGTTCCGCCGTGCGGACTCTCGCCGACGCCGACCTCGCGCCGGACGAACTCCTCACCCAGCTCGACGATCTCGTCCTCGGGATGGCCGCTGACTCCGGGACGGACGGGGCGGGCGGGGCCGGCGGGACGGAGGGGACGAATGCGGCGGATCCCGCTGCCGTCGCAGACGTCGGTGCCACCTGCCTGTACGCCGTCTACGACCCGGTCTCGGGGCGTTGCTGTCTGGCCCGCGCCGGCCACCCCGCCCCGGTGGTGGTCCACCCGGACGGCACCACGGGCCTGCTGGAACTGCCCGCCGCGCCGCCGCTCGGAGTCGGTGGGTTTCCCTTCGAGGCGGTCGAGACGGAACTGCCCGAGGGCAGCCTGCTCGCCCTCTACACCGACGGCCTGGTCGAGACCCGCCGACGTCCGATGGACACCGGGCTCGAAGAACTCCGGCGTGCGCTGACCACCCCGGACAGCCCGCTCGAAACGCTGTGCGACCAGATCGTGGAAACGCTGCTGCCGGACGGCCCCGCCGATGACGACGCCGCCCTGCTGCTGGCCCGGGTCCGGCGCCTGGACCCCCGCCGGATCGCGACCTGGGAGGTGCCCGCCGACCCGGCGGCGGTCGCCGGAGTCCGTGCGGACGCCGTGCGCCGCCTGTCGGCGTGGGGCGTGGAGGAGGACGCGTTCGTCACCGAACTGATCATCAGCGAACTCGTCACCAACGCCGTCAAATACGGCCGCGCGCCCATCCAGCTGCGGCTGATCCTCGCGCCGCCGCTCAGGGGACCGGCGGGCGCCCCGGTCCGCACACTGATCTGCGAGGTCTCCGACAGCAGCGGCACCGCACCCCACCTGCGCCGGGCCCGCGTGTTCGACGAGGGAGGCCGTGGCCTGCTGCTCGTCGCCCAGCTCACCCAGCGCTGGGGTACCCGGCAGACCGTGAACGGCAAGATCATCTGGTGCGAACAGTCACTTCCCAACGAGATGTGACGACCCTTCAGGAACGGGGATGGCGTCGGCGGTCGTGATGGCCTGGTGCCCGGCGGCTGTAGAGATGCGCTGAAGCAGGCAGCCGCTGCGGCGGACCGCGGCATCACGGATCCGTGGGAGATCAGCGGCTGAACCAGCGAGCACAGCGCGACAGGCCGGGCCGGCTCCGAGACAGGGGAGCAGCCCGGCCCAGTGGCTCAGGACCAGAACTCGTTCGTGGCGTCGAGGTCCTCGACGCATTCGTCAAGGTCGGTGACCTTGTCTCCTACGATCCGGAAGACGATCCCGTCCATCTGGTCGAGTTTCCGGCCCGCGCGTTCGGCGGAGGTTCGTGTCACGGATACCACGTGTCCTCGTCCGTCGACGAGCAGATTCTGGAGCTCTACGTGCAGCGTGCCGTTGGTCTCGGCGGCCAGTTGTCCGTAGTAGTGAAGTACCGCGGTGATGCCTTTGTGGTCGCCGGAGAGCGGGTGGGTGCCGGGGACGTGGTGTGTGACGTCGGATGTGAGCAGGCTTGCGAGCGTGTCCATGTCGCCTAGTGAGAACGCCACGTAGCCCCGGCGGATCAGTGCGGCGTGCGGATGTTCAGCCATGGCGTTCGCCGCCTTCCATGCGTTGCCGGTGTGGCTGATGCTTCTCAGCCTGCCATCGGCATTCTGTGTCCGCCATAGGGGCCGCTTGGGCTACTACGGTCGGCTCCGTAGCGGCACACCCGAACTGATAAGGCGAGTACGGGCCCCCGGTGCAGGGCCTGTCCGGCCGGGCACTCGGAATCTTGCATTCCCTCTGGTCAGCCGTCCGGTCGCGGGCGTCGAGTGCTGCCGCCCGGCCGCCCGCGGGCGGCGACTGTGTAGCCCGACTGAAAATAACCGAAGGATTTACGCGATGGACCAGGGCGGTGCCCAGGTTCGAGCCTTGGGGTGCGGGCAGCGGACCGCCGCCCGGACGGGGCGGCGGGGGAGCCTGCCCTGTTTCACGAGCCCCTGAGGAGATCGCATGCCGCACGTCACGTCCTTCACCGGCGACGCCAAGCCGTACCGCGAGGGCGCCGAGCCGTACGCCGACTACCGGCGGGCCGAGACGCTGCCCTTCGACCAGCTGGTAGACCTCGCGGATCGACGCCTGGGCGGTGCGGTCGTCGCGGCCAACGACGAGTTCTTCGCCGAGCGCGAGAACCTGCTGGTCCCCGTGCCCGCCGTGTTCGCCCCGGAGCGGTTCGGGCACAAGGGCAAGATCATGGACGGCTGGGAGACCCGCCGTCGCCGCGGGGTGGACGAGGAGACCCCGCACCCCGAGGCGGACGACCACGACTGGGCGCTGATCCGGCTGGGCGTGCCCGGCGTGGTCCGGGGCCTGGTCGTGGACACCGCGCACTTCCGCGGCAACTACCCCCAGGCGGTCAGCGTCCAGGCGACCACCGCCCCGGCCTCCGCCTCGGCGAAGGAGCTGCTCGCGGACGACGTCGAGTGGATCGAGATCGTCCCGCGCACCGAGATCGGCGGGCATGCGGCCAACGCCTTCAGCGTCGACGTCGAGCGGCGCTTCACCCACCTGCGCCTCAACCAGCACCCCGACGGCGGCGTCGCCCGGCTGCGGGTCTACGGCGAGGTGGCGCCCGACCCGGAGTGGCTGGACGCGCTCGGCGCCTTCGACCTGGTCGCGCTGGAGAACGGCGGCGCGGTCGAGGACGCCTCCGACCGCTTCTACTCGCCGCCGACCAACACCATCCTGCCGGGCCGTTCCCGGAAGATGGACGACGGCTGGGAGACGCGGCGGCGTCGTGACAAGGGCAACGACTGGGTCCGCTACCGCCTCACCGGCCAGGCGGTGATCCGTGCCGTCGAGATCGACACCACCTACCTGAAGGGCAACGCGGCGGGCTGGGCCGCCCTGTTCGTCCAGGACCAGAGCTCCGGCACCGGGGAGTGGACCCAGATCCTGCCCCGCACCCGGCTGCTGCCTGACACGGTGCACCGGTTCCTGGTCGACACGCCGCCGTCGACCCACGTCCGGATCGACATCTTCCCGGACGGCGGCATATCCAGGCTGCGGCTCTTCGGCTCGCTGACCGCCGACGGCGCGAAGGCGCTCGCCGAGCGCACCGCCGAACTGTCGGGCTGACGGACGGTCAAGTCTCCGGCACAGCCGGCACAACCACAGAGCACCACCCGCGCCGCCTTCGTGGCGCCGGGGTCGGCCGGGCACCCGCCCGGTCCGCCCCGGCCCCACGGAGGCGGCGCTTCCTTGTCCGCGCCGCTCTCGACCGGCCGGCCGTCCGGTCGAATGACCGCCCGTCGGACGGTTGTTGCTGTACGACCGAGTCATCCGTAGCCTCGGCTGAATGATCGAATGGGATCTACGGAAGTTCCGTGTGCTGACCGAGCTGAAGCGCCAGGGCACGGTCACCGCCACGGCTCAGGCGCTCTCCCTCACCCCCTCGGCGGTGTCGCAGACCCTCAACAGCCTGAGTCGGCAGATCGGCGCGCCGATCGTCGAGCCGGACGGGCGGCGGGTGCGCCTGACCGAGGTGGCCCATCTGCTGCTCCGTCACGGTGACGCCGTGTTCGCCCAGTTGGAGGCCGCCGAAGCCGAGATCGAGGCGTACCTGGGCGGTGAGGAGGGGCTGGTCCGGATCGGCTCGTTCGCCACCGGCGTGGAGGCACTGGTGATGCCGGCGTTGGACCTGCTCCGGCAGTCCCGCCCCACCTTCCAGGCCTCCGTGCACGAAGCCGAGGCGGCCGAGGTCTACACACTGCTGGAGCGCGGCGAGATAGACGTGGCGCTGTCATTGGCCGCGCACACCGACGGCGCCGTGGCCAGCGGGCGGCTGGTCACCTTCCCGCTGCTGGCGGACCCGATGGACGTCGCGCTGCCGGCGGGGCACCACCTCGCGGGGCAGGCCGGGCTGCATCTGGCCGACCTGGCGGAGGAGGCCTGGGTCTTCGGCGCGTCGGGCCCGTGGCGGGACATCACCCTGGCGGCCTGCGCCGAGGTGTGCTTCGCCCCCGTCGCCGCGCACACCGCCTCGGACTGGGGCGCGATCCTGGCGATCGTGCAGGCGGGGATGGGCGTGGCGCTGGTGCCCCGTCTGGTGGACGCCCGGCGTCCTGGCGTGCGGATCCGAGTCCTGACGGAGGATCAACCCCGCCGCCACGTCATAGGGGCGGTGCGCAAGGGGTCCGAGACCGCCCCGCGCCTGAAGGTGGTCGTACGGAGTCTTCAGCGCGTCGCTGAGGACCGTCGCCGCTACAACCCGTCCGTGCAGACGTACTGAAACTGCGCTTACGAAAAGCTCGATGGACGTACCACCGGCCCGGCCGGTCAACTGGTTGTGCGGCGACGATCCCGCCTGCCGCACAACCAGTTGACCCGAGGCGATCACGGGATGATGACGGCCAGGCGCTGCACTCCCGTTCCGTAGTTGATGTAGAGCAGGGCGGTGGTCTCGGTTGCGCTGGATGGGACGGTGACGTTCAGGGTGTCCGGCCCCCACGAGGCGCCAGACGCCAGCGCGGGGATATCCCAGTACTCAAAGTTGCCGACCGTGATGCTCTGCGTCGCGGTGGTGTCGGCCAGTGACGTCGCAGTGCTGGTCGAGCTGCCGTTGTTGTTCACGGTGAACGGCACTGTGGTCATCGCGCCACGGGGAATCACGCAGCTGTTCGGAGGACTCGCGCTGACCGTCAGCGGGCCGTGACTCGAGGTTCCGGTGAGCGCGCCCATCTCGGCTGAGAACGCTCCCAGGAAGCCGCAGCCGCTGGAGTCGGTGGGCATGTTGCCCCACAGGATGGCTCCCTGGGTTTGCGCTTCGAGCGTCTTGAACTCGCTGTCCCAGTCCGTGCCGCTCAGCCAGGCGTTGCCGGAGGTGCCGCTGGTGTCCCACTGTCCCCAGACGTATGGGTAGATCGGCAGACTGGAGCTGATCGCGCGGTCGTTGGAGACAGCAGCACTCAGCTCCGAGGACCAGTCCGAGGTGGTGGCCCAGCGGTTGTACATCGACGGTGCGAAGAAGTCGAAGTAGCCGCTGGCATAGAGTTGGGCGGTGTAGGAGCTGTACGTGTTACCCCAGTCGTACGAGTACATCCCGATCGGGGCGGACGGCTCTGCAGCGTGCGCCCACGTGATCAGCTGCTTCCAGAGGTCGACCTCCTGTTGGGCCTGAGCAGTTGATGAAGCGTCGACCGGAACGATCTGCTCGAAGTCGAGGGCTATCGGTCCTGTCGCCCCCGATTTGTCGGCACTGACGTCCGCCTGCACCTTCGCGTCGAAGGTGCTCTGCGTGGGCACGTTGCTGCAGCCGGTGGTGGAGCAGGACAGGCTCCACGCGTCGTAGACCGTTGTCGAATCTGTCACGCCGAACTGCTCGACGTTGGCGTTCGGTGCATCCTCGTGGGTGTCGTTGAACATGGTGAACGACGCTGCGTGCGCCTTCGTGGCGCCTGCCCCGATCACCAAGGGGGCCAGGGCGAGCAGGACGGTGGCCAGTGGTGCAATGAATCTGCGGACCAATTGTGCTGGCATTTCGACTCCTTTGCCGTGCAGGGGTGGTACTGCCGAATTCCTCCTTCAGACGTGGCGCCGGGGCGTCCTATTGCCTGGGAGCGCCGAGGCGTGGGTGCGATCCGGCACGGCCCCGCCGGACCGGGGCGCGGGTGGCTACTTGTTCGCTGCGGCGTAGGCCTGGCTGAACTCGGCCGCCATCTGGTCGATGCTGCACTGCGCCTTGAGCTGGGCGACGGTGCTGCTCCACGAGGAGAGGGGCTGGCGGCCGGTCACGATGTCGACGACGGCCGGACCGAGCAGGGGTGGCAGGGTGGCGTACTTGGCGTTGTAGGTTGCCGATCCCGAGAGGTAGGGGCGGGTGGGGTCTCCCACGGTGATCGGAAGCAGAGTGCTCCAGGTGTCGTACTGGCGCTGGGTGTCCTGGGTGGCCCCGGGGTAGAACATCGGCTGCGGCTGCTGTGCCAGGTACTTGATGGGCAGGTTGCTCGAGTTCTCCGTCATGCCCAGCGTGGTCGGGTTGGCCGGGGACCCGTCCGCGGCGCGGGTGAAGTGCACGCCCTCGACTCCGTAGTTGACCAGTTCGAACTCCTTGGTCCCCCATGGCGCGGCGAGGTAGTCCAGGACCCGCAGCAGCATCTTGATGCGTTCGGGGGAGGAGGCCTTGATGGCGGTGTAGCTGAAGGCGAAGTCTCCGCCGGGGACGTTGGGGGCGGTTCCGTAGGGGTAGGCCACGTCCACGGTGAACGAGTTCCCGACCTGCTGGAAGACGGTCAGCAGGCCGCCGGTGAGCGAGTCGGCGGTGGTGACCCACTCGCCCGAGGCGAACTTGGCCTGGGTGGCGACCGAGGAGGGAAGGCTCATCGCGTCTGGATTGAACAGCCCCTGCGCGTAGAAGCTCCGCATGTTCGCCAGGGCCTGCTCGTAGGCGGGTGACTCCATGGCGTGGGTGAACTTGCCGTTCTGCAACTGCCAGGTGTTGGGGGCGCCGGCGGCCCCCGCGTGGAATCCCATTCCGAACGTCTTCGGCTGGGATTCGCCCATGGAGTAGTGGCCGGCGGATTTGAGCTTCGCCATTCCGGCGGCGAACTGGTCGACCGAGATGCCCTTGCCCCAGATTCCGGCCGCGACCAGCTTTTCCTTGTTCGAGATGAGTCCCATGTTGGGCGTGTTGTACCGGTAGACGGGGACTCCGTAGATCTTCCCGTCGATCCGGCCCATCAGCTCCCAGCCTCTGGTCGGGATCGAGGCGAGGTTGGGGTACTCCTTGATCGCGTCACCTGAGAGGTAGGGGGTCAGGTCGGCGCACTTGGCCTCGACGAACTGGCTGGCGTCGGGTACACCGGGCGTGACCTGGATCAGGTCCGGGATGTCCCCGCTCGCCTCCATCTGCGCGAACGCCTGGTTGAACGTGGTCCCGCTGTCGATCACGAACCGCGGCTGGAAGGTCACGCCCAGGGCCTGGGAGACCGCTGCGAGCAGCTGGTTGGAGGAACCGGTGGAGACCGGGCTGCCGTAGCTGACGGCCAGGGCGGTCACGGTGGACCCGTCGCCCGGCTTTGTCGTGATGCTCGAGGGCAGCGGCAGCGAGGGATATCTCAGTGCCGCGGGTGCCCCGTTGTTGGGCAGAGCGGGCAGGTCGTAGTGGGCTGTCGAGTTGGGCACGTAGGTGGGCCACGGCGCCAGTTTCACTCCGACGTTGGACGTCGAGCCCGTCGACCCGGCGCCGCATGCGGCCAGAGTGGGGGCGATCGCGGCGGCGGCCACGCCGATACCGGTGGCTCTGAGGAAGGAACGACGCGAGAATGTGCCGGACATGGCGAATTCCTCGGGGGAGTAGGTGCGGGCCTGAGGTTCAGGACTTGACGGCGCCGGTGAGGACACCCTTGGTGAAGAAGCGCTGCGCGAACGGGTAGACCAGCACGATGGGCAGGATTGCCACCACGACGGTCGCGGCCTGTTCGGCGATGGGGTTCTGGTTGATGACGGCGGCGGTGCTGCCGTTGGCGTCCACGTTCGAGCCCTGCGTCACCAGCAGCCGCAGCAGGGTCCCCAGGGGCCACTGGGACGCGTCGTTGAGGTAGAACAGTCCCTGGAACCACTGGTTCCAGTACGTCACGGCGTAGAAGAAGCCGACGACCGCGATGACGGGTTTCGACAGAGGCAGCACGATGCGTAGGAGCGTGGTCCACTCGCCGGCGCCGTCCAGGCGTGCGGCCTCGTACAGTTCGGACGGGATCCCCTGGAAGAAGCCCCGCATCACCACCAGGTTGAACACGTTGACCAGCACCGGCAGGACCAGCGAGGAGTAGTTGTTCAGCAGGTGCAGGTTGTCGACCACCAGGTAGGTGGGAATGAGCCCCGGTGGGAAGAGGAACGCGAACAGGCACATCATCAGTACCTGCTTGCCGCCGGCGACGCCGGGCCGGGACAGCGCGTAGGCCAGCAGCACCGTGGTGGCCAGGGATGCGGCGGTCCCGATGAGCGTCAGCCCGAGGCTGACCCAGACCGCCTTGGTGATCAGGCCGCCTTGCAGGATGGCGCGGTATGCCTGCAAGGAGAACGGGTGCGGCCACAGGGTGAAGCCCGCACCGTTGTGCAGGAGTTGGTGGTTGGTGGAGAGGCTGGTGGACAGCTCCACCCAGAACGGCACCACGGCGATCGCCGTGATCAGGATCAGCGCGGACCCCTTGGTCAGCGAGGTGACCGCCTTCGGCTTCTCCTGCCAGGCCGGGCGCGGCTCCGGTGCCAGTGAACTGCGCCACCTGCTGCCCGATATCGCACTGCTGATACTCACCGGTACACACCTTCCTCGCCGAGCCGATGTGCGACCTTGTTCGCGCACACCACGAGCACCAGACCGACCACACCTTTGAACAGGCCGGCTGCGGCTGCGACCGACCAGTCGCCGTTCACCGTCGCGTGGAAGTAGACGTAGGTGTCGAGCACCTCGGACACCTGGGAGCCGAATCCGTCGCGCTGCATCATCACCTGGTCGAAACCGACGGTGAGAATGTCGCCGACGCGCATCACCAGCACGAGGATCAACACCGGCCTGATGCCGGGCAGCGTGATGTGCCAGAACCTGCGCCAGGGACCCGCCCCGTCGATCGCCGAGGACTCGTAGAGGGACTCGTTGACCTGGAACAGGGCGGCGGTGAAGATGACCGTCGCCCAGCCGCAGTCCTTCCAGATCAGCTCACCGATCATCAGCGGCTTGAACAACGAGGGATCGGCGAAGACGTTGACCAGGTGCGACCCGCCCCCGGACAGGGCCCCTCCGAGCAGACCGGTGGGACCGAGGACCTGTTGGAACAGGGCGATCGCGACGACCCACGACAGAAAGTGCGGCAGGAACACCACACTCGTGACAGCCTTGCGGACCCATCCGCGCAGCACGCTGTGGAGCAGCAGGGCCAGTGCCAGCGGTACCGGCACGAAGAAGACCAGCTGGAGTCCTGCCAGCTCCACCGTGTTGATCAGCGCCTGCCAGAAGCTGGGATCGCCGA
This sequence comes from Streptacidiphilus sp. MAP5-3, assembly GCF_041262505.1. Lineage (NCBI taxonomy): Bacteria > Bacillati > Actinomycetota > Actinomycetes > Kitasatosporales > Streptomycetaceae > Streptacidiphilus > Streptacidiphilus sp. MAP5-3. The sequence continues at coordinate 59,995 of NZ_JBGCCL010000038.1, forward strand.
ACAGTGTTGCGAAGTTCGCCAACCCCACCCACTGGCTCTGTGCGAAGCCGAGGAACGGGACGTAGTTCTCGAAGGCGACGATGTTCCCGAACAGCGCGCCGTACTGGAAGACCAGGAAGTAGAGGACCCCCGGCACCATCATCACGAGCAGTGCTCTGTCTCGGCGGATGCGGCGCCACAGGCCAACTCTGCGCTGGACCGGGCTTTTCCCGGATCCTGCCGGACTGGGCGGGACCACGTCCTCGCTCGCCGGGGGATCCTCCACAGCAACACCCATCCCGCTCCCCTCTCCAGTGCGCTCAGCAGGGCGCGGCCCGTGCTTTCGGTGGGCCTGGCGGCGTGCGGAATTCGTGGCGCGTGATTGGCGCCTGCCGCATCCGTCCCGTTGACCGGCATCATCGTGGGATACGGTTTTGAGGGCGTCAAGGCAGGAAGTTCATACTGTCAAAAAGGCGTCACTTTTGAGAACTGGATGGGGTATCAGTCTTCTCTATAGCAGGGGGTCAGGCCTCCAGGTCGACATCCCCCGCTCCCGCAGCGGAAGTTGCGCCGCAGGACTCGCGAACCACCAGGTGCGGCAGCAACTCGATGCGTGTGGGGAGCACCGTCGGGTCGGTGAGCTTGCGGATCAGCAGGCCCGCGGCCGCTTCGCCGATGGCCCGTTTCTGTGGTGCTATCGCGCTGAGCTGAACCGAGGGAATGGTTGCCAGCTCGTCGTCGTAGCTGACCAGTGCGAGGTCCTCGGGCACGCGCAGGCCCTGGGCCAGCAGTCGTTGGATCAGGTTGATCGCGAGGTGGTCCGGGTGGACCAGTGCCGCGGTCACCTGCCTGGCGGTCACCCGCCGCAGCAGGTCCGTGACGGTCTCCTCGAAGCTGGGAAGGTCGCTGGGTGGACCGGATTGCGCTATGGACATCTCGTCGAGGTCGAGGCCGAGCACTTCCATCGCGGATCGGTACCCTTCGCGGATCGCTCCTGCCGTGTGAGTGGTGTTGGAGACCAAGGCGATGTGCCGGTGGCCCAGTCCGGCCAGATGGCGCACGGCCAGAGCGGCTCCGCCGACGTGATCGGAGGTGACCCGGTCCAGCGCCGCCGCCTGCACGCCGGCAGGCACCCGCCGCTCCACCAGCACCGTGGGGATGTCCAGGTCGGCGATCTGCTCGCAGTCCTTCGGGCTGGGCCCGTCGATCCCCCAACTGGGCGTGAGCAGCAGGCCGTCGGCGCCGGCGTTGATCATGCCCTTGATGTGTTCCGCGTTCTGCGCCGCGTCGTAGTCCGTCATCGCCACCATCAGTCGCGCGCCGGAGGCGGCTGCCGCGGCCCGAGCCCCCCGGATGATCTCCGGGTAGAAGTAGTCCGCCATCGGCACGATCATCCCGATCAACAGGCCAGGTGGCGCCGCCGGCACCGATTCCGGGCGATTGAGCCGGGCGTCGCGAGCGCTGAGCGGGCCCGAAGGCCAGGACACCGACCCGTGCACCCAGCGGACCCGGCCGATCGCAGCGAGCGCCCTGACGTCGCGGCGCGCCGTCTCGGTGGACACACCCAACTCCGCGCCCAGATCGGCCAATCGGATGCTTCCGCGATCACGCACGATCTGCACGATCTGTTCGTGGCGTTCCTCGACCTTCGTTCGCACGTGCCCACCCTCAAGGTTCTTGCCGGTCTCCGGCATGCGGCCTGCTCTGCCCGCAGCATAGGTTCAACCCGCCAGTCATGACAGGTTTTTGTTGGTTTGTTGGATCGCTCTTGACGGGCGAGGAAAGCGCTTTCTAGCCTCCAGTGGCAGCTACGCGCGACTGCTGTGCCCCAGCGGGGCGCGGCAGTTCTGTCTCAGGAGGCCCACTGCCATGTCGCTCACCTGGTCCCGACGCACCTTCCTCCAGGCTGCCGGCGTCAGCACTGTCGGCTTCGCCCTCGCCGGCGCGATCGGCGGGACACCGGCCACTGCTGACACGACAGCAGACGCGTTCGCCATCGTGCGGTCCCGGTGGGCCGCGCTGACCAGTGGTGGAACCATCGACGCCGGCAACCCGGTGTACGCGCCCGCGATCGCCGCCCTCGACACGAGTACCGCGAACTACCTGCCCCTGATGGAGACCTCGCCGGGCGCCACGCAGCTGTTCACCGACCTCCCCCTCGGCTCCAACGCCGACAACGTCGCCTACAGCTTCTACCGGCTGGGAACCCTGGCCCGCGCCTACGTCACCCCGGGAACGGCCTACACCGGGAACGCCTCGGTGCTCGCCGCCGTCACCAGCGGCCTGGACTACATGACCACCTCCGTCTACTCGGCTTCCGGCGGCCTTCCCACCTACGGGTACGGGAACTGGTGGGACTGGGAGATCGGCGCTCCGCAGTCGCTGCTGGACACCGCGAACCTCGTCTACTCCTCTCTGACGGCCAATCAGATCGCCAACCACTGTGCGGCTGTCGACCACTTCGTCCCCGATCCGACGCTCTTGCCCCAGGCGAGCGGCACCACTGTCTCGACCGGGGCGAACCGCCTGGACCTGTGCCGCGTGGTGATCATCCGCGGCGCCCTCGGCGAGGACGGGTCGAAGATCGCCCAGGGCGTGGCGGGGATCTCGCCCACCCTTGCGTTCACCGCGGGTCCTCCCGGCTCCTACGCGGACGGCCTGTACGCCGACGGGTCGTTCCTGCAGCACGGTGGCACTGGATACACCGGCACCTACGGCGGCGTGTGGCTGAGTGATGTCGCCAAGCTCATGACCGCGCTCGGCGGCACCCCGTGGGCGGTCACCGACCCCAATATCGGCAACGTGTTCTTCGCCGCGACCAACTGCTTCGCCCCGGTGGTCTACAACGGCCTGATGCTCGACTCGGTCCGCGGGCGAGCCATCGCACGCTCCGGCGAACCCGGCACCGCAGACGGCCTGGCGGCGGTGGGCAACCTGATCACCCTGGCCGGCGGCGCCCCCGACACCGCCACCGCAACACGGCTGAAGAGCATCGCCAAGGGCTGGCTCCAGCGCACCCCGGCACCCGTGGCCACGAGCGGATCGGTCTCCTCGATCGCGCTGACCCAACAGGTCCTGACCGACTCCACGGTGCCCAGTGCCCCCGAGCCGGTGAACCACTCGCTGTTCCCGGTGATGGCCCGCGCCGTTCACCGCCGACCCGGCTGGGCCGCGGCCATCGCCATGAACTCGGCCCGCAACCCCTTCTACGAGACCGACGGCGCCTCCAACCTGCACGG
>NZ_JBGCCL010000039.1:0-52995 GCF_041262505.1 Streptacidiphilus sp. MAP5-3
CGCGCCCCTTGGTAGTGCAGCTACCTGCGGCAGCACGGGCACGGCTTGTCGCGCCCACGCGGCGGAGCCGCAAATCGGCAGAGCCCCGCGCCCCTTGGTAGTGCAGCTACCTGCGGCAGCACGGGCACGGCTTGTCGCGCCCACGCGGCGGAGCCGCAAATCGGCAGAGCCCCGCGCCCCTAAAGTGCAACTACCTCGCGTGCCGAGCGCAGCGCTTACGCGCCGATGGCGTGGAGGCCGCCGTCGACGTGGATGATCTCGCCGGTGGTCTTCGGGAACCAGTCCGAGAGCAGGGCGACGATCCCGCGGCCGGCCGGCTCCGGGTCGGACATGTCCCAGGTCATCGGGGAGCGGGTGTCCCAGGTCTTCGCCAGGTCGGCGAAGCCGGGGATGGACTTCGCCGCCATCGAGCCGATCGGCCCGGCCGAGATCAGGTTGCAGCGGATGTCCTGCTTGCCGAGCTCCTTGGCCAGGTACCGCGAGGTCGCCTCGAGCGCGGCCTTCGCCGGGCCCATCCAGTCGTACTGCGGCCACGCGAACTGCGCGTCGAAGGTGAGGCCGACGACCGAGCCGCCCTCGGTCATCAGCGGAAGCAGCGCCGTGGTCAGCGACTTCAGCGAGAAGGCCGAGACCTGCATCGCGGTGGCGACGGACTCCCACGGCGTGTTCAGGAAGTTGCCGCCCAGGGCGTCCTGCGGCGCGAAGCCGATGGAGTGGACGACACCGTCCAGCCGGTCGCCGAGCTCGGCGCGGACCTTCTCGGCCAGGCCGGCCAGCTGCTCGTCGTTGGAGACGTCCAGCTCGAGGACCTTCGCCGGCTTCGGCAGCTTCTTGGCGATGCGCTCGGTCAGGCTGGGACGCGGGAACGCGGTCAGGATGATCTCGGCGCCCTGCTCCTGGGCCAACTTGGCGGCGTGAAACGCGATGGAGGACTCCATCAGCACGCCGGTGATCAGGATGCGCTTGCCGTCGAGGATTCCACTCATGGTGTTCAGTGACCCATTCCCAATCCACCGTCCACGGGGATGACGGCTCCGGTGATGTATGCGGCGTCGTCGGAGGAGAGGAAGCGCACCGCGGCGGCGATCTCCTCCGGCTGGGCGTAACGGGCCAGCGGCACCTGCGAGACGATCTCGGCGCGGCGTTCCTCGCCCAGCACCGCCGTCATGTCGGTGTCCACGAAGCCCGGGGCGACGACGTTGACAGTGATGTTGCGCGAGCCCAGCTCGCGGGCGAGCGAACGGGCGAAGCCGACCAGACCGGCCTTGGAGGCGGCGTAGTTGGCCTGGCCCGCCGAACCCAGCAGGCCGACGACCGAGGAGATCAGCACGACCCGGCCCTTGCGGGCGCGGAGCATGGCCCTGCTGGCGCGCTTCACCACCCGGAAGGTGCCGGTGAGGTTGGTGTCCAGGACGGAGGTGAAGTCGTCCTCGGACATGCGCAGCAGCAGCGTGTCGCGGGTGATGCCGGCGTTGGCGACCAGGACCTCGACCGGGCCGTGGGCGGCCTCGATCTCCTTGAACGCCTGGTCGACCTGCTCGCCGTCGGTGATGTCGCACTTGACGCCCAGCAGGCCCTCCGGCGGCTCGCCGGAGCGGTAGGTGACGGCGACCTTGTCGCCCGCCTCGGCGAAAGCCCGGGCGATGGCGAGGCCGATGCCCCGATTGCCTCCGGTGACCAGAACCGACCGGCTCACAGGCGTACCTCTCTCAACTGCGGGGACGTTCTCAGGGGCGGACAGTGCGACGCTATCCGCTGATCGCAGGCAGGAGCGAATCGACCCTCCACAGCACGGCGTGCGGGTATCTGTCGGCTTCTGACAGTTATGCGCGCACCCAGCGGGATTCAGGGCAGGATGCTGCCAGCGGATGATCCCACCTCACCGAGGAGACCCATGTCGCAAACTCCGACCCCGCCGGGCGTGGACGGCGCGTTCCTCTCGCTGCCTCTGCGGCGGCTCGCCGAGGCGGCCCTGACCAGGGCCCAGGCGCTGGGCGCCGCCCACGCGGACTTCCGCCTGGAGCGGGTCCGCAGCGCCTCGCTGCGGCTGCGGGACGCGCGGCCCGCGGGCGGCTCGGACGCGCTGCAGCTCGGCTACGCGGTGCGCGTGGTCGTCGACGGCGCCTGGGGCTTCGCGGCGGGCGTGGACCTGACGCCCGAGGCGGCGGCGCGGGTCGCGGAGCAGGCGGTCGCCGTGGCGCGGCTGTCGGGCGGGCTCAGCGAGGAGACCGTGGAGCTGGCCGAGGAGCCGTCCTACGGCGACGTCACCTGGGTCTCCTCCTACCAGGAGAACCCGTTCGACGTCCCGGACCCGGAGAAGTCGGCGCTGCTGGCCGACTGGAGCCGCAGGCTGCTGGACGCCAAGGGCGTCTCGCATGTGACGGCGTCTCTGCTGGCCGTCCAGGAGAACAAGTTCTACGCGGACACCGCCGGGACCACCACCACCCAGCAGCGCGTCCGGCTGCACCCCGAGCTGGAGGCGGTCTCGGTCGACGAGACCTCCGGAGCGTTCGACTCGATGCGGACGCTGGCCCCGCCGGTCGGCCGCGGCTTCGAGTACCTGCGCGGCACCGGCTGGGACTGGGACGCCGAACTCGCCCAACTGCCGGAGCTGCTGGCCGAGAAGATGAAGGCCCCGGGCATCGAGGCGGGCCGCTACGACCTGGTCGTCGACCCGTCCAACCTGTGGCTGACCATCCACGAGTCGATCGGCCACGCCACCGAGCTGGACCGGGCGCTCGGCTACGAGGCCGCCTACGCGGGCACCTCCTTCGCCACCTTCGACAAGCTCGGCTCGCTGCGCTACGGCTCCGACGTCATGCACGTCACCGGCGACCGCACCGTGGAGCACGGCCTGGCCACCGTCGGCTACGACGACGAGGGCGTGCGGACCCAGCAGTGGGACCTGGTCAAGGACGGCACCCTGGTCGGCTACCAGCTGGACCGGCGGATGGCGCTGATGAAGGGCCTCGGCCGGTCCAACGGCTGCGCCTTCGCCGACTCCCCCGCGCACGTCCCGGTGCAGCGGATGGCCAACGTCTCGCTCCGGCCCGCCGAGGGCGGCCCGGACACCGCGGGCCTGATCGCGGGCGTCGAGGACGGCATCTACATCGTCGGCGACCGCTCCTGGTCGATCGACATGCAGCGCTACAACTTCCAGTTCACCGGGCAGCGGTTCTTCAGGATCCGCGGCGGAAAGCTGGCCGGGCAGGTCAAGGACGTCGCCTACCAGGCCACCACCACCGACTTCTGGGGCTCGATGGAGGCCGTCGGCGGTCCGCAGACGTACGTCCTGGGCGGTGCCTTCAACTGCGGCAAGGCGCAGCCGGGCCAGGTGGCGGCGGTCTCGCACGGCTGCCCGTCCGCCCTGTTCCGCTCCGTCAACGTGCTCAACACCCAGCAGGAGGCCGGACGCTGATGCCCAGTCAGAACACTGTCCAGGCGGGCGCCGTCAAGCCGCACGAGCTGGTCGAGCGCGCGCTGGAGTTGTCCCGCGCCGACGGCTGCGTGGTCATCGCCGACGAGGAGTCCACCGCCAACCTGCGCTGGGCCGGGAACAGCCTGACCACCAACGGCGTCACCCGGGGCCGGACGGTCACCGTGATCGCCACCGTCGACGGCCGGGAGGGCACCGCCGCGGGCGTCGTCTCCCGCGAGGCGGTCACCGCCGACGAGCTGGAGCCGCTGGTCCGCGCCGCCGAGGACGCCGCGCGGGCGGCCGGTCCGGCCGAGGACGCGCAGCCACTGCTCGCACCGGCCGGTCCCGCGTCGGCCGACTTCACCGGGGCCCCGGCCGAGACGTCCATCGACGTCTTCGCCGAGTTCGCGCCCGCGCTCGGCGAGGCGTTCGCGCTCTCCCGCAAGAGCGGCCGGCTGCTGTACGGCTTCGCCCACCACACCGTCACTTCGACGTATCTGGGCACCTCCACCGGCATCCGGCTCCGTCACGACCAGCCGAGCGGCACGCTGGAGCTCAACGCCAAGACCGCCGACCTCTCGGCCTCCGCCTGGACCGGCGCGGCGACCCGGGACTTCCGCGACGTGGATGTGGAGGCCCTGGAGCAGCGCTTGGCGCAGCGGCTCGGCTGGGCCGAGCGGACCGTCGACCTTCCGGCGGGTCGCTACGAGACGCTGCTGCCGCCGTCTGCGCTGGCCGATCTGATGATCTATCTGACCTGGTCGGCGGGCGGTCGGGACGCCCACGAGGGCCGCACCGTCTTCTCCAAGCCGGGCGGGAAGACCCGCCTCGGCGAGCGGCTGTCCCGGCTGCCGCTGACCCTGCGCAGCGACCCGACCTACGCCGGGCTGGAGGCGGCGCCGTTCGTGGTCGCGCACGCCTCGGGCGGCGACACCTCGGCGTTCGACAACGGCCTGCCGCTGACGGCCACCGACTGGATCCGCGACGGCGAGCTGGCCAACCTGATCACCACCCGCCACTCGGCCGGTATGACGGGTCTTCCGGTCCGGCCCGCGATCGACAACCTGGTCTTCGAGGGCCCCGACCCGCGCGGCGGCGCGACGCTGGACGAGATGATCGCCCGCACCGAGCGTGGCCTGCTGCTCACCTGCCTCTGGTACATCCGCGAGGTGGACCCGGCGACGCTGCTGCTCACGGGCCTCACCCGGGACGGCGTCTACCTCGTCGAGAACGGCGAGGTGAAGGGGGCGGTGAACAACTTCCGCTTCAACGAGTCCCCGGTGGACCTGCTCGGCCGGATCACCGAGGTCGGCCGCACGGAGCAGTGCCTGCCGCGCGAGTGGAGCGACTGGTTCACGCGGGCGGCGATGCCGCCGGTGCGGGTCGGCGACTTCCACATGAGCTCGGTGAGCCAGGCGTCGTAGACCGTCCGGCCTCGCCCCTGGGCCGACACGCGACGTTTCGGGCACCCCCCTCTCCTCGGCGGGGTGCCCGAAGCGTACGGTGGACGGGAAGGGCCGCGAGAGGGGTCGGCCGGGCGTGGGCGGGTGAGTCAGGGTGGGTAAGTCGAAAGCGGTCCGTATCACCGGTGCGCGGTCGAGCCTGACCGAGGACGTCAAGGGCCGCCAGCGCAAGTACATGGTCTCGATGGCCGTCCGCACGATCTGCGTCATCCTTGCGGTCGTGCTCTGGTCCGAGTCGCGGATAGCGGCGATCATCGCGCTCGTCGGCGGCACGGTCATCCCCTACTTCGCCGTCCTGTTCGCCAACGCCGGTCGCGAGGGCCCGCCGAAGACGCCGGAGACGTTCGTGGGTTACCAGCCCCCGCCGATGCTGGGCGCCGGGTCGGCGGCTCCGACCGACGGTGAGGGGTCGTGAGGGCGTCCCTCGCGTCCGGGCTTGAGCGCGGGCTTGAGCGCGGGCTTGAGCGCGGACTCCGGCCCGGCTCAAGCGGAATGGCCTGATCCCGGGTCCGGAGCCCAGAGTTACGTGCCATACTGCTCACGCGCTCCGCGTCCCCCGTCGGAGCGACGGACCGATGCCGGGCGGCTCCCCCCGTGGCTGCCCGGCATCGCCATTAGGGTTTGGGGCATGAGCACCACCGACGCCCCCATCTGCTCCGCCAAGGGCTGCCGCGCCGCCGCGGTCTGGGTCCTGGCCTGGAACAACCCCAAGCTGCACACGCCCGACCGCAGGAAGACGTGGCTCGCGTGCGAGGAGCACCGCGAGCACCTGACGCAGTTCCTGGACCTCCGCGGGTTCCTCAAGGACGTTGTCCCGCTAGCGGAGTGGACTCAGGAGTGAGTTGCACGACCTAGTGCCGCGCCCCATGAGCACCGTGCAACCGGCCCTATCCGCCGATGGCCGACATCGGCCGCTCGGGCTGGTGGAAGGAGGGGTCGTCGATGCCGGCGGCAGCCTTCTTGCCCCACATCGCCTTGCGCCACAGCTCCGCGATCTCCGCGTTCCCCGCTCCCGCGCGCAGCGCGCCTCGCAGATCCGTTTCCTCCGTCGCGAACAGGCAGTTGCGGATCTGACCGTCGGCGGTGAGCCGCGTGCGGTCGCACGCCCGGCAGAACGGGCGGGTGACGCTGGCGATCACGCCGACGCGTGCCGGGCCGCCGTCGACCAGCCAGCGTTCGGCGGGGGCCGCACCGCGCCGCTCGTCCGGCTCGGGGGTCAGCGTGAAACGTGCGGACAGCCGCTCGAGGATCTCCTCCGCCGTGATCATCTTCGAGCGGTCCCAGCCGTGTTGGGCGTCCAGCGGCATCTGCTCGATGAAGCGCAACTCGTAGCCGTGCTCCAGCGCGTAGGCGAGCAGATCGGCTGCCTCGTGGTCGTTGACGCCGCGCATCAGCACCGCGTTGAGCTTGACCGGTCGCAGCCCCACCGCCTCCGCCGCGGCCAGGCCCGCGTGGACGTCGTCGAGGCGGTCGCGGCGGGTGAGCGTCTTGAAGGTGGCTGGGTCGAGGGTGTCGACGGAGACGTTGACCCGGTCCAGACCGGCGTCGCGCAGCGCCTGCGCGGTGCGCGACAAGGCGATGCCGTTGGTCGTCAGCGACAGCTCAGGGCGCGGCGTCAGCTGCGCGCAGGCCGCGACTATGCCGACGATCCCGGGACGCAGCAGCGGCTCACCGCCGGTGAAGCGGACCTCGCGCACGCCCAGCTCGCCGACGGCGATGCCGACCAGGCGGACGATCTCCTCGTCCGTCAGCAGCGTGTCCTTGGCGAGCCACTGCAGGCCCTCCTCGGGCATGCAGTAGGTGCAGCGCAGGTTGCAGCGGTCGGTCAACGAGACACGCAGGTCAACCGCGCGACGCCCGAAGGTGTCGAGCAGACCGGTTTCGACTGCGGTCACGATGCCACACACCTTTCTCTCCGCCTCACAGCCAGCGTAGTGCCCCGCACCGACACACGAGTCGACCGTCCACGGCTCCGCGTCCACCCGACCGGGCCGGAAGAGGCGCGTCCCCGGCCTGTCCCCGGCCTGCGCCCGTCCCATCCCCAGCTATGGACACGCAGGCGTGTCCAGGTGGCGCTTCTCACCACCCAGGCCTATTCCTCGGTCCGTTTGGATCTTGCAAGCATGGCCGCATGACAACGCCGACAGCACCCGCACCGCTCGACGGCGTGCTCGTGGCCGACTTCAGCCGGGTGCTGGCCGGTCCGCTCGCCGCAGCGACCCTCGCCGACCTGGGCGCGACCGTGGTCAAGGTGGAGCGCCCCGGCGCCGGGGACGACACCCGCGCCTGGGGACCGCCGTTCGTCGACGGCACCGCCGCCTACTTCGACGCCGCCAACCGCACCAAGCGCGGCATCACCCTGGACCTCGGCGACCCGGACGACGCCGCACTCGCCCGAGAGCTGGCGGCCCGCGCCGACATCCTGATCGAGAACTTCAAGCCCGGCTCCCTCGCCCGCTACGGGCTGGACCAGGCGTCCGCGCTGGCCGCCAACCCGGGGCTGGTCTACTGCTCGATCACCGGGTTCGGCACCGGCAGCCCGCTCCCCGGCTACGACTTCGTGGTCCAGGCCGTCGGCGGCCTGATGAGCATCACCGGCCCGGCCGACGGTGAGCCGCACAAGGTCGGCGTCGCCCTCGTCGACGTGCTGACCTCCAAGGACGCGGTCGCCGCGATCCTGGCCGCGCTGCGGCACCGGGACCGGACCGGCCAGGGCCAGCACGTGGAGGTCAACCTGCTCTCCAGTCTGCTCGGTTCGCTGGCCAACCAGGCGTCCGGCTTCCTCGCCACCGGCCGCGCACCCGGCCGGATGGGCAACCAGCACCCCAGCATCGCGCCCTACGAGACGCTGCACTGCGCGAACGGCGAGCTCCTCGCCGTCGCGTGCGGCAACGACGGCCAGTTCCGCGCGTTCGCCAGGACGCTGGGCGTGCCCGGCCTGGCCGAGGACCCGCGGTTCGCGACCAACGCGGAGCGGGTCCGCAACCGTCCGGAGCTGGTCTCGCTGCTGGAGGCGGCGCTGACGGCGCACGGCACGGCCGAGTGGCAGGCGCTGCTCACCGGGGCCGGGATCCCGTGCGGCCCGGTCAACGACCTGGCCGGCGCGTTCGCGCTCGCCGACGAGCTGGGCCTCGCGCCGGTGGCGGACGTCGGCGAGGGCCGCGTCCCGCAGGTCCGCAGTCCGCTCACCCTGACCGCGACACCCGTCCGTCAACCCGTCGCCCCGCCGCGTCTCGGCGAGCACAATGACGCCGTACGCGCCTGGCTCACCGCCCCGCGTTCCGAACCGCTCTCGACCACCGAGGAATCAGCATGAGCCCTGCTCTGGACCCCCGTGACCCGCTCGGTTTCGACGACCTGCTCAGTGCCGAGGACCTCGCCGTCCGCGACACCGTGCGGGAGTGGTGCGCGGACCGGGTGCTGCCGCACATCGCCGACTGGTACGAGGCGGGCGAGCTGCCCACGGTGCGCGAACTGGCCCGCGAGCTGGGCTCGATCGGCGCGCTGGGCATGCACCTGCACGGCTACGGCTGTGCGGGCGCCAGTGCCGTGCAGTACGGCCTCGCCTGTCTGGAGTTGGAGGCGGCCGACTCCGGGCTGCGGTCGCTGGTCTCGGTGCAGGGCTCGCTGGCCATGTACGGGATCCACCGTTGGGGCAGTGAGGAGCAGAAGCAGCAGTGGCTGCCGGGCATGGCGGCCGGCGAGATCATCGGCTGCTTCGGCCTGACCGAGCCGGATCACGGCTCCGACCCGGCGTCGATGCGCACCGCCGCGAAGCGCGACGGCTCGTCCGACGGGGCAGACTGGATCCTCAACGGCCGCAAGATGTGGATCACCAACGGCTCGGTGGCCGGCGTCGCGGTGGTCTGGGCGCAGACCGAGGACGGCATCCGGGGGTTCGTCGTACCGACGGACACGCCGGGCTTCTCCGCTCCGGAGATCAAGCACAAGGGCTCGCTGCGCGCCTCGGTCACCAGCGAGCTGGTGCTGGACAACGTGCGGCTGCCCGCCGACGCCGTCTTTCCGGAGGTGCGGGGCCTGAAGGGCCCGCTGTCCTGCCTGAACCAGGCCCGCTACGGCATCGTCTGGGGCGCGCTGGGCGCTGCGCGCAGCTGCCTGGAGACGGCGCGGGAGTACAGCATCACCCGCGAGCAGTTCGGCAAGCCGCTGGGCGCTTTCCAGCTCACCCAGGCCAAGCTGGCGGACATGTCCCTGGAACTCAACAAGGGCCTGCTGCTCGCCCTGCACCTCGGCAACCGCATGGACGCAGGCACGCTGCGCCCGGAGCAGGTCAGCTACGGCAAGCTCAACAACGTCCGCGAGGCGATCGAGATCGCCCGCACCGCGCGGACCATTCTGGGCGCGAACGGCATCAGCTACGAGTACCCGATCATGCGGCACGCCAACAACCTCGAATCCGTGCTCACTTACGAGGGCACGGTGGAAATGCACCAGCTGGTCATCGGCAAGGTCCTCACCGGCCAGGACGCCTTCCGGTAGGAGCCGCACCGAAGACTCCCGGGGCGGTCGCCGGCTTCCCTCCCGGCCGCCCAGGGAGTCCTGGTGGTGCCGCGAGCCTACGACGGGTAACGGATCAGGCTCGTGGTAGCCAGGTCGAAGTCGAAAGGCGCCGGGATCGGGACGGTGTCACCGAACTTCCCGATCCACCGCTGCCGGTAAGTGCCGTCGGCGGGCTCGGAGTAGAGGGTGACCGTGCCCTCGCGCGGGTCGACGAGGAGATAAAGCGGAACACCCATGCGCGGATAGTCCCGCACCTTGCCGACGAGATCGTTCTCCGGGTTCGACGGGGAGACGATCTCCACCGTGATCTCCGCGAGGTCCGCGGACACCTCGTTGCCGCCCAGTTCCACGACTGCCAGCGGGATGTAGGTCAGGTCCGGATTGCGCAGAGTGCCGGTGTGCGGCGAGGCAAGGTCGGTGTTCTCGCTGGGCATGAGCTCAGCCGGCCGGTGCCTGTCGAACTGCTCCCGCACCACCAGAAGGTTCCGCTGGTGGATCACCGAGGGCCCGGCCATCATGATGACCTCGTCGCCGGACACCTCGATCTTCCAGCCCGACGGCGGGGTCAGGCTGGACGCGTAAGCCAGCAGTTGGGCGTGGCGCTCAGGGATGACAGGACCGGTCATGTCGCCATCATCCCATTCCGGAGCCACCCGGCGAACGACTCAGAAGGTGATCTTCACCTTCAGCGCCGTGCGCTCGTCCATCGACTTGTAGCCGTCCGGGACACCGTCCAGGCCGACCTCCGCGTCGAAGACCGGGGACGGGTCGATCGTGCCGTCGAGCACGTCGGCGAGCAGCTCAGGGATGTACGCCCGCGCCGGGGCCACACCGCCGCGGAGAGCGACGTTGCGGTTGAACATCTGGCTGATGTCCACGCCCGCGCTGCCGCCGTGCGGGACGCCGACGTAGCCGACGGCGCCGCCGTCGCGGGCGATGGAGATCGCGGTCTTCATGGACTGCTCGGTGCCGACGGCCTCCAGAACCGCGTGGGCGCCCACGCCGCCGGTCAGCTCGCGGACGGCCTCGATCGCCTCGTCGCCCCGCTCCGCGACGATGTCCGTCGCGCCGAAGGTGCGGGCGATGGCCGTGCGGGTCTCGTGGCGGCCCATGGCGATGATCCGCTCCGCGCCGAGCCGCTTCGCGGCGAGGACGCCGCAGAGGCCGACCGCGCCGTCGCCGACGACGGCGACCGTCGCGCCGGGACGGACGCCCGCCGCGAGCGCGGCGTGGTGGCCGGTCGCCATGACGTCGGACAGCGCCAGCATCGCGGTGAGCAGCCTCGGATCCGACTGGGCGTCAGTCGGCAGCTTGACCAGCGTGCCGTCGGCGAACGGGACGCGGACCGCCTCGCCCTGGCCGCCGTCGGAGCCGGGCGTGCCCCAGAAGCCGCCATGCGGGCAGGAGGTGGTAAGTCCTTCGGCGCAGAACTCGCAGACGCCGTCGGACCAGACGAACGGCGCGACGACCAGGTCGCCCGGCTTCACGTCGCGGACGTCAGCGCCGACGGCCTCGACCACGCCCAGGAACTCGTGCCCGATCCGCTGTCCCGGCTCGCGTGCGGCGACGCCGCGGTAGGCCCACAGGTCGCTGCCGCAGATGCAGGCGAGGACGGTCCGCACCACCGCGTCGGTGGACTTGCGTACCACCGGGTCGGGGACCTCCTCGATCCGGATGTCGTTCGGTCCGTGGATGACTGTGGCGCGCATGGTGCTTCTCTCTGGTGGTTCCGAGCCCGTGGTCACGGGCTTCGCCCGACAGTGCGGCGGTCGGCGCTGTCAGGCTCTCACCGTATTGTGGTCCACCATGCTTGCAGGGAGCGACACAGAGGCCATCTGGCCCGCGGAGTACCCGGACGCCGGCTGGGCGGTGGTGGACGTCGAGACCACCGGGCTCGGACGGACCGACCGGGTGATCTCCGTCGGCGTGTACCAACTGGACGCGCGCGGCGGCGTGCAGGACCACTGGTACGCCACGGTCAACCCGGAGCGCGATCCCGGACCGGTCTGGATCCACGGCCTGACCTCCGACGTGCTGGAGGGTTCGCCCACGTTCCCCGGCATCGCCGACGAGCTGTCGCGGCGGCTTGCGGGCCGGGTGCTGGTGGCCCACAACGCCCTGTTCGACTGGTCGATGATCTCCCGTGAGTACGCCCGGATGGACGGGCGCGCGCCGATCGAGCAGCGCCTCTGCACCATCGTGCTCTCCCGGGACCTGCGCCTGCCGCTGCCCAACCACAAACTCGGCACGCTGGCCGCGCACTTCGGCGTGGAGACCCGGCAGGCGCACCACGCGCTGGACGACGCCCGCGTGCTGGCGGAGGTGTTCCGGCCCAGCCTGCGGCTGGCCGCGGACGCGGGGCTGCGGCTGCCGCTGGTCCCGTGCGTGCCGATAAGCGACCTCGGGCCGAGCATGAGCACGGGGGCGACCGCGCCGGTGCCCTCGCAGACGATCCGCCGTCAGGGGTCCTGGGGCGGGTACCGGCCCGCCAAGCGGCGTCCGGCCTGCCCGTACCCGAACCCGGGCCGGTGGCAGCAGGACGGACCGCTGGTGCAGGGCATGCGCGTGGCGATCACCGGCGACACCGCGACCGACCGCGAGGTGCTGGAGGACCGGCTCACCGAGGCCGGGCTGCACGTCGCGACCTCCGTCAGCAGCCGGACCAGCCTGCTGGTCACCAACGACCCGGACGGCTGGACGGGCAAGGCGCGCAAGGCCCGCGAGGTCGGCACGCCGGTGGTCGACGAGGCCGCTTTCCTCCAACTCCTCCAACGGGTGGCACCCCAGCGCAAGGACTGACGGGGAGCGGAGGTAACGTCGTGGAGTGCTCCGCATCTTCCTCACCCGGCGCTGGCTGATCCTGACCCTGGTGTTCCTCGCCCTCATCCCGGCCATGGCGTGGCTGGGCCAGTGGCAGTACCACCGGTACCAGCAGACCAACCGCAGCAACGCGACGATCAACGCGAACCTGGCCGCGCGCCCGGTCGCGATGGAGACGCTGTCGAAGCCCGGTGTGACCGTCCCGTTGAGTGAGATGTATCGCACCGTCACCGCGATGGGACACTTCGACGCGGCGAAGGAGGTCGTGATCCGGAACCGGACCGACGCCTCCGGTGACCAGCCCGGCTTCTACCTGGTCACCCCGCTGGTCACCGACGACGGCAAGGTGGTCCTGGTCAACCGCGGCTGGATCGCGCCCGGCAACGCCACCGGCGCCCAGCTGCCTCCGCTGCCGACCACGCCGAGCGGCGAGATCACCGTCACCGGCCGGCTGCGGCCCGACGAGACGGCCGCGCTGACCGGCATCCACAACCCGGGCGGGCTGCCGAACCGGCAGTACATGCTGATCAACAGTCAGGAACAGGCCAAGAACTTCAGTCAGCCCGTGCTGGCCGGCTATCTGGAGATGACCGGGTCCTCTCCTGCCCTGTCGTCCTCCGCCCAGGCCGAGATGGTGCCCAACCCGAACGACACCAACTCCAACTCCCTGGCCGTGGTGGGCAAGGGCGTGCACCTGCCCTACGCCGTCCAGTGGTGGCTCTTCGCGGTGATGATCCCCATCGCCTGGTTCTTCCTCTTCCGACGCGACGTGAGGCTGGCCGCAAAGGCCTGACTTCGGGTGCCCCACCGGGCAGGATGGCCCCATGCCCGGACGCATCGAGGACTACGCGCTCATCGGAGACCTGCAGACCGCCGCGCTGGTGGGCAGGGACGGTTCCATCGACTGGCTCTGCCTGCCGCGGTTCGACTCGCCCAGCTGCTTCGCCGCACTGCTGGGCGGCGACGAGCACGGCCACTGGCGGCTCGCCCCCACCTCCGACGGCCAGGCGCCCCGCCGCTCCTACGTCGGCGACACCCTGGTGCTGCAGACCGAGTGGACCACGGCCACGGGCACGGTCCGGGTGATCGACTTCATGCCGCAGCGCGACCGCACGCCGGACGTGATCCGGATCGTCGAGGGCGTCAGCGGCGAGGTGCACATGACCGGCGAGGTCCGGCTGCGCTTCGACTACGCCCGGATCATCCCGTGGATGCGCCGCACCAACCACCACCGGGTCGCGGTCGCCGGTCCCGACTCCGTCTGGCTGCACTGCGGCGACGGCGTGCGGACGGTCGGCAAGGACTTCGCCACCATCTCGACGTTCACCGTCCGCGCGGGCGACCGGGTGCCGTTCGTGCTCAGCTACGCGCCCTCGCACCAGCGGCAACCCCCGCGCCCGGACGCGGAGGCGGAGCTGAAGAGCACTCTCGCCGACTGGGAGACCTGGTCGGCGCGGTGCTCGACGGAGATGGCCGAGAGGGACCACGCGGCCGTCATCCGCTCCCTGATCACGCTCAAGGCGCTCACCTACGAGCCGACCGGCGGCATCGTCGCCGCCGCGACGGCGGGACTGCCCGAGCAGATCGGCGGCGCGCGCAACTGGGACTACCGCTTCTGCTGGCTGCGCGACTCCACGATGACCCTCTCCGCGCTGCTGAACGCCGGCTACCGGCGCGAGGCGGAGGCCTGGCACAACTGGCTGCTGCGCGCGATCGCGGGCGACCCGGCCGACCTGCAGACGATGTACGGGGTCGGCGGCGAGCGCCGGCTCCCGGAGACGGTCGCCGACTGGCTGCCCGGCTACGAGGGCTCGCACCCGGTCCGGTTCGGCAACGCGGCCGTGGACCAGCTCCAACTCGACGTCTACGGCGAGGTGGTGGACACCCTCTACCTGGCCCACCAGCACGGGATCCGGATAGAGCGTCATGTCTGGGGCCTGCTGCGCAAGCTGCTGGAGTTCCTGGAGGAGCACTGGTCCGACCCGGACGAGGGCCTGTGGGAGGTGCGCGGGCCGCGTCGCCAGTTCGTCCACTCCAAGATCATGTGCTGGGTCGCCTTCGACCGCGCGGTCAAGCTCGCCGACGAGACCGGCCTGCCCGGCCCCACCGAGCGCTGGCGCGAGCTGCGCGACAACATCCACGACGACGTCTGCGCACGCGGCGTCGACCCCAAGCGGGGCGTCTTCACCCAGTACTACGGCGGCCAGGCGCTGGACGCCGCCACCCTCTTCGTGGTCAAGACCGGCTTCCTGCCCGCGTACGACGCCCGGGTGGTCGCCACGGTCGAGGCGGTCCAGCGCGAACTGGACCACGACGGCTTCGTCCGCCGCTACTCGACGCCTGCGGGCTCCGACCAGACGGACGCGGTGGACGGCCTGGCGGGCACCGAGGGCGCGTTCCTGGCCTGCTCGTACTGGCTGGCCGACGCGCTGCTGGCGATCGGCCGCGTGGAGGAGGCGCGGGCCCTGTTCGACCGGGTCTCCGGCCTGGCCAACGACCTCGGCCTGATCTCGGAGGAGTGGGATCCGCTGACCGGACGCCAGCTCGGCAACACACCACAGGCGTTCACCCATGTCGCCCTGGTCAACACCGCGTTCGCGCTGGCCGCAGCGGAAGAGGAGTGAGACGGAGATGGATCTCGGACTCGGTGGTCGCGTCTACCTGGTGACCGCGGCGACGCGCGGACTGGGCTTCGCGACGGCACGGGAGCTGGTCGCCGACGGCGCGAAGGTCGTCGTCACCGGCCGCACCAAGGAGTCGCTCGCGGACGCGGTCGAGGCGCTGGGAGGACCGGAGGTCGCCGAGGGCGTCGTCGCCGACAACGGCGACCCGGACACCGCGACCCGCCTGATCGGCGCGGCGCTGGAGCGCTTCGGCCGCCTCGACGGCGTCCTGATCAGCGTCGGCGGCCCGGCTGCGGGCTCCGCGCTGGCCACGCCGGAGTCGGCGTGGCGGGACGCGTTCGAGTCGGTCTTCCTCGGCGCGCTCCGGATCGCCCGCGCGGCGGCGGACGTCCTGGGCGAGGGCGGCGCGATCGGCTTCGTCCTCTCCGCGTCGGTCCGCGAACCGATCCCCGGCCTGGCCGTCTCCAACGGCCTCCGGCCCGGTCTGGCGATGGCAGCGAAGACGCTCGCCACCGAGCTCGGCCCGGAGGGTATCCGGGTCTTCGGGCTGCTCCCCGCTCGGATCGAGACGGAACGGGTGACCCACCTCGACAGCCTGGCGGCTGATCCGGCGGCGGCCCGGAGCGCGGCGGAGGCGGGCATCCCGCTCAGGCGCTACGGCCGCCCGGAGGAGTTCGGCAAGGTCGCGGCGTTCGCGCTGTCGCCTGCGGCGTCGTACCTGACGGGAGTGATGATTCCGGTGGACGGCGGCGCGCTGCACGGCATTTGAGCACTTTGAGGTCGGCGGGGACCATGCAGTGACCTCAGGGGCGCGGTGCTCTGCTTGATCAACTGCGTGCGCGAGAAACCACCGGCATGCGGATGGTCCTCAACGCGCAGGACCATCCGCACAGGGTGGTTACTCGCGCAGAGCCCCGCGCCCCTTGGGTAGTTGCAACTACCTCACCCGCAAAGAGTTACTCCCCCACGCCTGCCAGGTCGCGCAGGCGACGGAGCTGGGCCGCCCGCTCAGCCGCGCGCTGCTCGTCGAGCGAGCGCCCGCCCACGCCCTGCAGCAGCGCCTTGGTCTCGATCAGCGCGGAGCGCGGCGCGGCCAACAGCGCAGCGGCCAGCTCCGACGCGGCGGCGTCCAGCTCCTCGGCCGGGACGACGAGGTTCGCGAGCCCGGTGCGGGCCGCCTCCTCCGCGCCGACCCAGCGGCCGGTCCCGCAGATCTCCAGGGCGCGGGCCGGGCCGACCAGGTCGACCAGCGGCTTGGTGCCGGTGAGGTCGGGGACCAGGCCGAGGGCGGTCTCCTTCATCGCGAACTGGACGTCCTCCGCGACCACGCGGAGGTCACAGGCGAGCGCCAGCTGGAAGCCCGCGCCGACGGCGTGGCCCTGGACGGCGGCGATGCTGACCAGGTCGGGGCGGCGCCACCAGAGGAAGCCCTCCTGGTACTCGGCGATGACCTCGTCCGCGTCCTCGCTCTTGGCCAGGTCGATGAAGGACCGCTCGCCGGGGATGCCCTCGGGGGTGAAGGCCTGCCGGTTGAGCCCGGCGGAGAAGGAGACGCCCTCGGCGCGCAGCAGCGCCACGCGGATGGTGCCGGGCAGCTCCCGGCCGATCGCGGCGAGCGCACGCCACATCGCGGGCGACTGCGCGTTGCGGCGCTCGGCGCGGCACAGCGTGACCGTGGCGAGCTCACCCGCCAGCTCCAGGCGGACGCCCGCCTCCGCCCACTCGGCTGCTTGATCGCTCACAGGGTCCCTCCGGCAGTAGCAGAAGCATTGCTACCGAAGAGTAACCTCTGGCGTACCGCACTGCCAGCGTCCCGTGACGTGACGAACGACGGCCGGGGGGAGGATACCCGGACCGCCGTTTCGTCGAAGTGCAGATGGGGCGGAGCGTCAGGAAGTCGCCGCGGCCTTGGCCTTACCGCGCGTGGCACCGCCACGGCCACGCAGGGAAACCCCGGACTCGCTGAGCATGCGGTGGACGAAGCCGTACGAACGACCCGTCTCCTCCGCCAGCGCGCGGATACTCGCACCGGAGTCGTACTTCTTCTTGAGCTCGGTCGCGAGCTTCTCCCGCGCGGCACCAGTCACCCGGCTGCCCTTTTTCAGAGTCTCGGCCACCCGTGCCTCCTCGTAGCAGTCTCTGTCGGAATCCCATGATCACCCATGGGGGGCCCGATGGCCACCCATTCGACAAGGTCGATACGGGGATTCCCCCACCGAAGTGGTGCTGGCGCGCACTCGGGGAGCGTGCAGTAGTGGGCTGCACGCCCCCGATCCGACTCACCCGATTCCGCGAAAATGCTGATCAGCAGCGGTAATTGAGCAGTGCACCGGAATCCGGATTCTCAGGAATCCCAGCAGACCCGGGAGAGGGAAGGACCAGAAGGCGATATGAACTCTTCTGGTCCAGATGCATGATCCCCGACTAGTCGAACAGTTCCGATACAGGGTTTTGCTACTGATAATTCACGCGAGGGACACGAGATCGGCGTATCCCTCGTTCCACAGGTCCTCCACACCGTCCGGAAGCATGATGATGCGCTCCGGCTCGAGCGCCTGGACGGCGCCCTCGTCGTGGGTCACCAGGACCACCGCACCGGCGAAGGAGTGGAGCGCGCCGAGGATCTCCTCGCGGCTGGCCGGGTCGAGGTTGTTGGTGGGCTCGTCGAGCAGCAGCACGTTGGCGCTGGAGACGACCAGGGTGGCCAGCGCCAGCCGGGTCTTCTCGCCGCCGGAGAGGACTCCCGCGGGCTTCTCCACGTCGTCGCCGGTGAAGAGGAACGAGCCGAGGATCTTGCGGACCTCGACCAGGTCCATGTCGGGCGCGGCCGAGCGCATGTTCTCCAGGATCGTCCGGTCCGGGTCCAGGGTCTCGTGCTCCTGGGCGTAGTAGCCGATCTTCAGGCCGTGGCCGGGGACGACCGAGCCGGTGTCGGGCTGCTCCACGCCCGCCAGCATCCGCAGCAGCGTGGTCTTGCCCGCGCCGTTGAGGCCGAGCACGACGACGCGCGAGCCCTTGTCGATGGCCAGGTCGACGTCGGTGAAGATCTCCAGCGAGCCGTAGGACTTGGACAGCCCCTCGGCCGTCAGCGGCGTCTTGCCGCAGGGGGCCGGCTCCGGGAAGCGCAGCCTGGCGACGCGGTCGTTCTGGCGCACCGCCTCCAGCCCGGAGAGCAGTCGCTCGGCGCGGCGGGCCATGTTCTGGGCGGCGACGGTCTTGGTGGCCTTGGCGCGCATCTTGTCGGCCTGCGAGTTGAGCTGCGCGGCCTTCTTCTCGGCGTTGGCACGCTCGCGCTTGCGGCGCTTCTCGTCGGCCTCGCGCTGCTGGAGGTAGAGCTTCCAGCCCATGTTGTAGACGTCGATGCAGGTGCGGTTGGCGTCCAGGTAGAACACCTTGTTGACGACCTCGTCGACCAGGTTCACGTCGTGGGAGATGACGATGAAGCCGCCCTTGTAGGTCTTCAGGTAGTCGCGCAGCCAGAGGATCGAGTCGGCGTCCAGGTGGTTGGTCGGCTCGTCCAGCAGCAGGATGTCGGAGTCCGAGAAGAGGATCCGGGCCAGCTCGACGCGGCGGCGCTGACCGCCGGAGAGGGTGTGCAGGGGCTGGCCGAGGATCCGGTCCGGAAGGCCCAGGCTGGCGGCGATGGTGGCGGCCTCGGCCTCGGCGGCGTAGCCGCCCTTGGTGAGGAACTCGGTCTCCAGCCGCGAGTACTTCTTCATGGCCTGATCGCGGGTCGCGCCCTTGCCGTTGGCCATCTTGTCCTCGTTGATGCGCATCTTGCGCAGGACCTCGTCGAGGCCGCGGGCGGAGAGCACGCGGTCGCGGGCGAGGACGTCGAGGTCGCCGGTGCGCGGGTCCTGCGGAAGGTAGCCGACCTCGCCGCTGCGGGTGACCGTGCCGCCCGCGGCCTGGCCTTCACCCGCGAGGACCTTGGTCAGCGTGGTCTTGCCCGCACCGTTGCGGCCCACCAGCCCGATCCGGTCACCGGCCGCGACGCGGAACGTCGCCGACTCGATCAGGATGCGCGCGCCCGCGCGCAGTTCGACGTCGTTGGCGGCGATCATGGCGAAGCGGCTCCGTAGCTGGGCCCGGGGTGCGGGACGGTAACTGGCTGCGGGACCGTCCGGACGGACCCATGCTGCAGATTTCAAGCAATTCTAACGGGCCGCGCAAATGCATTCCCGAGCCGCTCGGCCGGTGACGGGGTCCACGGCGAAGGACCGCAGCCAGGGCAGCGCCGTGACCTGGAGGGCCGTGCCGCCGACACCGCTCATCGAGACCGCGTCGTAGGGGCGTCCCCAGAGCCGTCCGTCGAGGTCGTAGCCCTCCAGCGAGACCCCGCCGCCCGCGCAGTCCCGGCGCACCACCAGCCAGTCCCCCACCTGAGCGGGCGCTGCCGCTCCGGTCAGCCGGTAGCGGCAGCCCTGGGGCGGCAGGGTCGAGGTGCGGATCGTCCCGTCGCCGGTGTTGTAGGTCATCACCAGCTCGGAGGTCAGCACCAGGAACGACGCTCCGGTGGGCACCGTCGGCGGAGGCAGCGGCCTCCCGCCCGCGTCGGCGCCGTCGCCCGGCTCGCTGCCGAGCGGCACGACCAGCAGCGGGCCGGTGGGCGTGATCCCGGGTACGAAGCGGTGCCAGCGCACGGCGGCGGCGCCGGGCTGCAGGCCGGTGAGCATCCCGTCGTCCCAGACGGCCACGCTGGTCCCCGTGCCGTCGCTTCCGTCCCCACGGGCGCTTCCGGTCAGCGGGACCAGGCGGATCGGGGTGCGTCCCGGCCTGCGGTAGCTCCATGCGGTGACGCCGGTACGCCGGTCGTAGGCCTGCACGGCGCCTCCTGCGGTCACCCGCAGCGCGTCGGCGGCGATCCCGCGCGCGTGCGGGTCGGACGAGTCGGCGACGGCGTCCCCGAACGGCGCGGGCCGCAGGGAGCGTGCGGTCGCGCCGAGGGCGACCAGCCCGCCGAGCAGCAGGGCCACCAGCGAGAGGAGCAGAAGCCGCGGTCGGAGGGTCGGCGAGCGCATGGACGTCACGGTAAGGGCGCGACCCCGGCCAGAACGTCAGGCGCGCGGCTGATAGATGATCAACCCCGCGCCGACCAGGCATACGCAGGCCCCGACGATGTCCCAGGGGGACGGCCGGAAGCCGTCCACCAGGACGCCCCAGGCGAGCGAGCCCGCGACGAAGACCCCGCCGTAGGCGGCCAGCACCCGCCCGAACGAGCCGTCCGGCTGCGCGGCGGCGACGAACCCGTACGCGCCGAGCGCGAGCACACCGCCGACGGCGAGCAGCCAACTGCGGTGCTCGCGCACGGCCTGCCAGATCAGCCAGCAGCCGCCGATCTCTGCGAAGGCGGCGAGGACGAAAAGCAGGAGGGAACGGGTGACGGCCATGGGAATGAGACTAAGAGATCGTCGATGCAGGTGGGGACGGGCTAAACGTCAGTGGCGCGGCGCTCCACCGATCTGCGGCGCCGCCGCGTGGGCGCGGCCAGGCGGTACTTCGCTCCCGTAGGACGTTGCACGGTCAGGGAGAGCCCCGCGCCCCTGAGGCGCGACTTCCCCAAATTGCCTCAGAAGTCGCTAACTGTCGCTCTGCGTCCCGCCGGAGAGGCGATGTGCCAGCACTCGCCGCCACGACCGGACGCTCGCCAGCCACGGCATGCGCTCGCGCGCAAAGCCCTTCACGCGCCCGCTCGCGCACGCCGCCATTGCGACGGCGGCGACGGCCGGGCGAGAGCCCAGGAGGACGCGTTCGTTGTGGGCAGGGTCGGGGCGCCAGCGTTGTTTGTAGGGCTCGTTGCCGCGAAGCAGGCTGAGTTCGGCGCGGCCGGCGGCGACGGTGTGGGCGAGGGCCTCGCCGAACAGCATGCCGGCGATGTCGACGCGCTCGCGGGCCTCCGGGTGGACGCCGTAGACGTAGAGCGCCGTCAGGGTCGGGCCCTGGAGCTGTAGGTCGCAGGCGATCAGGCGGCCGTCCAGGCGGTACTCGCGGAGGGTCGCCCGGTCTGTGGCGGCCATGCTGGTCGCCGCCGCGCGCAGGTGTGTGGCGAACCGGTCCCGCATGTGCTCGGGGGTCGCCCCGCGGTCGCGCCACTGGAGCGCGTGCAGGGCGAGCATGCGGTCGACCGCCTCGGGGGCCTCCCCCGGCAGGACGGTGCGGACCTCGATCCCCGCGGCGGCCAGCTTGCGCAGCTTGACCTTGGTGCGCTGGGCCGTGCGGCCCGGCAGGCGGGTCAGCAGTTCCTCCATCGGGACGCCGGGCAGGTGCTGGACCAGGGAGCCGGGCAGGCGGCGCAGCGTGCGCGGCCAGTGCGGGGCGAGGTGGTGGAGCGCCGCGTCGGCCCGTACCTCACCGAGGTCGAGGCGGGCCCAGGGGCCACGCAGCTCCGCCGCCAGCGCGGCGGCGAGCGCGCCGGCGGCCTCGTCCAGATGCTCGCCGTCGAGCAGCACGTCGTGGAAGTCGGTGATCTCCCCGCCGAGCGGACGCAGCGCCGCGCCGTCGCGGTGGAGCGGGGCCACGGCGATCAGCCTGTCGTCCCGACGGACCGTCACCAGCCGGAGCCGTCCCGGGCGTCCGTAGCTGTGCCACCACGAGGAGAGCCAGGCGTGGCTCTGGAACGGCGTGGCACCGGGACTGCGGTCCTGCAGCTCGTCCCACTCCGCCGCCAGGGCGTCCAGCGCGCGCTCGTCGCGCAGCACGACGGTCTCCAGCAGCGGAGCGGGCCCCGAGGCCGCCGACTCGGGGGCGAGCGTGGTCATGCCCCGGCCCCGGCCGACTCCCGCTGTTGCTCGGGCACCGGCGCGGCGTCGGACTCCGTGGGCTCCACGCTCCCGGTCACCGCGTCCGCCGTCCCGGGCAGGTCCTCCGGGCGACGGCCGGTGCCGCCGGTGCGGGCCAGCAGGGCGAGGCTGCCGAGCAGCGCACCCGCCGCGCCGCCCACCGCGACGTCCAGGCTGCGCGAGGGTGAGGACGGGGTGGCGGGCTCGGCGGCTGTGGCGAAGGTCATCAACCGGATGTGGGTCTGCTTGGCCGTGGTGTCGCCGAAGGCGACCATGGAGCGGGCGACCGCGTTGGCCTCGCGAGCCGCCTGGTGGGCGCTCGCCGCGGAGCCGGTGATCTCGATCACCGGCGCGTCCGGGGAGGTCTGCGCCTGGATCTGGGTGGTCAGTTGACGGACCGTCGCGCCGGTCGTGGCGGCGGCCGGGGCGAGGATCTCCGGCTGGCCCACGACGCGGCCGTAGGCCTGGGCGAAGTTCACCGCCGTCGAGCTGTCCGAGCCGGGGTCGGCGACCGCCATGACGTAGGCGTTCGCCTGGTACTGCGGGGTGGCCACCAGGGCGTAGCCGCCGCCCGCGACCGCTCCGGCGGGGACGGCCACCAGCAGTGGCCACCACCTGCGCAGCGCGGCCCGCAGCACGGGGTGCGCCTTGGCTGTCTGCTTCTCGCTCTCAGGCACGGGTCATCTCCTTGGGTGAGGCTTCGCGGTCTTGCGGTGCGGCGGGGTGTGCGGCGGAGTCCGGGTCGGGATGCGGGAGGGGGTGAGGGACGGGGTGAGGGTCCGACGACGGGCGGCCGGGTTCGCCGAGTGCCTCGGCGTAGACGGCGGCGACGCGCGGGGCCAGCCGGGCGATGTCGTAGCGGGTGACGACCGCGCGGGGCGGGTCCGGTCGGTCCGAGCTCCCCTGTCCGGGTTCCGTGCCGCGCAGGCGCAGTCGCTCCACGGCCGCCGCATACGCCTCGGGCGTCGGCTGGGTGCGGGCCGATCCCTGGCGGTCCAGGGCGCGTTGGTCCATGACCGGCAGCTCCGTAAGGGCCGGGCCGGAGGACCAGAGCACGGGCAGCCCGGCGGCCAGCGCCTCGACCAGCGCCAGCCCGAAGGTCTCCCCCTCGGACGGCGCGGCCAGCACGTCCATCGCGCCCAACAGCGCGGGCACGTCGTCGCGTTCGCCGGTGAGGACCACCCGGTCGGCGACGCCGCGCGCTCGGGCCAGGTCGAGCAGCTCCGCCCGTGCGGGGCCCGCGCCGACCAGCAGCAGCCGGACGGCGTCCGGCAGCAGCGGCATCGCGTCGAGAAGGACGTCGAAGCGCTTACCCGGCACCAACCGGCCCACGCCGCCGACGACGTACGCCTCCTCGGGCAGCCCGAGCGCGGCACGGCATGCGGCACGGGACGTGTCGGGGGACGCGGCTCGGGACGCAGCCGGGGGCGCGGCTCGGGGCACCGCGGGACACGCGGCGGGGAGGTGGTAGGCGTCCGGCTCGATCCCGTTGGGGACGATCCGGATCCGGCCCGGCCTGACGCCCCAGGCGCGGAGCTGCTCGGCGACCGCCTCGGAGACGGCGATGGTGGTGGTTCCCAGCCGCTCAGCGGCCAGGTAGAGCCGCCGCACGCCGAAGCCGGTGCGCCGTCCCTCCAGCACGCCGGGCTGGAGCGAGTGCTCGGTGGCGACGACGGCCCTGACCCCGGCCAGCCGGGCGGCCAACCGGCCGTAGAGACAGGCCCGGTAGAGGTGGCAGTGCACCACGTCGTAGCGGCCGTCGCGGATCAGCCGGACCAGGCGCGGCAGCGCG
This sequence comes from Streptacidiphilus sp. MAP5-3, assembly GCF_041262505.1. Classification (NCBI taxonomy): domain Bacteria; kingdom Bacillati; phylum Actinomycetota; class Actinomycetes; order Kitasatosporales; family Streptomycetaceae; genus Streptacidiphilus; species Streptacidiphilus sp. MAP5-3. Next base: position 23,418 of record NZ_JBGCCL010000039.1, read on the forward strand.
GCCAGGTCGCGGTTGCCGCGCATCCCGAGCTCGTGGACGGTGATCCCGTCGGCGCGCAGGCCGACGGCGACCGTGCCGGGGTCCGGTCCCGATGCGCAGAGCTGGACCACCTCGCAGTGGACCGCGCCCGGCCCGGCGGTGGGCAGGTGCCGCAGCAGCAGCCGCAGTTGCTGCTCGGCGCCGCCTGCCCGCAGGCCGGTGATCACATGGAGCACCCGGAGCGGGCGCTCGGCACGGACCCGCTCGGGGCCGGGCTGATCCGCACCGGCCTGACGCATCGTCACCATCCGATACCCCGCACCGCGTGGCGTACGCGCTTGGCACGCAGGCGCAGACCGCCGTCCCGCTGGCCGACGTAGCAGCGCGGCAGCGCCCAGCGGCTGGTCCCGGCGTGGTGGCCGATGCCGACGCCGTAGCCGTACCCGGCCTCGCGGACCGCGCCGATCGCTGCGTCGTCGAACAGACCGTACGGGTAGCAGAAACCGGCGACCGGGGCCTCCACCACCGACTCCAGCAGTTCCTTGCTGCGGCGGGTCTCCAGGGCCAGCTCCTCGGCGGGCAGGCCCTTCATCCGGCGGTGGCTGAGCGAGTGCGAGCCGATCTCCACCCCGGCCGAGGCCATGGCCCGGACCTGCGCGATCGTCACCAGCGGCTTGCGCGGGGCGTCCGCGTCCCAGGCGTTGTGGCCGCCCATCCGTCCGGCGACGACGTAGGCGGTCGCGGTGAAGCCGTGGCGGCGCAGTACCGGCACCACCTCGCGCGGGAAGTCCGCGTAGCCGTCGTCGAAGGTCAGTCCGACCAACCCGGCGGCGGCGCCTTCGGCGTGGGCGCGGAGCAGCTCGCTCATCGCGACGCCGCGCAGCTTGCGCCGGTGCAGCCAGTCCATCTGCCGGGCGAATCGTTCCGGGGAGACGGTCAGCAGGTACGGGTCCTGCTCGTCCGAGTCGACCGAGTGGTACATCAGCGTCCACGGCGGCCTGCCGGCGAAACCCTCCGCGCGCTCGACGCCTTCGGTGCCCTCGACATCTTCGGTGCGCTCAGCCTGGACCACGTTCCCCCTCTGCTGCGCCAACGGCCGTTCGTCCTGCAGCGGTTCAGCAACCATCAGACTCTCCCGTCGCATGTTCGATCTCTGCGCCGCGCGGGCGCACGACGGTCGGCCGCGAGGCCAGCCGTCCGCGCAGTCCGGCCAGCACGTCGCTCACGCCGGGAGCGCGCAGCGCCCCCGCCAGAGCGAGGAAGAAAAGCAAGCCCGTGACCGCTCCGAGCAGCAGCGGCGGCAGGTTCCCGAACGCGTCCACGCCGGGGATGTTGGCGGCCAGCCAAGCCGGGACGGTGGCCCCGGCGGCGGCCAGGACGAGCCGCAGCTGGCCGCCCAGAACGGTGTGCGTCCGCACCGGAATGCCGCGCGTGCGCAGCGCGTGCAGCAGCAGCACGGCAGTGAGGCTGATCCCGGCGGCGTTGCCCGCGGCCAGGCCGAGGGCGCCGACGAAGGGGGTTGCCCCGACGGCGACCACGATGTTGACCAGCAGCCCGAGGGCCATCGCGGCGATCGGGTACCAGTCGGTGCGGTCCAACGGCCGTGCGGTGTGCCGCTGCGTCCCGTCGACCGCGACGCCCGGGCCGAAGCCGACGGCCGGACGAGCGGCGAGAAACGGTCGGATCAGCGCGCCGACCAGGCCCTGCGCCAGCAGTCCGAGGCTGTAGACGCGCATCAGCGACGCCGTCGCCGCGGCGTCCTGTGCGGTGAACGCGCCGCGCTCGAACAGCACACCGACCACCTGCGGCGCGCAGGCCACCAACACCACCGTCCCGGCCAGCACCACCGCGCCGACCACGGACAGGTCGGCCTCGACGCGCTGGCGCGCGCGCTGGACGTCGCCCTCGGCCAGCGCCCTGGCGATCATCGGGAAGGTGACCGTGCAGACCAGGATCCCGATGATCATGACGTTCTGGGCGACCTTCTCGGCGTAGTTGAGCTCCGAGATGGTGCCCGGCGGCAGCGTGGAGCCGATGAACCGCTCGACGAAGATCTGCGACTGCCGGGTCAGCGTGAACAGCACGATCGGCAGCAGCGCCATCGGGCTGAGCACCGGCCCGCCGGACGTCGCCGCCCCGGCCGCGCCCGCTCCGCGCGGCCGACGCCACGTCAACCGGCTGACGTGCCGGGCGAACGGCGGCAGCAGCACCGCCGTCATCAGCAGGCTGCCGAGCGCCACGCCGCCCGCCGCGGCGCGAACTCCGAGGCTGCCGTGGAGCAGCAGCATCACGCCGAGGATCCCGGAGTTGTACGCGATGTAGACCGCGCCGGGCCCGGTGAAGCGGTGGTGCGAGCGGAGTCCGGCGCTGAGGTAGCCGGTGAGGCCGAACGGCAGCACGGTGACGGCGGTCAGCCGGGTGCAGACGACGGCGAGCTGCGGATCGGCCAGCCCGGGCGCGAGCAGGCGCACCAGCACCGGCGCGCCGATCGCGGTCACCGCGGAGAGCAGCGCCAGCGCGAGCGCCAGCGGCGGCAGCGTCGCCGCGACCAACGCCCGGACCTGGTCGACCTCCTGGGCTTCGGCGGCGGCCTCCCCGGACACCGCCTGCTCACCCTGCTTCCCGCGGGCGGCCAGCGCGGCGCTGAAGGCGGGGACGGTCAGGAACGCCATCCCGTCCTCGATCAGCAGCGGCGCGGCCGTCTCCGGCACGGTCCAGGCGACCAGGAAGGCGTCCGTGGCAGAGCCCGCGCCGTAGAAGCGGGCCAGCAGCAGGTCGCGCAGCAGCCCCAGGATCGAGCCGAGCGCGCTGAACAGCGCGGTGACGCCGAACGCCCGGGCGACGAAGGAGCGCGTCGGTGCGGGGGCCGGTGCGTCGGGTGCCGGTGCGGGCGGCGGGGCTTCGGTAGCCGTGGTCATCGGGCCGACGCCTCCCTTCGGGTCAGGGCGGAGCGCGGCGACGGGATCGCCAGCGGTCCGGGCCGTGTGCCCACCCCGGCGCAGAGGCCCAGCAGCACGGAGATCAGCACGGTGGTGGTGCCGCCGATGTCGGCGTAGAGGAAGTCGACCAACTGCCAGACCAGCAGCCCGAGCACGGCCGGATTGCGCCAGCAGCCGAGAGCGGTGCCGAGCAGCAGCGCGCCGAAGCAGGTCAGCCCGAGAAGGCCCTGCTCGCTCAGCACCAGCAGGTACATGTTGTGCGGCGACAGCAGCGGCTCGCGCGAGTACGCCGCGCCCGCGCCGCCGGTGTCGGAGCCGGACGAGAGCCGCAGCGGCGCGGAGGCGTCGCGGAAGGCGGGGAACTCCTTCGGCCCGACGCCGGTGACCGGGTGCGCCCGCCAGATGCGTTCGGCGGTGGTCCACAGGTCGTAGCGGTCGGTCACCGAGTGGTCGGCGGCCCCGGTGACCGAGCCGATGCTGGCCAGACGGGCCGTCACCGAGGCCTGGCCGCCGTCCGGTCCCCCCATCTTCACCACACCGCCCGCGGCCAGCCCGCCGAGCAGCACCACGCCCGCCGCCGTCGCCACGACCACGCAGCGCAGCAGCAGCCGGACGTCGGTGAGCAGCAGCACCACGGTCACCGCCACGCCGGTGGCGATCCAGCTGCCACGGCTGAACGACAGTGCCAGCGGAACGCTCAACGCCAGTGCGGTCAGCGACCACCAGCGCATCGGCACGGTCCGCTGCTCCCGACGGGCCTCCAGGGCCAGCCCGAGCGCGGCGAGCAGCCCGAAGCTGACCACCACGGACATCGCCATCACGTCCTGCGCCCCGAAGGTGCCGACCGCCCGCTGGTCGCCGCCCGCGTAGGAGGCGCCGGTGCCGGTCAGGTACTGCGAGACGCCGAGCGCGCCCTCCAGCAGCGCCGCCGCCGCGAACGCGCCGAAGACCAGCCGCAGGTCGCGCCGGTCGCGGACGGCGTAGAGCACGGCCGCGGGCACCACCACGAAGATCTGGACGAACCGGACGAAGCCGGAGAGGCTGGTGTGCGGGTCCTGCGAGGCGGCCGTCGCCACCCCGACGCCGACCAGCGTCGCCGCGCTCAACACGGCGGCCCGGAGCGGCATGAACCGGGTGCGCCGCCACAGCGCCCACGGCAGCGTGATCGCGACCAGCGCGAGCGAGCCGACGTCCGCCGGGGTCACGTGGACCTGTGCGGTCACGTCCTGGTTGCCCGGCGGTACGCAGACCAGGACCACGGTCAGGGCGACCAGGTGGGCCGGCCGCACGGCGCCCCACCGTAGGGCGAGTCCCCGCAGGGTGAACCCCCGGAAGGTACTCCCGCACAAACCGAAGCCCCGCACCGTGAGACCCTGCACCCTCTCAGCCAGGTGCACTCTCAGCTCCCGTCCGTCCGCAGCACCGCGAGCACCGTGCGGAGCAGGATCTTGACGTCCTGCCACAGGCTCCAGCTGTCGATGTAGTAGTTGTCGAACCGGGTCCGGTCCTCGATGGAGGTGTCCCCGCGCAGCCCGTTGACCTGGGCGAACCCGGTCAGCCCGACGGGGACGCGGTGCCGCTCGCGGTAGCGCGGGTAGGCCTGGGCGAACCGCATGACGAAGTAGGGGCGCTCGGGACGCGGGCCGACCAGACTCATCTCGCCGCGCACCACGTTCCACAGCTGCGGCAGTTCGTCGAGCGAGGTGCGGCGGAGGAACCGCCCGACGGGGCCGAGCCGGTCGTCGTGGGCGATGTTCCAGCGCGTCGAGGACTCGTGCTCGTCCACCGGCCGCAGGGTGCGGAACTTGAACAGGGTGAAGGTCCGCCCGTCCAGGCCGACGCGTTCCTGACGGAAGATCACTCCCGGTCCGCCCTCGGCCCGCACGGCGATCGCGCAGGCCAGCAGGACCAGGGAGGACAACAGCAGCCCGACGCCCGCGAAGCAGAGGTCGGCGGCGCGCTTCAGCGCCCAACTGGGCCGGTGCATCGGGCTGCTGCCGAGCCGCAGGCAAGGGAACCCCCAGAGGTGGTCCCCGACGGCCGTGCGCCGTCCGCCGTGCTCGAACGCCCCGTAGTCGGGGAAGCCCGGCACGAACCAGACGTCGCAGCCGAAGTCGGTGCTGGTCCGCAGCATCTGCGCGGACCGCTCGTCGTCCATGCCGCCGCTGGTGAGGATCACGTCGCGGATGCCGCGCAGGGGCAGCTCGCGCACCAGTGCGTCCGGGCCGCCCAGGACCGGCATGGTGGAGTCGGCGGGCAGGAAGATCGGGTCCGGGTCGATGAAGCCGACCGGACGCAGCCCGTACTCGGGGTGCTCCAGCAGCGCCCCCGCGATCCGCTGGCCGACGTGCCCCGCGCCCGCGATCAGCGTCGGTCGGGGGGAGCGACGGCGATGCGTGCGCACGGCGCGGTAGACGAGGGCGCGGCCGACCGAGTCGAGCACCAGGTGGCACAGCAGCAGCGCGCCCAGCACCCGGGCGTCGGCCGGGATGGAGGTCGGCAGCGCGAACGGCAGCAGGTAGGTCTGCAGACAGCGTTCGAGGGTCAACGCGAACGAGAGGGCGATGGCCGCCCGCCCGGCCAGGCCGGGCAGTTCGTCCAGTACCGAGGGGGCCAGCCGGAGCCGGTACTGCCCACCGGAGGAGTACATCAGCACGAGCACCGGAAGCAGCCCGCAGGCGGCCCGCAGAGTGGCGGCCGCGTCGCCCGGCAGCACCAGCGCCAGCGCCCCCAGAGCAGCCACGACGTCGACGGCGAGCAACGCGGCGGGGATGCCGGTTCCACCCCGGACGGCCGGGGAGCTCGCCGCGGAGGAGACTCCCGGACCCTGCCGACGGGCGGGGGCCAGGCCGACAGCCCCCATGCCCGCAGGCAGTTCCTCGTTGTCGATGGTGGTCATCCGCGCACGTACTCCCCTGACGGAGGTAGCACCTGCCGCCGCGAGCGGCACCCATGCCGTCTCACGGAGAAAGGAATGAAGCAGGCAAATAGGACATTACAGAATTTCTGCTGGAATACTCACAGCGGCGGGCGGTCTTCACACCGTTGACGATTAGTCAGACTTTCCGATCCGTCGACCGACGGCTGTCGCGGCCGTCCCGACCGGACCGGCGGGCGCCGGAACGCGACGCGACTGGAGCACGGCGTCGTACGTCTGCGCCATCAACATCCGTGTGGCACGCAGATCATGACGCTCCGCCGTCCGCACGCGGGACCGACGCCCGAGCTCCGCGCAGAGCGACTGGTCGGAGAGCAGCCGGGTGAGCGACGTGGCGAGCGTTCGGGTGTCGCCGACGGGAACGGGGAATTGCTGTTCGCCCAGACATTCGCGTGCGCCCGCCACATCCGAGAGCACCACCGGGCGGCCACAGGCCATCGCCTCCAGCGGAGCCAGCGCCATGCCCTCCCACCGCGAGGGCAGCACCATCACGTCACCCGCCATGTACCAGGGGCGCGGATCGTCCACCCGACCCGCGAAGACGACACTCTCCGGCACCGGAAGCGTCGCCGCGCAGTCCTCCAGCGCGCCCCGGTCCGGCCCGTCCCCGACCAGCGCGAGCCGCGCGTGCGGCAGCTCGGCCAGCACCTCGCCCCAGGCCCGGAGCAGCAGGTCCTGCCCCTTCTGCCGGCAGAGCCGCCCGACGCACACCGCCAGCGGCGCGTGCTGGGTCAGCCCCAGCGCCCGACGGGCGCGCTGCCGGGAGGGCAGGCCCTTGGGGTCGTACCGCTCCAGGTCGATGCCGTTGGGCACCAGCGCCCACCGTCCGCCGAGCCCCACGGCCTGGCCGCGGGCCCGCTCCTCGGCGCTGACGCAGACCAGCCGGTCGCTCCAGCGCGTCGCCCAGCGCTCCCACCGCTCGGTCATGCGGGCCGTGGGCCCCGACACCGCCTCGAACGACCAGGCGTGCGGCTGGAACACGGTGGCGATCCGCCCGCGGATCGCCAGTCGGCCGGCGAGGCCGGCCTTGGAGCTGTGCAGATGGACCAGGTCCGGCCGCGCCTCGCCAACGACCTTGCGCAGCGCGGCGATCTCCTGCGGCAGCCCCGGCCCCGGACCGCGCTCGGCGCTCCACGGCACGAGCCGCGCGCCGGCCGCCACGGCCTCCCGCCCGAGTCGACCACCCTCCGGACACGGGCACGTCACCACCACGTCGTGCCCGTCGGCGACCTGACCCCGCACCAGGTCGGCCACGACCTGGGCGACGCCGCCGTCGACGGGCTGCGATACATGAAGGATCGTCAAGGGTTCACAACTGGGCACGTCGCGCAACATATGCCGGTGGACAGGAGGTTTTCTCCGACGCTCACCCGGACGGAGGATTCTTGTACCTGCTTGGGTGAGCAGGCGTCACTTCGGTGACTCCGACGGCGTTGGACCGCCGGGGACCGTCACAGGATCTTCACGGACCGTTACGCCGACCGGGTCCGTTGCACTACCAGGAGCCCGGGGCTGTGCTGATCTGCGGCTCCGCCGCGTGGGCGCGACAAGCCACTGCTTTCGCTGCCGCAGGTAGTTGCAACACCCAGGGGCGCGGGGAACTGCGCGAGAATCCACCCGGTGCGGATGGCCCTGCGCGTTCGGGGTTCTACCTGCGTGGGTGGCTTGTCGCGTAGTTCCCCGCGCCCCTGGTAGTGCAACGTCCCCTTGTCCCCGACTTGCCCGCTAGTCGTCCAGGCGGTGGGAGAGGTGCAGGTCGCGTTCCGTGTGGCCGTCCTCCAAGCGGAGCGCCGTGGCGACCGGCGGGTAGCCCGCCGCGATCACGGTGTACTCGCCCGGTTCCAGGTCCGTGAAACGGAACAATCCGTCCTCGCCCGTCGTCGCGGCAGCGACCACCGCGCCGGAGGCGTCCATCAGCGTGACGCGGGCGTCGGCCACCGCGCGGCCGAGCGACGTGCGGACGGTGCCGCGCAGCGTCCCGCTGCCCGCGAGGGTGACGTCCTGCCGGGTCTCGCCGCTCGGCGCGACGTCGACGGCGAGCGCGGCAGGGCGGTAGGCCCGCGCGCTGACGGTCAGTGTGTAGACGCCCGAGACCAGGTCCCGGAACGCGTACGCGCCGTCCGCGTCGGCGTGCGCGCTGGCGACGACCTCGCCGTGCGGGTCGGTCAGCGTGACCGACGCCTCCGCGACGGGCGCCCCCTCCGCGCTGCGGATCGCGCCGCTCAGGCGTCCCGTGCCGCCGAGGACGACGTCGACCTCCACCGGTCGGCCGCCGACGCTCACCGTCACCGCCTGCGGCTGGTGGCCGGGGGCCGCGGCGATCAGCACGTAGTTGCCGTTGCGCGGAGCGGCCAGCACCCAGCGGCCGTCGCCGCCGCTGCTGGTGCGGGCGATCTGCCGCCCGTCCATGTCCACCAGCGTCAGCACGGCACGCGCGACCCCGACCCGGTCGGGCTGCAGCACCGAGCCGGTGACGGGGGTGCCCGTCAACGGCATCGAAGCCGACTGCTGCGGAACGGACTCGGGCGTGAAGCTCTCCGAGCCGAAATCCTCCGGTGCGGCGTGGGTGACCAAGGGTTTCTCCTTCAGCAGGAAGGCCAGGACGAAGCCCAGCGCCAGCACCGGCGCCAGGTAGAGGAAGACGCGCGGCATCGCCGCCGCGAAGGCGTCCACGTAGCCGCTGCGCAGCGGCGCGGGCAGGGCGTGGACGAGGGCCGGGGTGATCGAGTCGTTGCGCGGCAGGCCGCGCTGCGCCAACTGGTGGTCGAAGCGGGACGCGAAGATCGTGCCGAAGACCGCCGCGCCGATCGAACCGCCGATCTGCCGCAGGTAGTTGTTGGCCGAGGTGGCCGCGCCGATGTCCCTCGGCTCGACCGAGTTCTGCACCGCGAGGACCAGCACCGCCAGCACCAGGCCGACGCCGAGCCCCAGCACGGCCATGGCCAGGCTCTGCACCGCGAAGGAGCTGTGGGCGCTGAGCCGGCCGAGCAGCACCATGCCGACCGTGGAGAGCGCGCCGCCGGCCAGCGGGTAGATCTTGTAGCGCCCGTACCGGCTGATCAGCTGGCCGGAGGCGATCGACGCCACCACGATGCCGCCCATCATCGGCAGCATCTTCAGTCCCGAGTCGGTGGCGCTGGCGTCGTCCACCATCTGCAGGAAGCTGGGCAGGTAGCTGGCCGCGCCGAAGAGCGCGACGCCGACGACCACGCTGATCAGGCCGGAGACGGTGAAGACGTTGTCCCGGAACAGCCGCAGCGGAATGACGGGCGCACCGCCGCGTCGCTCCACCCACAGTTCGACGGGCGCGAACAGCACCAGGCCCAGCGCCGAGCCGCCGATCAGCCCCAGGATCGTCGGCGAACCCCAGGCGTAGGTGCTGCCGCCCCAACTGGTCGCCAGCACCAGGCAGGTGCCGACGGCGGCGAGCAACAGCGCCCCGAGCCAGTCGAGTTCGCGGTACCGAGCACCTGATGTGCTCTGTCCGAGGGCGCGCGGCAGCACCAGGGTGACCACCAGCAGCGCCAGCGCTCCCAACGGGAGGTTGACCCAGAAGCACCAGCGCCAGCCGGGCCCGTCGGTGAACCAGCCGCCGAGCAGCGGACCGGCGACCGAGGAGAGCCCGAAGACCGCGCCGATCAGGCCCATGTAGCGGCCCCGCTCACGCGGGCTGACGACGTCGGCGATGATCGCCTGGACGCCGATCATCAGCCCGCCGCCGCCGATGCCCTGGACCGTGCGGGAGACGATCAGGTCGGTCATGCTGTGCGCGGAGCCGGACAGCGCGGAGCCGACCAGGAAGACCACGATGGCGAACTGGAAGACCGGCTTGCGGCCGATGAGGTCGCCGAGCCTGCCGTAGACCGGCAGGCCGACCGTGGACGCCAGCAGATAGGCGGTGACCACCCAGGACATCCTGCTCAGTCCGTGGAGGTCGCCGACGATCCGCGGCAGCGCGGTGGCGACGATGGTCTGGTCGAGCGCGGCCAGCAGCAGGGCCAGCATCAGCCCGACGAAGACCAGCCGGACCCGCACCGCGGGGACCGGCGCCGGTCCGCCCGACACCCGCTCGACAGACACGAATTCGGGTGCGGTTTCGGCCCGTTCGGGTGCTGCTTCGATCACGGACATGCCGGAATCCTTGCAGCTTGCACCGATTGACCGGACCGGCACGATCATCACATCAACCGCGCCGGTCCGGCGTCACCTGCACGGATGTGACGCCAAGTCGACATGTCCGCTCACCGATCAGGCGTCAGATTCACCCTCAGGGGCGAGCAGCTTGGAGCGCGCTCGCAGAGCCGTGCAGAACGGTGGGACAGGGCCTCAGACGGCCGCGGCGAGACGGTTCAGGACCTCGTCGTGGATCCGGTTCAGACCCTTGGGCGCGAAGGTGCGCTCGAAGAAGCCGCCGATGCCGCCCGCGCCCTGCCAGGTGGTCTCGATGACGACCTTCGACTTGCCCTCGCCCGCCGGGGTGACCGTCCAGGTGATGACCATGGAGGAGTTGGCGTCCGTCTCCACCAGGCGGCCGGAGGACGGCTCGGTGACGGTGAAGAGGCAGTCGCGCACGCGCTTCTCGGTCGCCTGGAGCTTCCAGTGCACGACCGTGCCCGCGCCACGGCCGCCCTCGCGGACCTGGTACTCGCTGTACTGCTGCGGCAGCAGGGTGGGCCGGACCTTCTCGTAGTCGGCGACGGCGTCGAAGACCTGCTCGGGCGACGCGTCCACCACGCGCTCGGTGACGGCGTAGACCTGACCCATGACGTGCTCCTGACGGGGGTGTACTGGTGCTTGGGATTGCGGGGGAACCGATGCAGGAATGCTGCGCGCCAAGCCAACCACATCGACCGATCGCCTCCGCCCTCTGGTGGCCGGGCGCGCGGCACTGCCATCTTGGCGACATGACCGATGGAGCGACGAAATGGACCACCGACGGATCGCGCGAGCGCCGGATCCTGACGGTGCGTCCCAAACCCGACGAGTACGCGTGGACCTTCGGCGGCGCCGCGCCGGTGGCGCGGATCGCGCCCGGGACGGTGCTGGACCTGACGACCGAGGACTGCTTCGCCGGACGGGTGACCTCCGAGCGGACGCTGGTGTCGGAGGTGTGCGAGTTCCCCTTCCTCAACCCGCAGACCGGGCCGTTCTGGGTCGAGGGCGCGGAACCCGGCGACACGGTCGCGGTGCACTTCGTCTCCGTCGAGCCGTCCCGCGACTGGGCGGCGTCCACCACGGTCCCGCTCTTCGGAGCGCTGACCTCCACCCACGCCACCGCCACGCTCCAGGACCCGCTGCCGGAGCGGGTCTGGATCTGGGAGCTGGACCGTGCCGCCCGCCTCTGCCGGTTCACCGCGCACGACAGCGACCTGGTCCTCGACCTGCCGATGGATCCCATGCACGGCACCGTCGGTGTGGCCCCCGCCAACCTGGAGGTCCGCTCGGCCCTCGTGCCCGACGCCCACGGCGGCAACCTCGACACTCCGGAGATGCGTGCGGGCGTCACCTGCTATCTCGGCGTCAACGTCGACGGCGCGCTGCTGAGCCTGGGCGACGGCCATGCCCGCCAGGGCGAGGGCGAGACCTGCGGCGTGGCGGTCGAGTGCGCGATGAACACGGTCGTGCTCGTCGAACTGTTGAAGGGTGTGGCGACGCCCTGGCCGCGCATCGAATCCGACACCCACCTGATCTCCACCGGCTCGGCCCGCCCGCTGGAGGACGCCTTCCGGATCGCCCAACTCGACCTGGTGCAGTGGCTGGTACGGGACTACGGCTTCTCGTCGATGGACGCGTACCAGTTCCTCAGCCAGGCGGTGGAGTCGCCGCTGGCCAACGTCTGCGACACCAACTACACCGCCGTGGCGAAGGTCAGGAAGGAGTGGCTGCCGGGCGCGGCCGAGTCGCCGTACCGCGGTCTGCACACGCATCTGCGCGAGGTCGCGCGCGAGATCGGCGGGGCCCTGCCGGCATGACGCCTGGCATGATCCCTGGCATGACCGAGAACCAGGCCCCTCTCAACGAGGACGAGATCCTCGACGTCGTGGACGCCGAGGACAACGTCGTCGGTCAGGCCACCCGCCGCGAGGTGATGGACCGCAGGCTGCGCCACCGCTGCGTCTTCATCCTCGCCACGGACGACGACGGCCGGATCTTCGTGCACCGGCGCACGCCGCAGAAGATCGTCTTCCCGTCGATGTACGACGTCTTCGTGGGCGGCGTGGTGGACGCGGGCGAGTCCTACGACGCGGCGGCGAAGCGCGAGGCCGAGGAGGAGCTCGGGGTCACCGGCATCCGGCCGGAGCACCTCTTCACCTTCCTCTACGAGAGCCCGGACCACAGCTGGTTCTCCGCCGTCTACCGCGCCCGCACCCCGGTCGAGGTCGCCCCGCAGGTCGAGGAGGTCGCCTGGCACGCCTTCCTGACACCGGATCAGCTCGCCGCCACACTGCCCGGCTGGGACGTCGTCCCGGACGGTCTGGAGGCCTGGCACCGCCTCCAGGCCTGGGCGGCTACTCGGTGACGACGGCCTCGACCCGGCCGAAGAGGCGCACGGCGAGGTCCTAGTCGCCCAGGCCGAGGTTGACGCGAAGGGTCAGCAGGTCGCTCGGGACCCCGTCGTCCTGCAGCAGCTTCATCGCCGCCGTCCAGTCCTGCTCAGAGGCGGCGCGAGCCAGGACCTGGGCGTCGGATGCCTCGACCCTGTCGTCCTGGGCCAGTTCGAGGGCCGCCTGCTGCCGGAACTGTCCGGTGAAGACGGTCTGCGTGGCGCTCGGACCGGTGACCTGCTGCGACTCGGCCCGGTCCGCGGCGGCCAGTTGGGCGGCGACGGCACGCCCCTGAGCCCAGTCGAGAGAAGAGATGTCGTTCACCTCGGCGCGGAGCACGGCGGTCGGGCGGACCAGATCCAGGAAGGCGAGCTGCGGTGCGGTGAAGTGGGACTTCAGCGGCTCCAAGTCACCGGTGAGCGGACCGCTTCCGCCGTACCCGGCAATGGTGCACCAGATCTCGGGCACGCCCGTCCACTGGGACTCGTCGGGGTAGTAGGACCAGATGACCGCGCTCTGGGCCGCCAGGCCCATCGGGTCGACCAGATCGGCGTACGCGAGCCGGTCACAGTCCAGCGTGCTCTGCAGCTTGTCCGCGTCCAGCCCGGGATACGGGCCGCTCATGACGTCCCGCGCGAAGAGCTGCCGGTCGTGCTGCCCACTGCAGGGCACGGGGTTCACCAGGTACGTCGATCCGTCGATGCCGTTGGGCACGTCGAAGCACGTGCCGAGCGGGAGTTGGTCGACCGGGACGCCGGCGGCCGGTGCGGCCGCGCCCGAGGAGCTGGGGTACCGGACCGGCGCCGACTGGTACAGGAGGACCAGCAGGACCACGATCCCGACGGCCACGGTCTGCAGGCTCGACAGGATCACGCCCGCGATCGCCAGCCCCTTGCCCCGCCGCCGGGTGCGGCCGACGCCGACCAGGGCGAGGATTCCGAAGATCATGCTGAGCGGGAACACACCGAGCACTCCGAGGACGAAGGAGGCGATCGCCTTCCCGTCCCAACCGGAGACCGGCTCCGGCTGGTACCCGACTGCCCACGGGTAGATCAACGGGCCGTGGGTCTGGCCCTGCACCGGCTGTAGCTGCGGCTGCGGCCACGGTTGTTGCACCGGCTGCGCCACGACGGGCTCGGGCGGCGCCTCCGGCATCCCGGACGCGGCCGGCACCTCAGGTGCCGCGGGCGCGGGCGGAACGGGTGGAACAGGTGGGACCGGTGGCGGTGTCTCGGTCATCAAACCCCCCTTGTCATCTAGTCGGCCCGGACAGTACCGAATCCCCGTCGAGGTCATCACCTCCGTTCAGCGCCCACTCTTCCTACCGCGGGGTAACCGGGGTATCGTGGCTGCACCACCTCCGTCGGCGTTGGGAGCCGCCGCGACGGAGCGTTCGGGTGTCACAGCACGCTGAGCCTGCGCCCTCGGCGTAGACGCCTCACGATGTTCTTGACCACGGTCCTTCAGTCGCGCCGTGGGTGTTCTTCAACGTCTTCACTTTCTTCAGCCGCCGCGTCGGAGCGGAACGACTGCGGCGTACTCCCTGCTTCCCAGGAGTCACGCCATGACTGAGAACGTCCCCGCCAACAGCTCTGTCTTCCCCACCGTCGCCGTCGTCGGCCTCGGCACTATGGGTGCCGGGATCGCCGAGATCGTCGCCCGCAGCGGACGGCAGGTGATCGGGATCGAGGCCTCCCCCGCCGAGGCGCACGCCGCCCGGGTGCGGATCGAGGAGGCCACCGCCCACCACGTCCGTCGCGAGCACCTGACCGAGGACGAGCGCACCGGGCTGCTGTCCCGGATCCGGGTCACCGACGACCTGACCGCCGCCGCCGAGGCGCAGCTGGTGATCGAGGAGGTGCCCGAGCAGCTGGAGCTGAAGCGGGACCTGTTCGCGCAGCTGGACAAGATCTGCCCGCCGGAGACCGTGCTCGCCACCGGCACCACCGCCCTCTCCGTCACCCGGATCGCGGCCGCCACCGCCCGCCCCGAGCGCGTGCTGGGCCTGCACTTCTTCAACCCCGCGCCGGTGATGCAGCTGGTCGAGGTGGTCCGCACGGTGCTGACGGGCGCGCAGACCGCCGAGGACGCCGCCGAGTTCGCCCGTTCGCTGGGCAAGTCGCCGGTGGCCGCCGGGGACCGGGCCGGGTTCATCGTCAACGGCCTGCTCTTCGCCTACCTCAACCAGGCCGCCGCGATGTTCGAGTCGCGCTACGCCAGCCGCGAGGACATCGACGCGGCCATGCGCTTCGGCTGCGGCCTGCCGATGGGCCCGCTGGCGCTGCTTGACCTGATCGGCATCGACACCGCGCGCACCGTGCTGGAGGCGATGTACGCGCAGTCGCACGACCGTCTGCACGCGCCCGCGCCGATCCTGGGTCAGCTGACCGCCGCCGGGCTGCTCGGCCGCAAGTCCGGTCGCGGCTTCTACACCTACGCGGCGCCCGGCAGCTCGCAGATCGTCGCCGAGGAGAACGCCGCCGCCACGGTCCGCGTCGCCGGGCGCGAGGTGCGCAGCGTCGGCGTCTGCGGCTCCGGCACCATGGCGACCGGCATCGCCGAGGTCTTCGCCAAGTCCGGCTACGACGTCACCCTCGTCGCCCGCACCCAGGAGAAGGCCGACAAGGCCAAGGCCGCGATCCAGAAGTCGCTGGACCGCATGGTCAGCAAGGGCCGCCTCGCCGAGGACGACCGCGACGCGGCGCTGGCCCGGGTCACGGCGAGCGGCAGCTACGAGGACCTGCACAGCGTCGACCTGGCCATGGAGGCCGTCGCCGAGGACCTGACCGTCAAGCGCGAGCTCTTCGCCACGCTGGACAAGATCTGCAAGCCGGGCGCGGTGCTGGCGACCACCACCTCCTCGCTGCCGGTGATCCAGTGCGCGACGGCCACCGGCCGTCCGCAGGACGTGATCGGCATGCACTTCTTCAACCCCGCCCCGGCGATGAAGCTGGTCGAGGTGGTCTCCACGGTGCTGACCGCCGAGGACGTCACCGCGACCGTGCTCGACCTCTGCACCAAGGTGCGCAAGCACCCGGTGGAGTGCGGCGACCGGGCCGGGTTCATCGTCAACGCGCTGCTCTTCCCGTACCTGAACGACGCGGTGCGGATGATCGAGGAGCACTACGCCTCCGTCGACGATGTCGACACCGCGATGAAGCTGGGCTGCGGCTACCCGATGGGCCCGTTCGAGCTGCTGGACGTGGTCGGTCTGGACGTCTCGCTGACGATCGAGAAGGTGCTGCACACCGAGTTCCGCGAGCCGGGCCTGGCGCCCGCGCCGCTGCTGGAGCACCTGGTGACGGCGGGCTGCCTCGGCCGCAAGACCGGCCGCGGCTTCCGCGACCACGCGCGTCGATGAGGGCAGGTAGCCTTCCCGTCATGAGCACCGAAGAGCAGCAGCTGGCGCAGGCGGGACCGCAGAGCACGGGCGGGACTGTCCAAGCCAACGGCGGCAGCCCGGTGCGCCGGGCGGCGACCGCCCAGCGGCAGCTGATGCGTCAGGAGCTGGCCGCCGCGGCCATGGAGCTGTTCGCGAGCCAGGGCTACGAGGAGACGACGGTCGACCAGATCGCCGCCGCGGCGGGCGTGGCCCGGCGCACCTTCTTCCGGTACTTCCGGTCCAAGGAGGAGGCGATCTTCCCGGACCACGACGACACCCTGGTCCAGGTGGCCGACCTGCTGGCCAGCGCGGAGCCGACGGAGCATCCGCTGGACGTGGTCTGCCGGGGCATCAAGGAGGTGCTGCGGATGTACGCGGCGACCCCCTCGGTCTCGGTGGCCCGCTACCGGCTGATCCGCCAGGTGCCGACGCTGCGCGAGCGGGAGATCGCCGTGGTCGCCCGCTACGAGCGGCTCTTCACCCGCTACCTGCTGGGCCGGTTCGACACCGACCAGGGCGACGACGCGATGCTGGCCGAGGTCTCGGCGGCGGCCGTGGTCGCCGCCCACAACCACGTGCTGCGGCGCTGGTTGCGGGCCGGCGGGCGGGGCGAGGTGGAACCCCAGTTGGACCACGCCTTCGAGGCGATCCGGCGGACCTTCTGGGGCGATCTCAGCACCAAGCGGGCGACACCGTCAGTGGCACCCAGTGCCATCGGCTCGGTCAGCACGCCCAGCACCGGGTCCGGCGAGATCGTCATCACGGTCACCCGCACGGACGCCCCGCTGGACGAGGTGGTGGCCAGCATCCGCACCGCGCTCACCCAGTCGACGGGCCAGTAGCAGCAGAAATAATCGCAGGCCGGAGCCGGTAAACGGCTTCAAAGACAAGGTCAACGAAGGGCCCCGCGCCGCACTCGGCACGGGGCCCTTCCGTCGTGTTGCCGTCGTGTTGCAACGTGACGACACTCACGTGACACTCGATGCAAATGTTGGCACGCAGTGTCTTTACGAGTGGCACAGGGTGCCAGTACGTTGTTACTCACTGGTCGCGGCGCCGTGGCTCCCCACCCGGCGCGCCGTGACCACCGCCCGCGCGCCACCCCTGCGCAGGCCGCAAGCTCGAAGCACAGCTCACAGCTCGCGACAGCCAGCTCCAACTGAACTGCCGACCACCCCAGCTCAGCGACTGAACCCCGCCCCTGGACCAGCCGGTGTCCGCTCCCGGCGACCTCCACGCACCGCCCAGACCGCCCGTTCCCCAGACGCACCCTGCTTCCCTCAGCAGGTACGCCGCCGGAGGCCAGCCATGAAGGAAATCCTCGACGCGATCCTCAACGAGGGGACCAGCGCCGCCGAATACGCAGCGCTGAAGCTCCCCGAGTCGTATCGCGCGATCACGCTCCACAAGGACGAGCAGGAGATGTTCGCGGGCCAGGACAGCCGCGACAAGGACCCGCGCAAGTCCCTGCACCTGGACGAGATCGCCCTCCCCGAGCTCGGCCCGGGTGAGGCTCTGGTCGCAGTGATGGCGAGCGCGGTCAACTACAACACCGTGTGGAGCTCGATCTTCGAGCCGGTCTCCACCTTCTCCTTCCTGGAGCGCTATGGCCGCGTCAGCCCCGAGGCCTCCCGCCACGACCAGCCGTTCCACGTGGTCGGCTCCGACCTGGCCGGTGTGGTGCTGCGCACCGGGCCGGGCGTGCACGCCTGGAAGGCCGGCGACCAGGTGGTCGCCCACTGTCTCAGCGTCGAGCTGGAGAGCGCCGACGGCCACAACGACACCATGCTCGACCCCGAGCAGCGGATCTGGGGCTTCGAGACCAACTACGGCGGCCTCGCCGAGGTCGCGCTGGTCAAGTCCAACCAGCTGATGCCGAAGCCCAAGCACCTCACCTGGGAGGAGGCGGCGGCGCCGGGCCTGGTCAACTCCACCGCCTACCGCCAGCTGGTCTCCCGCAACGGCGCCGGCATGAAGCAGGGCGACAACGTGCTGATCTGGGGCGCCAGCGGCGGCCTCGGCTCCTACGCCACCCAGTACGCGCTGGCCGGCGGCGCCACCCCGATCTGCGTGGTCTCCAGCGAGGCCAAGGCCAAGATCTGCGAGGCGATGGGCGCCGAGGCGATCATCGACCGCAACGCCGAGGACTACAAGTTCTGGAAGGACGAGAACAACCAGAACCCGCGCGAGTGGAAGCGGTTCGGCGGCAGGATCCGGGAACTGACGGGTGGTGAGGACGTCGACATCGTCTTCGAGCACCCGGGCCGCGAGACCTTCGGCGCGTCCGTCTACGTGACCCGCAAGGGCGGCACGATCGTCACCTGCGCCTCCACCTCCGGCTACATGCACCAGTACGACAACCGCTACCTGTGGATGTCGCTCAAGCGCATCGTCGGCTCGCACTTCGCCAACTACCGCGAGGCGTGGGAGGCCAACCGCCTGATCGCCAAGGGCAAGATCCACCCGACGCTGTCGAAGACCTACGCGCTGGCCGACACCGGCCAGGCCGCGCTGGACGTGCACCACAACAAGCACCAGGGCAAGGTCGGCGTGCTCTGCCTCTCCCCCGAGGAGGGCCTCGGTGTCACCGACCACGAGCTGCGCGCCAAGCACATCGACGCCATCAATCGCTTCCGTGGTGAATGAGAGCAGTTGAGATGACGACTCATCGGGACCGGCCCTGGCTGATGCGGACCTACGCGGGGCACTCCTCCGCGGCCGCGTCGAACGAGCTGTACCGGAAGAACCTGGCGAAGGGTCAGACGGGCCTCTCCGTCGCCTTCGACCTGCCGACGCAGACCGGTTACAACCCCGACCACGTCCTCGCCCGCGGCGAGGTCGGCCGGGTCGGGGTGCCGGTCAGCCACCTCGGTGACATGCGGACGCTCTTCGAGGGCATCCCGCTTGAGCGCACCAACACCTCGATGACCATCAACGCCACGGCCATGTGGCTGCTGGCGATGTACCAGGTGGTCGCCGAGGAGCAGGGCGCGGACATCGCCAAGCTCACCGGGACGACGCAGAACGACATCGTCAAGGAGTACCTGTCGCGCGGGACGCACGTCTTCCCGCCCGGTCCGTCGATCCGGCTGACCACCGACATGATCGCCTACACGGTCGCCAACATCCCCAAGTGGAACCCGATCAACATCTGCAGCTACCACCTGCAGGAGGCCGGGGCCACGCCGGTGCAGGAGCTGGCGTTCGCGATGTGCACGGCCATCGCCGTGCTCGACGCGGTCCGTGACGGCGGCCAGGTCAAGCCGGAGCAGATGGGCGAGGTCGTCGCCCGGATCTCCTTCTTCGTCAACGCGGGCGTCCGCTTCGTCGAGGAGATGTGCAAGCTGCGGGCCTTCTCCCAGCTCTGGGAGAAGGTGACGCTGGAGCGCTACGGCGTCACCGACCCGAAGCAGCGCCGGTTCCGGTACGGCGTCCAGGTCAACTCGCTCGGCCTGACCGAGGCCCAGCCGGAGAACAACGTCCAGCGCATCGTGCTGGAGATGCTCGCCGTCACGCTGTCCAAGGACGCCCGCGCACGCGCCGTGCAGCTTCCGGCCTGGAACGAGGCGCTGGGCCTGCCCCGGCCCTGGGACCAGCAGTGGTCGCTGCGGATCCAGCAGGTGCTGGCCTTCGAGTCGGACCTGCTGGAGTACGGCGACCTGTTCACCGGCAGCGTCGTCGTCGAGGGCAAGGTGGCGGAGCTGGTCGAGGGCGCCGAGGCGGAGATCGCCAAGGTGCTGGAGATGGGCGGCGCGATCCCGGCCGTCGAGTCCGGCTACATGAAGGCCGCACTGGTCGGCTCGCACGCCGAGCGACGCGCCCGGATCGAGTCGGGCGAGGACAAGGTCGTCGGTGTCAACTGCTACGAGACCACCGAGCCCAGCCCGCTGACCGCCGACCTGGACACCGCGATCATGGTGGTGGACGGCGACGCCGAGCGGTCCGTGACCGAGGCCTTCGCGGGCTGGGTCGCCGGTCGCGACGAGGCCGCCGCCCAGGCGGCGCTGGCCGAGCTCAAGGCGCAGGCCGTCACCGACGCCAACCTGATGCCGGCCACCCTGGCGTGCGTCCGGGCCGGCGTCACCACCGGCGAGTGGTCGCAGGCGCTGCGCGACGTCTTCGGCGAGTACCGCGCGCCCACCGGTGTCGGCGGCGCGCCGATCACCGGCACGATCGACCCGGAGTCCGGCGGCGAGCTGCTGACCGTCCGTCAGGCCGTTGCCCGTACCGCCGAGGAGCTGGGCAGCGGCAGGCTGCGGCTGCTGGTCGGCAAGCCGGGCCTGGACGGCCACTCCAACGGCGCCGAGCAGATCGCCGTCCGGGCCCGCGACGCCGGGTTCGAGGTGGTCTACCAGGGCATCCGGCTGACGCCGGAACAGATCACCGCCGCGGCCGTCGCCGAGGACGTCCACTGCGTGGGCCTGTCGATCCTCTCCGGTGCGCACGCCGAGCTCGTCCCGGACGTGCTGCGGCGCCTTGCCCGCGCCGGTGTCACCGACGTTCCGGTCGTGGTCGGCGGCATCATCCCGGCCGCCGACGAGCAGGCACTGCTTGCCCAGGGCGTGGCGGCGGTGTTCACTCCGAAGGACTTCGGGATCACCACGATCATCGGCCGTATCGTCGACGAGATCCGTCGGGCCCACGGGCTGGACACGATCTTCGCCCAGACCGCTCCGACCTCGGACAACAAGGAAGAGACCCTCGCCTCATGAGCAACGTCAACCGGTTGCGTCCGCGCCGCTCCTGCCTGGCCGTCCCGGGCTCGAACCCGCGCTTCCTGGAGAAGGCCCAGGGCCTGCCCGCCGACCAGGTCTTCCTGGACCTGGAGGACGCCTGCGCGCCGCTGGCCAAGGAGGGCGCCCGCCACACCATCGTCGAGTTCCTCAACAACGGCGACTGGACCGGCAAGACGCGCGTGGTCCGGGTGAACGACTGGACCACGCACTGGACCTACCGTGACGTCGTCACCGTCGTCGAGGGCGCGGGCCAGAACCTCGACTGCATCATGCTGCCCAAGGTCCAGGACGCCCAGCAGATCGTCGCGCTGGACCTGCTGCTGACGCAGATCGAGAAGACCATGGGCTTCGAGGTCGGCAAGATCGGCATCGAGGCGCAGATCGAGAACGCCAAGGGTCTGATCAACGTCGACGCGATCGCCGAGGCGAGCCCGCGTCTGGAGACCATCATCTTCGGCCCGGCCGACTTCATGGCCTCCATCAACATGAAGTCCCTGGTCGTCGGCGAGCAGCCGCCCGGCTACCCGGCGGACGCGTACCACTACATCCTGATGCGCATCCTGATGGCCGCGCGCGCCAACGACCTGCAGGCCATCGACGGTCCCTACCTGCAGATCAAGAACGTCGACGGCTACCGCGAGGTCGCCGGCCGTTCCGCTGCGCTGGGCTTCGACGGCAAGTGGGTGCTGCACCCCGGCCAGGTCGACGCCGCCAACGAGGTCTACTCCCCCTCGCAGGAGGACTACGACCACGCCGAGCTGATCCTGGACGCGTACGACTGGTGCACCAGCGAGGCGGGCGGCAAGAAGGGCTCGGCGATGCTCGGCGACGAGATGATCGACGAGGCCTCGCGCAAGATGGCCCTGGTCATCTCCGGCAAGGGCCGCGCCGCGGGCATGCAGCGCACCACCAAGTTCGAGATCCCTGAGAGCTGAGGGCCACGGCGATGCAGTTCGGACGCACCTACGAGGAGTTCGAGGTCGGTGCCATCTACAAGCACTGGCCCGGCAAGACGGTCACCGAGTACGACGACCACCTCTTCTGCCTGCTCACCATGAACCACCACCCGCTGCACATGGACGCCAACTACGCGACCACCACCGTGCAGGGCAAGAACGTCGTGGTGGGCAACTACATCTACTCGCTGCTGCTGGGCATGTCCGTCCCGGACGTCTCGGGCAAGGCGATCGCCAACCTGGAGATCGAGTCGCTGAAGCACGTGGCGCCGACCTTCCACGGCGACACCATCTACGGCGAGACGACCGTCCTCGACAAGCGGATGACGTCCAAGCCCGACCGCGGCATCGTCCACGTCGAGACCAAGGGCTACAACCAGGACGGCACGCTGGTCTGCGTCTTCCGCCGCAAGGTCATGGTCCCGACCGAGCAGTACATCAAGGAGCGCGGGGGCGAGCAGCCCGGCCGCCCTGAACTGCGCGAGCAGCCGTAACACCGAAACCGCTCTCCCCCACAGTGCTCGGGCGCTCCATGGTGTATGCCACGCCCGTGGAGCGCCCGGACAGAAGAGAAGGACACGACCCATGGGACGCCTCGCCCAGACCGAAGGTCTCAACGAGATCCAGCAGGAGATCCTCGCGACGGTTCGCAGCTTTGTCGACAAGGAGATCATTCCGGTCGCCACCGAGCTGGAGCACCGTGACGAGTACCCCGCCGAGATCGTCGAGGGCCTCAAGGAGATGGGGATCTTCGGCCTGATGATCCCGGAGGAGTACGGCGGCCTCGGCGAGTCGCTGCTCACCTACGCCCTGACCGTGGAGGAGATCGCCCGCGGCTGGATGTCGGTGTCGGGCATCATCAACACCCACTTCATAGTCGCCTACATGATCAACGCCCACGGCACCCAGGAGCAGAAGGACTACTTCCTGCCCCGGATGGCCACCGGCGAGATCCGCGGCGCCTTCTCGATGTCCGAGCCGGGTCTGGGCTCCGATGTCGCGGCCATCGCCACCAAGGCCGTCAAGGACGAGAGCGGCGAGTTCTACGTCCTCAACGGCCAGAAGATGTGGCTGACCAACGGCGGCACGTCCACCGTCATCGCCTGCCTGGTCAAGACGGACGAGGGCGCCTCCTCCCCGTACAAGAACCTGACCACCTTCCTGATCGAGAAGACGCCGGGCTTCGGCCCGAACAAGACGGTCCCCGGCCTGACCGTCCCCGGCAAGATCGAGAAGATGGGCTACAAGGGCGTCGACACCACCGAGCTGGTGCTGGAGGACGTCAAGCTGCCCGCGGACCGGATCCTGGGCGGCGTCCCTGGCCGCGGCTTCTACCAGATGATGGACGGCGTCGAGGTCGGCCGCGTCAACGTCGCGGCCCGTGGCTGCGGTGTCGCACAGCGCGCCTTCGAGCTGGGCATCCGCTACGCGCAGCAGCGGCAGACCTTCGGCAAGAAGATCGCCGAGCACCAGGCGATCCAGTTCAAGCTGGCCGAGATGGCCACCAAGGTCGAGGCCGCGCACCAGATGATGGTGATGGCCGCGCGCAAGAAGGATTCCGGCCAGCGCAACGACCTCGAGGCCGGCATGGCCAAGTACCTCGCCTCCGAGTACTGCAAGGAGGTCGTCGAGGACTCCTTCCGGATCCACGGCGGCTACGGCTTCTCCAAGGAGTACGAGATCGAGCGCCTCTACCGTGAGGCCCCGATGTTGCTGATCGGTGAAGGAACTGCGGAGATCCAGAAGATGATCGTGGGACGTCGTCTGCTGGAGGAGTACCGGCTCGCCGAGTAGCCGTCGGAGAGCGCAAGCAGGGGCGTGAACGCTTGGTTCACGCCCCTGTTCCTGTACGAATCCCGGCCGGACCCAGGGCGGATCCCGCCCGGAGCCCGGCCTGAGGGTTTCGTCACCGTTCGCCCACAGCCCTTGGCCTGCCCTGCTCCGGCGGCTTACCTTGGCGGGAGAGACAGAGAGACACACGGGAACAGCCCGCCCGGGCTCCCGGAGCTTGCTACGGCACCACCCGCTGCCGATAGCATCCCTTCGGATAGATAACTGTCGGCTACCGGCACCTGTCGTCAACGGCAATGTCGCACACGGCACTGTCGTCCCCGAACCCCTCGACTGCTGCGACCCTTTCGGTCGCCACAAAGGTCTTCGATGCCCCTTCGTCCGTCCCAACCGACCGACGCAAGCCCGGCCCGTCCGCGCGTGACGCTGGCCCGCGGCGCGTCACCCTGGCTGGTA
Source organism: Streptacidiphilus sp. MAP5-3 (assembly GCF_041262505.1). Taxonomy (NCBI): domain Bacteria; kingdom Bacillati; phylum Actinomycetota; class Actinomycetes; order Kitasatosporales; family Streptomycetaceae; genus Streptacidiphilus; species Streptacidiphilus sp. MAP5-3. The sequence goes on from NZ_JBGCCL010000039.1 coordinate 47,140, forward strand.
CCCACCGTGCTGACCGCTGCCGCGTGCTCCGCCCTCACCCGGCGCAACGGCAGATGGGCACTGGCGGCGGTGCCGGCCACCGCGCTCAGTGCGGGGATGCTGTGGTTCTTCCGCGACCCCGAGCGCGAGATCGGCGAGGGCCGGGTCATCTCGCCCGCGGACGGCGTGGTCCAGAGCATCGACGCCTGGCCGGACGGTCGGACGCGGGTGGCGATCTTCATGAGCCCGCTCAACGTGCACGTCAACCGCGCGCCGCTGCCCGGCGTGGTGCGCTCGGTCGAGCACGTGCCCGGCGGCTACGTCCCGGCGTTCAACAAGGACAGCGACCGCAACGAGCGGGTCGTCTGGCACTTCGACACCGAAATCGGCGACATCGAGATGGTGCAGATCGCAGGCGCGGTCGCCCGTCGCATCGTCCCCTACGTCACCACCGGTACCAAGGTCGACCAGGGCGAGCGGGTCGGCCTGATCCGCTTCGGCTCCCGCGTCGACACCTACCTGCCCGCCGGAGTCGAGCCCGGTGTCGAGGTGGGTCAGCGCACGACGGCAGGGGTGACACGTCTTGACCGTGACTGAACCCGAGGCCTACGCGGACCACGACGACGACGGCCTGCACCAGGCCGTGCGCCCGGCCCTGCACGGTGGTCTCCGCGACGAGCTGGACGACGAGTTGCTGGACGACGAGTTGGACGATGAACTGAACGACGCCGAGACCGAGCACGAGCGCGCCGTACGGCGGCTGCGCTGGGCGCGCGACCGCGAGATGCGACGCGAGTTCTCGCCGCAACACCTGTCCACGGCGGACCTGTTCACGCTGGGCAACGCGGTCTGCGGCTTCCTGGCCATCTACTGCACCACCACCGGCGTGCTGATCCCGCACCTGACCGGCGTCGCCACCAGCGGCGACCGGCGCAGCGCCGCGACCGCGGTGACGCTGCTGCTGATCGGCTCGATGTGCGACCTGTTCGACGGTCTGGTGGCGCGCAAGCTGCGCAGCTCGGCGCTGGGCGCGGAGTTGGACAACCTGGCCGACCTGATCAGCTTCGGCATCGCCCCGGCCTACTTCGTGGTCGTCTGGGGCATGACCGCGGGCGGCGCGCACCAGCGGATCGGCGCGGGCATCGCCATCGTGGTGCTGCTGGCCGTGGTGCTGCGGCTGGCCCGGTTCTCCTGCACGGAGGCGCGGCCCGGGGTCTTCCAGGGCATGCCGTCCCCGATGGGCGCGCTGACGGTCATCTCGATCGTGCTGCTCAACCCGCCGTTCGTGCTGGGCGCGCTCGGGATCGTGGCGGTCGCGGCCCTGATGGTCAGCCAGGTCGAGTACCCCAAGCCGCAGGGCAAGCTGGCGACAGCCACGCTCTGCTGGATCGCGGTCGCGATGGGCTGCCTCGCCGCCTGGGCCACCGGCCTGCCGGGCGGCGGGACGCTGCTGCAGATCGGCGCCTCGCTCCAGGTCGCCCTCGCCCTGATGGCGCCGATGATGGTCATCCGCCGCAAGGTCGGCGACGTCCGCGCCAAGCGGGCGGAGGCGCGCAGCGCGACGCACTGACGTCGGCGCCTGTCGGCGAAGCGAGAGGGCCCCGGGACCGCACATGCGGTCCCGGGGCCCTTCGGTTTGTACGCTGAAGCTGATGGCACATCCGCCGCCGGGCGGACCGCCGGCTCAGCGGCCGTGGCTGTTGAACTTCCGTACCGCCAGCGGGAAGAAGACCGCCAGCAGCAGGGCCACCCAGGCCAGCGTGGCCGGGATCGGGTGCTGGAGCGGCCACGGGTCGCCCGGCTGCAGTGGCACGGCGTTGCCGAAGAGCTGGCGGGCTGCCGCCGCGACCGCGCTGATCGGGTTCCAGTCGGCGAGGAAGCGGAGCCAGCCCGGCATGCCGCCGGTGGTGACGAAGACGTTGGTGACCATGCTGAGCGGGAAGACCAGCACCGACAGCTGTCCCGCCATGTCCTCGCGTCCGACCAGCAGACCCAGGTAGATGCCGATCCAGTTGGTGGTGAAGCGGAAGAGCAGCAGCAGCCCCATCGCGGCCAGCGCGTCTCCAAGGCCGTGGTGGGCCCGCCAGCCGAGGGCCAGGCCGACGCCGACCATCATGGTCAGCACCACGGTGCTCACCATCACGTCGGCCAGCGTCTGCCCGAGCAGCGCGGCGGAGCGGGAGATCGGCATGGACCGCAGCCGGTCGGCGACGCCGCGACCGACGTCGCGCGCAGCGCCGTTCATGGCGGGCATGATGCCGTTGACCGCGACCAGGATGAACATGCCCGGCATCAGGTAGTCGCGGTACTTGCCGCCGCCGGGCAGCGAGATGGCGCTGCCGAAGATGTAGCCGAAGACCAGCAGCATCGCCAGCGGTGCCAGCAGCGAGGCCGCGATCAGGCCGGGCGAGCGGCGGTAGTAGAGCAGGACACGCAGCGTCAGGGTCCGCGCGTCGGCCAGCGGGTGGCTCCCTGCGCGGGAGGAGGGCGGGGCGCCGGTCGGGCGCGGAGGCGCGGCAGGGGCGAGGGCGGCGGTCACGTGGTCACCGTCTCCTTGGGGACGTCGGACGAGGCGGGTACGGCGGCCGGTCGGCTGCCGGTGAGGGCGAGGAAGGCGTCGTCGAGCGAGGGATGGCCGAGCGCGACGTCCTGGGCGGCGACGCCCGCCGCGTCCAACTCGCGGACCAGCTGCGGCAGCAGGATCCGGCGGCCGGGTTCGCTGACGGCGCTGACGCTGCGGGTGTCGGGGTCCAGCACCGGCTCCCCGCCCGCGAGGGACGCCACCACCCGGGCCGCGTCGTCGAGTTGGCCGAGGTCGGCCAGGGTGACCTCGACGCGGGTGCCGATGGAGGACTTGAGCCGCTCCGGCGTCCCCGAGGCGATCACCCGGCCGTGGTCCACGACCACGACGTCGTCGGCGAGCTGGTCGGCCTCGTCCAGGTACTGCGTGGTCAGCAGCACGGTGGTGCCGTCCGAGACCAGCTCCCTGACGATGGCCCAGATGTCGTTGCGGCTGCGCGGGTCGAGCCCGGTGGTCGGCTCGTCCAGGAAGAGCACGGGCGGGCGGACCACCAGCGAGGCGATCAGGTCGAGCCGTCGCCGCATACCGCCGGAGTAGGTGCGGACCAGGCGGTCGGCCGCCTCGGTGAGGTCGAAGCGCTCCAGCAGCTCGGTGGCGCGCTGCCGGGCGCCGCTTGCGCCGAGGTGGTGCAGACGGCCGACCAGGTGCAGGTTGTCGCGGCCGGTCAGCCCCTCCTCGACGGCCGCGTGCTGACCGGCGAAGCCGATCCGGCTCCGCACCTCGTCCGCCTGGCGGACCACGTCGTAGCCGACGACCCGGGCCTGTCCCGAGTCGGGCGCGGCAAGGGTGGCCAGCACCCGGACAGCGGTGGTCTTGCCGGCTCCGTTGGGCCCGAGCAGGCCGCAGACGGTTCCGGGCGGAACACTCAGCTCCAGCCCGTCGAGGGCCTGGGTGGTACCGAAACGCTTGTGCAGATCCGTCACTTCGACGGCGGGCAGGCTCATGCGAACCCCTCTCTAGGTACACCGTACGTAGAAGCGCGCTGCGCTCACCGTACTACAACTACGTACGATGTACGTAGAGAGAAGAGGGATCGCTAAACTGCGGACGGAGGAAAGGTGATCCACTGATGCCACCTGCGACGGAACCCAAGACCGACGCCACGGCCGTGCCGGGGATGATCTGGCTGCGCCCGGAGCGCACCGGACGCGGCCCGGAGCCCGCGCACAGCCGCGCTGCGATCGCCGCGGCGGCGATCGAGCTCGCCGACGCGGAGGGGCTGGACGCGGTCTCCATGCGCAAGGTGGCGGCGGCACTGGGCGCGGGCACGATGTCGCTCTACAACTACGTGCCGAAGAAGGAGCACCTCTTCGACCTGATGCTGGACGCGACGGCCGGGGAGTTCGCGCTCCCCGACGAGCCCGGCGGCGACCCGTGGGCGGACCTGCGCCTGCTGGCCCACGAGGAGCTGGCCGCGATGCGGCGGCATCCGTGGCTGGCCGGACTCTGCCTGACGCGCCCCTCGATGGGCCCCAACGCGCTGCGCTGCACCGACTTCTTCCTCGCGGCGCTGGAGTCGTCACCCGTGGCCTCGGCGCTCCCCGGCGGGACCAGGATGGAGTTCTTCGCGCTGCTCAACGGCCACGTCTGCCAGTTCGCCGAGTGGGAACGCAATGTGACGGGTGGTCAGTCCGCCCGGTGGCAGGCCGAGCTGATCACCTACCTCGCCGCCCAGGTGGCCACCGGCCAGTACCCCCACCTCGCCGCCACCCTGGCCGGCGGCGCGGACACCGCGCCCCTGGAGCCGGACGTGATGTTCGCCAACTCCCTCGACCGACTGCTCTCGACGATGCTGGGCCCGCCTCCGGCGTGAGCCGAGGGGCTGTGCCCAGCCCAGAGGCCCACCCCAGCGGTCTACCCCAGCGGAGGCAGTGACTCCAGGGCGTGGCGGCCGAGTTCGTCCAGACCGGCGACGGTTGCGGCCAACTGGTCGGGAGTGAGCACCTGGAAGACGTGCCGGTCTATCGCCTCCGCGTGCCGCTGGGCCGCCTCGGCGAGCTTGTCCGCGCCCAGTTCGGTGATGGTGACCATCTGGATGCGCCGGTCCGAGCGCGAGCGCTCGCGGCGGACCAGCCCGGCCTCGACCATCCGGTCGACCAGCCGGGTGGCTCCGCCGCTGGTCAGCACGGCGTCGCGGGACAGATCCCCCATGGTCGCGCCCTCGGGCGCGGAGGCGAGCCGGAGCAGCACCTCGAACATCGGGTGCGAGATGCCGCTCTCCCGCTCCATCGCCGCACCCAGCAGGCGCTCCAGCCGCGCGGTCGCCGTCAGCAGCACACCGAACGCCTGCACGCGCTCGTCGGCGACGGCCTCGGCGGCGGTTCCTATGCTGATCGCGGTCATCGCGCGGCTCCTTCCCCAGGGGATCTTCCACACGTTACCGGCAGGCGCGCGTCACCGGGCCTCCGAAAGTCACCGGGCCACCGTGAAGCGACGGCCGAGGTGGGCCGGCTTCTCGATCTCGTCGAGCAGCGCCACGGCGTAGTCCTCGCACGTGATGTAGGACTTGCCGTCGGCGTCCACCACGAGCTGCTCAAGGCCCGTCCGGTAGGCACCGCTGCGCTCGCCCGGCTCGATCGTCCCGGCGGGGCTGAGCACGGTCCAGACGACGTCGTCGACGCCGTTGTAGTAGGCCTGGGCGTCGCCGTGGGCGTGCATGATCTGGAGCAGCCATTCGGGCAGGCCCGGGGTGTCCCAGACCTGCACGCCGGGCGCGGTCTCCAGGCTGCCCGCGCCGCCGACCGCGATCAGACGCGGAGCGGCCGCGCCGAGGCCGCGCAGGCCCTCGACGAGGGAACGTGCGGCGGGCTCGATGGTGGCGAGGTGCCCCGGCCCGTCCCCGCCACCGCCCCCCACCGCACTGACCAGCACGTCCTGCCCGGCGGCGACCTTCGCCACGGACGCGGGGTCCAGCACGTCCCCGGCGACGACCCGCACGCCCTGCGGCGCGGCGTAGCCCTCGGGCTCGCGCACCACCGCGGTCACCTGGTGCCCGCGGCGGAGCGCCTCGGTGACGATGCGGGTACCGATGGTGCCCTTGGCTCCGATGACGGCGATCTTGGCCATGATGCCTCTTCCATGTCCGGGGTGCGGGGTTCCGCGCTTCCACCCATGGAAACATCTGAGCAGTCAGGGATTATTTCGAGTCGGAGAGAAGATTTTTCGGGGCGGGGAAGTTGCAAACGTCAGGGGCGCGGGGGGGGGGGGGGCCCCCCCCCCCCCGGGGCCCCCCCCCCGGGGGGGGGGGGGGGGGGCGCGCCGCCCCCCCCGCCGGGGGGGCGGGGGCGGGGGGTTGT
>NZ_JBGCCL010000040.1:0-48491 GCF_041262505.1 Streptacidiphilus sp. MAP5-3
CTCCGGCGTTAACCAAATCCACCAGCCGGTCCTGAAAAATGGCAGCACGAAAATGAATTCGTACGATCATCGGCTTCAGGGGGTTGGCTGCCTCCGAGTCCCGCGCGACACGCGCAGCGAGAGAGGCAACTCGGAGAACATTACACGGCCGGGGACGCAGAAGCAAACCTGCGTCCCCGGCCCTGTCAAGAGCGCCCCGAACCTCGACGGCTCAGACCGCGATGGCTCAGACCTCGACGACCATCGGCAGGATCATCGGCCGGCGCCGGTACGTGTCCGCCACCCACTTGCCGAGCGTGCGCCGCACCAGCTGCTGGATCTGGCGGGGCTCCAGGACGCCGTCCTGCGCGGAGCGCGACAGGGCCTCCTGGATCTTCACGATCGCCGGGGCGAACGCCTCGTCCTCGATGCCGGAGCCGCGCGCCTGGATGTTCGGGCCGCTGAGCACCTTGCCCGTGGCGGAGTCCACGACCAGGAACGCCGAAATGATGCCCTCGTCGCCGAGAATGCGACGGTCCTTGAGCGAACCCTCGCCGATCTCGCCGACCGAAAGGCCGTCCACGTAGACGTAACCGGCCTGCACCTTGCCCACGATCCGGGCGACGCCGTTGACGAGGTCGACGGCCACGCCGTCCTCGGCGATGACGACGCGGTCCTTGCGCATGCCCGTCTTCTGGGCCAGCTCGGAGACCGCGCGCAGGTGGCGCCACTCGCCGTGGACCGGCATCAGGTTGCGCGGCTTGCAGATGTTGAAGAAGTACAGCAGCTCGCCCGCGGACGCGTGCCCGGAGACGTGCACCTTCGCGTTGCCCTTGTGGACGACGTTCGCGCCCCAGCGGGTCAATCCGTTGATCACGCGGTAGACCGCGTTCTCGTTACCCGGAATCAGCGAGGACGCGAGGACGACGGTGTCGCCCTCGACGATGCGGATCTGGTGATCGCGGTTGGCCATGCGGGACAGTGCCGCCATGGGCTCGCCCTGCGAACCGGTGCAGATCAGCACCACGTCCTCGTCGGGCAGGTCGTCCAGCGTCTTCACGTCGACGACGAGACCGCCGGGCACCTTGAGGTAGCCGAGGTCGCGGGCGATGCCCATGTTGCGCACCATCGAGCGACCCACGAACGCGACCTTGCGCCCGAACTCGTGCGCCGTGTCCAGGACCTGCTGGATGCGGTGCACGTGCGAGGCGAAGCTGGCGACGATGATGCGCTTGTCGGCGCGGTCGAAGACCTGCTGGAGCACCGGGCCGATCTCGCGCTCCGGCGCGATGAAGCCCGGGACCTCGGCGTTGGTCGAGTCGACCAGCAGCAGGTCGATGCCCTCCTCGCCCAGGCGGGCGAAGGTCGGCAGGTCGGTGAGGCGGCGGTCCAGCGGGACCTGGTCCATCTTGAAGTCGCCGGTGGCGACCACAAGACCGGCCGGCGTGCGGATGGCGACCGCGAGCGCGTCCGGGATGGAGTGGTTGACCGCGATGAACTCACAGTCGAAGGAGCCGATGCGCTCGCGCTGCCCCTCCTTGACCTCCAGCGTGTACGGCCGGATCCGGTGCTCGGCCAGTTTGGCCTCGATCAGCGCCAGCGTCAGCTTGGAACCGATCAGCGGGAGGTCCGGCTTCTCACGGAGCAGGTAGGGCACCGCGCCGATGTGGTCCTCGTGACCGTGGGTCAGGACGATGCCGTCGATCTTGTCGAGGCGGTCCCGGATGGACGTGAAGTCCGGCAGGATCAGGTCGACGCCGGGCTGCTCCTCCTCGGGGAAGAGCACACCGCAGTCGACGATGAGCAGGCGCCCGCCGTACTCGAAGACGGTCATGTTGCGGCCGATCTCACCGAGGCCGCCGAGCGGGGTGATCCGCAGGGCGTTCGGCGCCAGTGGCGGCGGAGCGCCCAGATCAGGGTGCGGATGACTCAATTGTTCTCCTTTCCGCGCACACCGGTGGGAGCTTCCTGGCTCTGGCGTGCGCGGCATCGTTACTGCCGTACAGGTACTGCATCACGTCTCCAGAAGTCGGGACGTGGACGTCTGTTGTCAGAGGTGTACCCCGCCTGCGGCGAGATCCTCCCTCAGTTGTTCGATCTCCGCCTCCGTGGCCTCGACCAACGGCAGGCGCAGCGGCCCGGCCGGGAGGCCCTGGAGGTTGAGGGCGGCCTTGGTGGTGATCACACCCTGCGTACGGAACATACCGGTGAACACGGGGAGCAGGCGCTGGTGTATCTCCGTGGCCTTGGCCGCGTCGCCCGCGACGAAGGCGTCGACCATGGCGCGCAGCTCGGGTGTGACCACGTGGGCGACGACGCTGACGAAGCCGGCCGCGCCGATGGAGAGCAGCGGCAGGTTGAGCATGTCGTCGCCGGAGTACCAGGCCAGGCCGCTGCGGGAGATGCCCCAGCTCGCGGCGCCGAGGTCGCCCTTGGCGTCCTTGTTGGCGACGATCCGCGGGTGTTCGGCCAACCGGACGATGGTCTCGGTGGCGATCGGCACGCCGGAGCGGCCGGGGATGTCGTAGAGCATGACCGGCAGGCCGGTCGCGTCCGCGACGGCGGTGAAGTGCCGGTAGAGCCCCTCCTGCGGGGGCTTGTTGTAGTACGGGGTCACCACGAGCAGGCCGTGGGCGCCGACGCGCTCGGCCTGTCGGGCCAGCTCCAGCGAGTGGTGGGTGTCGTTGGTCCCGACGCCCGCGATCACGTGGGCGCGGTCGCCCACGGCCTCCACGACTGCCTGCACCAGCGCGGCCTTCTCCGCGTCGGTGGTGGTCGGCGACTCGCCGGTGGTGCCGTTGATGACGAGGCCGTCGTTCCCGGCGTCGACCAGATGGACGGCCAGCCGCTGGGCGCCGTCGAGGTCGAGGGAGCCGTCGGCGGTGAACGGGGTCACCATCGCAGTCAGCGCCCGGCCGAAGGGGGTCTCGGGGGTGGAGGTCGGAGCCATGTGTCCAACGCTACTCGTTAGTGAACGGGGCAGGCACAGTCGGTCCAGCTGAAGGACATGCAGGGACATGCGAGGAGCCCGGCGCCGCCTGCTCGGGGGTTCAAGCGGCACCGGGGCTCGTGCTTTGAGATTAGGGAACAGTGCGATATCCCGCAAATGGGACATACGGGAAAACTCACCGAACGAGCGGACGGGCTGGTCAGGGGCGGCGATCGCTACGGCGCGACTCGGCCATGGGTGTTGAAGGCCTCGTGGGTCAGCGGCATCAGCCCTGCCCAGAGCTGCTCCATCTTCTCCGCGACCATCTCGATCTCCCGCTGCGGGAAGCTCGGGACCTTGGCCCGCTCGTCCTTGGTGCGCAGCGACAGGAAGTGCATCAACGAGCGTGCGTTGCAGGTCGCGTACATCGAGGAGAAGAGACCGACCGGCAGCACCGCACGGGCCACCTCACGGGCGACGCCCGCCTCGAGCATCTCCTGGTAACGGGCGTAGGACTGACGGTAGGAGTCCTCCATCGCCTCGGTCACGGCCTTCTGCTGCTCCGGCGTGCCCTCGAAGAACTCGTACTTCCCCGGGCGGCCGCGCTGCACCAGCTTCCGTTCGGCCGAAGGGATGTAGAAGACCGGCTGCAGCTCGCGGTAGCGACCGCTCTCCTCGTTGTAGGACCAGCCCGCCCGGTGCCGGTGGAACTCGCGGAAGACGAAGATCGGCGCACTGATGAAGAAGGTCATCGAGTTGTGCTCGAACGGCGTGCCGTGCCGGTCCCGCATCAGGAAGTTGATCAGCCCACGGGAGCGCTCCGGGTCCTTCTGCAGTTCCTCCAGCGACTGCTCACCCGCCGTGGAGACCCGGGCGGCGAAGAGCACGTCGGCGTCCTCGGCGCTGCTGCGCACCAGCTCGACGGTGACGTCGTCACGGAAGCGGGGCTCGGGTGCGTCCGGGCTCGCGTCGGTCTGGTCGGTCAACGGGGGTTTCCTTTCGATCATGGGTCCAACCCTCGCGGCACTTCCGGTCGAATGACGAGAGCCTGCCGATGCTGGTACCGGCACTAACAGGCGAACCCGCCGAACAGGGTATCCGTCACGCCGCCGAACGGGGCATTCGCATGCCCGGGACATGCCACTCCTCGGTTACACTCGCCCGCCTCACATAGGTGAACGGGAAGAAACCATGAGGACATTGACGGTCCGTAAGGCCGTTGAGGACGATCTGGCACAGGTGGTTCGGGTACGCGTGGATTCATGGCGCGCGGCCTATGCGGGCCTGGTGCCGCCCGCCTACCTCGACGGCCTGGACCCCGAGGCGGCGCTCCCCCGCATGAAGGAGTACCTGGCCACGATCCCCGACCGTGACCACTTCCTGGTCGTGGAGGCCGAGCACCCGGCACAAGTCGTCGGCTTCGTGCTGGCGGGCCCGGAGCGGCCGTCCGTCGCGGTCGCAAGCGGCGTACGGGAGGGCTTGGGTGAGGTCCACGCCCTCTACGTGCACCCCGACGCCTGGTTCACCGGCGCGGGCGCACGGCTGCTGACCGCCGCGACCGAGGCACTCGCGACGGACGGCCATGCCGAACTGACGCTGTGGGTACTTGAGGAGAACCACCAGGCCCGCCGCTTCTACGAGCGGCAGGGCTGGCAGCCGGACGGAGGCCGCACCGACCTGCAGCTGGCCGGGGCGCTGCTGCAGGAGCTGCGCTACTCCCGGACCGTCGCAGGACCAGCCGCCCCGGCGGTGCCCATGGGAGTCAGCGTGCCCGTCGGGGTCACCCCGCCCGCCGGGGTCAGCGTGCCGCAGCCTCGTGCTGGAGCTTGATGGCGCGCTCCATCGCCTTGCGGGCGCGCGGCGTGTCCCGCGCGTCCGCGTAGGCCACGGCCAGCCGGAACCAGCTGCGCCAGTCCTCCGGCGCGGCCTCTGTCTCGGCCTTGCGCCGGGCGAAGACCGCATCGGCCGAGGCGCGGTCGATGCCGCCGCCCGGGGTGTGCTTGAGCTCGTCGACCGGCAGTCCGCCCTCCGACTCCAGGAGCCGGGAGAGCCGCTGGCTGTCCCGGCCGAAACGGAAGGTCTTCCAGACGAACCAGAGCGCCAGACCGACCAGCACCTCGGCCGAGATGCCCATGCCGATGCCGGCGGCCCGACCGCTCGCCATCAGCTGCCCGCCGGTCACCGCGACCACGGCCAGGCCCCCCAGCAGCGCCAGCGTGACCACGAAGTACATCACCCGAGCGACCATGAGTCCGTCACTCCCCTTCGAACAGGAACTTTTCCAACCCGAAGGTGAGTCCGGGCACATCCACCACCCGGCGCACACCGGCCAGGATGCCCGGCATGAACGAGCTGTGGTGCAGCGAGTCATGACGGATCGTCAGGGTCTCCCCCACGCCGCCGAAGAGCACCTCCTGGTGCGCCAGCAGACCGCGCAGCCGGACCGCGTGCACCGGCACGCCGTCCACGTCCGCGCCGCGCGCGCCCGGCAGGCCGTGCGTGGTCGGGTCGTCCTGGAGCGGCATCCCGGCCTCGGCACGCGCCGCGGCGATCAGCTGCGCGGTACGCGTGGCGGTGCCACTCGGCGCGTCGGCCTTGTTGGTGTGGTGGAGCTCGATGACCTCGACCGACTCGAAGAACTTGGCGGCCTGCTGCGCGAAGCGCATGGTCAGGATCGCGCCGATGGAGAAGTTCGGCGCGATCAGCACACCGGTGCCGGGCGACGCGGCCAGCCAGGTCTCCAGCTGGGCGAGCCTCTCCTCGGTCCAGCCGGTGGTGCCGACCACGGCGTGGATGCCCTGGGCGGTGCAGTACTCCAGGTTGCGCATCACCGCGTCGGGGTGGGTGAGCTCGACGACGACCTGGGCGCCCGTCTCGACCAGCGTCTCCAGCTTGTCCCCGCGACCCAGCGCGGCGACCAGCTCCAGGTCCTCGGCGGCCTCGACGGCGCGGACGGCCTCCGAGCCGATCCGGCCCTTGGCACCGATGACGGCGACCCGCAGCGGCGTGCTCATGTGCAGTGGCTCCTAGCTAGCTGTTCGGTTCAGGCCGGTCACGCTGTTCACACCGGTCACTGCATGGCCTCGGCGAGGCGCGCGGCGCGCTTCCCCGCCACCGGTCCTATCACAGCCAACGAGGGCCGGAATCCACCGAGCACCTCGGTGGCCACGGCCCGGACGTCGTCGAGCGTCACCGCGGCGACCTTGCCGAGCAGTTCGTCGACGGAGAGGTGGCTGCCGTAGCAGAGCTCCGCCTTGCCGACGCGTGACATCAGCGAGCCGGTGTCCTCCATCCCCAGCACCGTCGAGCCGGACATCTGGCCGACGGCGCGCTTGAGCTCGTCCTCGGTGATGCCGTGCTCGGCGACCTTCTCCAGCTCGTCGCGGCAGATCCCCAGGACCTCCTCGACGCGCTTGGGCTGGCAGCCGGCGTAGATGCCGAAGAGGCCGGAGTCGGCGTACGCGGAGGTGTAGGAGTAGACCGAGTAGGCCAGCCCGCGCTTCTCCCGGACCTCCTGGAAGAGCCGCGAGCTCATCCCGCCGCCGAGGGCCGCGTTGAGCACGCCCAGTGCCCAGCGCCGGTCGTCGGTACGGGCGAGCGCGGGCATGCCCAGCACCAGGTGCGCCTGCTCGGTCGGACGGTCGAGGATCTCGACCTTGCCCGCGGTCCGGAGCGCACGCGTCCCGCCGCGCGGCGCGGCCGGTGCGGTCTCCTCCCGGCCCAGCGCGTCCGCGCTCTCGAACGCGCGGCGGACCTGGCGGACCACCTTGGCGTGGTCGACGTTCCCGGCCGCGGCGACGACGAGGTTCTCGGGCTTGTAGCGGCGGCGGTAGAAGCCGTAGACCTGGTCGCGGGTCAGCGCGTTGATCGTGTCGACGGTGCCGAGGACGGGCCGCCCGAGCGGGGACTCGCCGTACACCACCCTGGCGAACAGGTCGTGGACCACGTCGCCCGGGTCGTCCTCAGTCATCGCGATCTCTTCGAGCACGACGTCGCGCTCGGTGTCGATGTCCTCCTGCCGCACGAGCGAGGAGGTCAGCATGTCGCTGACGACGTCGACGGCCAACGGCAGGTCGCGGTCGAGCACCCGCGCGTAGTAGCAGGTGTACTCCTTGGCGGTGAACGCGTTCATCTCACCGCCGACCGCGTCCAGCGCGGAGGAGATGTCCAGCGCGGAGCGGGTCTTGGTGCCCTTGAAGAGCAGGTGCTCCAGGTAGTGCGTCGCGCCGTTGAGCACGGGGGTCTCGTCGCGGGAGCCGACGCCGACCCAGATGCCGAAGGCGGCCGAGCGCACGGTCGGCAGCGTCTCGGTGACCACCCGCAGCCCGCCGGGCAGGACCGTTCGTCGCACGGTTCCAGCACCGTCGATGCCCTTGAGCAGGGTCTTGGTCGTCCCGGGACGCTGGTCCTGAGCGGTGGTCTGCGGCACTGAACTTCCTTCGGGATGTTGCAACTACCGCAGGGGCGCGGGTCGAACAGAGCCTCGCGCCCCTGGGGTAAGTGCATGGTTGCGGCCCGACCCCACCGTGACGGTGGAGCCGGGCCGCAAAGTGCAAGCTACTGCTTACTACTCGGCGTCGGTGGCGGCGTCAGCCGCCTCCTCGCCCTCGACGACCGGGATCAGCGAGAGCTTGCCACGCGGGTCGATCTCCGCGATCTCGACCTGGACCTTGGTGCCGACCGGCAGCACGTCCTCGACGTTCTCCACGCGCTTGCCGCCGGCAAGCTTGCGGATCTGCGAGATGTGCAGCAGGCCGTCCTTGCCGGGCATCAGGGAGACGAACGCACCAAAGGTCGTGGTCTTCACCACGGTGCCCAGGTAGCGCTCGCCGACCTCCGGCATGGTCGGGTTGGCGATCTGGTTGATCGTGGTCCGCGCCGCCTCGGCCGCCGGGCCGTCGGACGCACCGATGTAGATGGTGCCGTCGTCCTCGATGGTGATCTCGGCGCCGGTGTCCTCCTGGATCTGGTTGATCATCTTGCCCTTGGGGCCGATGACCTCACCGATCTTGTCCACCGGGATCTTGATCGTGATGATGCGCGGCGCGTTCGGGGACATCTCGTCCGGAACGTCGATCGCCTCGTTCATCACGTCGAGGATGTGCAGACGCGCGTCGTGGGCCTGCTTCAGCGCGGCGGCCAGGACCGAGGCGGGGATGCCGTCGAGCTTGGTGTCGAGCTGGAGCGCGGTGACGAAGTTCTTCGTACCGGCGACCTTGAAGTCCATGTCGCCGAACGCGTCCTCGGCGCCGAGGATGTCGGTCAGCGCGACGTAGTGCGTCTCGCCGTCGATCTCCTGGGAGATCAGACCCATGGCGACACCGGCGACGGCGGCCTTCAGCGGCACACCGGCGTTCAGCAGCGACATGGTCGAGGCGCAGACCGAGCCCATCGAGGTCGAGCCGTTGGAGCCCAGCGCCTCGGAGACCTGGCGGATCGCGTAGGGGAACTCCTCGCGCGTCGGCAGGACGGGGAGCAGCGCACGCTCGGCCAGCGCGCCGTGGCCGATCTCGCGGCGCTTCGGCGAGCCCACGCGGCCCGTCTCACCGACGGAGTACGGCGGGAAGTTGTAGTTGTGCATGTAGCGCTTGCGCGTCTCCGGCGCCAGCGTGTCGAGCTGCTGCTCCATGCGGAGCATGTTCAGCGTGGTGACACCCAGGATCTGGGTCTCGCCGCGCTCGAACAGCGCCGAGCCGTGGACGCGCGGGACGACCTCGACCTCGGCGGCCAGGGTGCGGATGTCCGTGATGCCACGGCCGTCGATGCGGACCTTCTCCTTGACGATGCGCTGGCGGACCAGCTTCTTCGTCAGCGCGCGGTACGCGGCGGAGATCTCCTTCTCGCGGCCCTCGAACTCCGGCAGCAGCTTCTCGGCGGCCAGGTCCTTGACGCGGTCCAGCTCGGCCTCGCGGGCCTGCTTGCCGGGGATGGTCAGGGCCTGGGCCAGCTCGTCCTTGACCGCGGCGGTCAGCGCCGCCAGGACGTCGTCCTGGTAGTCGAGGAAGACCGGGAACTCGGCGGTCGGCTTGGCCGAGTGCGCGGCCAGCTCGGCCTGCGCCCGGCACAGCTCCTTGATGAACGGCTTGGACGCCTCGAGGCCGGCGGCCACGACGTCCTCGGTCGGCGCGGTGGCGCCGCCCTTGACCAGCTCGATGGTCTTGGCGGTGGCCTCGGCCTCGACCATCATGATCGCGACGTCGCCGTCCGGCAGCGCGCGGCCGGCCACGACCATGTCGAAGACGGCCTCCTCGAGCTCCGAGTGCGTCGGGAAGGCGACCCACTGGCCGCGGATCAGCGCGACGCGGACGCCGCCGATCGGGCCGGAGAAGGGCAGGCCCGCCAGCTGCGTGGAGGCGGAGGCGGCGTTGATGGCGACCACGTCGTAGAGGTGGTCGGGGTTGAGCGCCATGACCGTGACGACGACCTGGATCTCGTTGCGCAGGCCCTTGACGAAGGACGGGCGCAGCGGGCGGTCGATCAGACGGCAGGTGAGGATGGCGTCCTCGGAGGGACGGCCCTCGCGACGGAAGAAGCTGCCGGGGATGCGCCCGGCGGCGTACATCCGCTCCTCGACGTCGACCGTCAGCGGGAAGAAGTCGAAGTGCTCCTTCGGCTGCTTCGACGCACTGGTCGCGGAGAGGACCATGGTGTCGTCGTCGAGATAGGCGACCGCAGAGCCGGCGGCCTGCTTGGCAAGGCGGCCGGTCTCGAAGCGGATGGTGCGGGTGCCGAAGCTGCCGTTGTCGATAACGGCAACGGCCTCGTGCATGGTGTTGTCTTCCACCCGGAAGATCTCCTTCTTTGGTCCTCTAGGTGGAGCGCCCCCGCGCTTGTCCTGAGTCTCGCAGCCTGGACCTGGCCGGTCTTCGATCGAAGCTGCCGGGCGGAACACGCATCGTGCGTCTGCTCGTCCGGCGGCCACTACCGAGGACCGGCGCCCGGCGGGCGCTGGCTCGGATTGCGTGTGGACGCTCCGCGTCCGTGCCCGGCCGCCGTGTGCGGACGGACACCCTTCCCTTCACACCTTACGCACGGACTCTTTCCCACGCGTGCGTAAGGCCCAACCACGCGGTGTGGCGTGGCCCCACATGTGCCGAAGGGCGGCTCCCAGTGGGAGCCGCCCCAGAGCGAGGTGACTAGCGAGCGGCGCCCGCGGCACCGCGGCGGATGCCGAGGCGGTCCACCAGGGTACGGAAGCGCTCGATGTCGGTCTTGGCCAGGTACTGCAGCAGGCGACGGCGCTGACCGACCAGCAGCAGCAGACCACGACGCGAGTGGTGGTCGTGCTTGTGGAACTTGAGGTGCTCGGTCAGGTCCGAGATGCGGCGGGAGAGCAGCGCGATCTGCACCTCGGGGGAGCCGGTGTCGCCCTCCTTGGCGCCGTACTCGGCGATGATCTGCTTCTTGACGTTCTGGTCGAGGGCCACGCCCACTCCTTAGGTGTTCGGTTGCCGAGCGTCCCTGGTCTGCTTCACAGGTTCTGATGTACTCGGCGGGTGGGACGGTCCACAGAGGAGTCCCGGCGGACCAGCCTACCAGTCAGCCGGTGAGGCCCCTGACCGTCGAGTAGATGTCCAGGACGGCCAGCGCCAGCGGGATCAGCGCGGCCAGCGTCAGGCCGTCGATCACGTCGAGCAGTCGACCCCAGAACGGCGAGACGCCCTTCTCCGGGACGACCAGCGCGATCGCGACCAGGATCGCGGCGCCGGCGCCGATGCCCGCGGCCATGATCAGGGTACGGATGTCTATCGCCGACGAGTTGCGCATGTTCATGTAGAGGAACAGCGGCATGTGCAGCGCGATGCCCACGACCAGCAGCGCGAGGCTGCCGAGACCGGACGCGAGCAGGCACATCACCTGCGAGGTGTGGCGGAAGAGCCGGGCGCGCATCATCGTCGAGACGCCGAGGGCGAGCGCCAGCAGCTCCGGCCAGGTGCTGTCGGTGAAGGCCAGCACGACGCAGCTGCCGAGCACGACGGCGGCGCAGCCGCCGACCATGCCGACCAGCAGCTCGTGACCACGGCGCGCCTGCATGGCGATCCGCTTGAGGTCGACCGGCTCGGGCTCCTCGTTGTTGCGCGCGCTGGAACCGCTCTGGGTCGGCGCGTGGAAGCCGACGGGCAGCCGGGCGAAGCGCGAGGAGAGCGACGGCAGGAAGCCCATCAGCCCGACGGCGACGACCGCGGACCCGGCCGCGACCTCGGTCGCCGAGGCGTTGGTGAGCACACCCGCGAAGGTCGACAGCGTGCCGACGGCGGAGACCAGCGCGGCGGCGACGAAGACCGCGTCACCGGCCGGCATCAGTGCGGCCAGCAGCACCGAGGCGAGCAGCACCACGATGCAGCCGACCAGGAACTGGATCCGCCCGGGCCCCTGGAGCTGACCGGGCGAGACGATGCCCGTACCGGCGAGCAGCGCCAGCGGCAGCGAGGCCAGGCCGAGCGCGAGCGCGGAGCCGCGGTCGTCGTAGACGCGCGCCCGCACGCCGGAGAGCGCGACCAGGACGATGGCGCTGACGCCGGCGATCAGGCCGGGCAGGCTGTGCATGTCGTGCGTCAGGTCCGAGAACCAGAGCGCGAAGCCGAGCAGCGCGAGCACGATCACGCCACCGATCAGGCCCGCCATGCGCATGAGGTTGGGACCCCACTGGCTGCGGTCCTCCGCGACGCTGGACGCGATGGCGTCGGCGACGTCGTCGTAGACGGCGGGGGCGAGCGACTCCGCGAACGGGCGGAGGCTCAACAGCTCTCCGTCGCGCACCTGCTGGGCTTGTAGCGGCAGGCTGCTGTCGAGGACGCTCCCGTCCCGCCGTACCAGGTGGAACCCGGTGGGCGCACCGTCCGCCTGGGTCTGTCCGGAGAGCCGGAGCACCTCCGGGTAGATGTCTGCGAGCGGAACGTCCTCTGGCAGCGCGACATCGATGCGGCTGTCCGGTGCGACGACAGTGACCCTGCAGAATCCGGTCGTGGCGCTGGTGCTCACGTGGTGGCCTCCCCCTAACCGTGGCTGACAGCGGTTCACCTTATACGGACACGGACATGACGTACGCCCGAGGGTTCCCGGGAAGCGGTACTCAGATGTGAACCTTTTGTACAGATCGCAAGTTGCCCAATCCAGGGGGCGCGCGGAACTGCGCGAGAAGCCACCCACGCAGGTGGAGCACCGAACGCGCAGGGCCATCCGCTCATCTGTGGCTTCTCGCGCAGTTCCCCGCACCCCTTGGGGAGTTGCAACTCCCGCATCGCCCAAGCCTGCTGTTCAATCTCCCTTCGCCGCCTGCAGGAACGCCTCCGCCGCAGGCGGGAGCGCGCCGGGGCGGCGGAGGAGCGCCAGCGTCCTGCGGACCGGTGGGGTGAGCGCGCGGACGACCGCGCCGTCCGGCGCGAGCCCGGGAGGGGCGATCACGGCGAGGCCGCCGGAGGCGATCAGCGGGCCGACGGCCTCGCGGTACGCGGACTCCACCGCGATGGTGGGCGTGACGCCCGCCTCCGCGAAGAGCCCGTCGGTCATCTCCCGCCAAGCCGTGCCCGGCGCGCCCACCGCCAGTGGGAGGCCCGCGAGTTCGGCCAGGGTCAGCGGACCCTCGCCGGAGGCGCACGCCGTTCCCGGCGGGAGGATCGCGGTCATCTCGACCTCCCGGAGCGGCTCGACGACGAGCCCCTGGCTCTCCGCCACCGGCACGTACGACAGGCCCAACTGCGCGTCGCCCTCGCGCAGGTCGCGGGCGAGGAACGGCGGGCGGCGCGGTTCGACGAGGCGGACCGTGACCGCCGGATGGCGTCTGCGGAAGCGTGCCGTGAGCTCGCCCGCCGCGTCGACCGCCGCGGGCTGGACGACTAGGTCGACCCGGCCAGCGACCAGGCCCACCACCGAGGCGACCGCCTCCCGCGCCGCGACGAGGTCCAGGGCCACCCTCCGAGCGGGCGCGACCAGCGCCTCGCCCGCCGAGGTGAGCACCACGCCGCGCCCCGCGCGCTGGAACAGCTTCGCGCCCAGCTCGCGTTCCAGCGCGCGAATCGCCTGGGAGAGGGACGGCTGCGCCAGGTGCAGTGCGTCAGCCGCGCGGGTGAAGCCGCCGTGTTCGACGACCGCGAGGAAGTAGTCGAGTTGCCGTGCGTCCATGCCCCCACCCTGTCAGGCAGACCCTGCCGCGCCCCGCAGGCACGACCCATAGGACTGTCCTATGGGTCCGGTGCGCAACGCGTATTGGACGCCTTGGTGTCCTCCCGGTGTTACTGGTGCGATGACGACCGACCCGCGCGCCCCGAAGGGCGCCTCCGAGGCCACCCGCGCGGCGCATTCCGCCCTCGCCGCGCGACTGCCGCTCGACGACCGCGCCGACTTCGACCGCGCCGAACGCGGCCTGCTGGCACGGACCGAGGACGACGCGATACTGAACGCCTTCGGGCACCCGAGCTGGGACTTCGCCGCCAACCGCGCGCTCGCCGCGACGCCTGCGGCGCCGGACACGGTCAACCCCTCGCTGTGGCGGCAGGCCCGGCTCAACGCGGCGCACGGGCTCTACGAGGTGACCGAGGGCATCTACCAGGTGCGCGGCTACGACCTGGCGAACATCACCTTCGTGCGCGGCGAGGCCGGCTGGATCGTGATCGACCCGCTGACCGCCGCCGAGACCTCCGCCGCCGCACTGGCCGCGGTGACCGCGCACTTCGGCGAGCGGCCGGTCACCGCCGTCGTCTACACGCACTGCCATGTCGACCACTTCGCCGGTATCCGCGGCGTGGTGACCGACGAGGACGTGGTGTCCGGCAGGGTCCGCGTCATCGGGCCGGAGGGCTTCCTGCAGCACGCCGTCAGCGAGAACGTGATCGCGGGGACCGCGATGAGCCGCCGCGCGCTGTACATGTACGGGATGCTGCTGCCCAAGGGCGCGCACGGGCACGTCGACACCGGTCTCGGCCGGGCCGTCGCGGGCGGAACCTGGGGGCTGGTGCCGCCGACCGAGACGGTGTCCGAGACCGGCACTGAGCTGGTGGTCGACGGCGTCCGGATGGTCTTCCAGGTGACGCCGGGCACGGAGGCGCCGGCCGAGATGAACTTCCTCTTCCCCGACCACCGCGCGCTCTGCCTCGCCGAGAACTGCTCGGCGGTGCTGCACAACCTCTACACACCGCGCGGCGCGGAAGTGCGGGACGCGCTCGCCTGGTCCGGGTACATCGACGACGCGCTGCGCGACTACGCGCCCGCCGCCGACGTCGTCTTCGCCTCGCATCACTGGCCGCGCTGGGGCACCGCGGAC
The DNA here is from genome assembly GCF_041262505.1 of Streptacidiphilus sp. MAP5-3. Lineage (NCBI taxonomy): Bacteria > Bacillati > Actinomycetota > Actinomycetes > Kitasatosporales > Streptomycetaceae > Streptacidiphilus > Streptacidiphilus sp. MAP5-3. The sequence goes on from NZ_JBGCCL010000040.1 coordinate 14,169, forward strand.
GTCACCGCCTACCTGACCAAGCAGCGCGACGCGTACCGCTACCTGCACGACCAGAGCATGCGACTGGCCAACCAGGGCCTGGTCGCGACCGAGATCGCCGAGCAGTTGCAGCTGCCGCCGGGGCTCGCTGACGAGTTCTTCCTGCGGGACTACTACGGCACCGTCAACCACAACGCCAAGGCCGTCTACCAGAAGTACCTGGGCTGGTTCGACGCCAACCCGGCGCACCTGCACCCGCTTCCGCCCGTGGCGGCAGCGCGGAAGTACGTGGCGTACATGGGCGGCGCGGACGCGGTCCTGGCCCGGGCGCGGGAGGACTTCGCGAAGGGCGAGTACCGGTGGGTCGCCGAGGCGGTCAACCACGTGGTCTTCGCCGACCCGGAGAACCAGGAGGCGCGGCTGCTGCAGGCCGACACCCTGGAACAGCTGGGCTACCAGGCCGAGTCGGGGCCGTGGCGCGACTTCTATCTGACCGGTGCGCTCGAACTCCGGCAGGGCACACCGGAGTTGCCGGGTCTGCGCAGCCCGGTGCAGCCGGACGTGCTGCGCGGGATGCCGGGTTCGATGCTGCTGGACTACCTGGCTGTCCGACTGGACGGCCCGCGTGCGGCCGGACGGGAGCTCCGGCTGGAGCTGCGCTTCGCCGACGCGGGGACCGCGCACCTGGTCGAGCTCTCCCACGGCACGCTGCACCACCGGGTCTGCGCGCCGGGCACGGTGACGGAACCGGAGGCCGTCGTGTCCCTCACCCGGGCCGCGCTCGCCGGGCTCGCGGACGACGCCGCCACGCTTCCGGAACTGTTGAGTGATCGAACGATCGAGGTGATCGACGGGCGATCGGATGTCCTTTCGGAGCTGCTGGAACTGCTCGTGACGTTCGATCTGTTCTTCCCCGTGATCGAGCGGTGAGCGTGGACCGATAGGATCGCCGCCTGCGGACAGCGGTGCCAGGGGGCGCAAGCGCCTGCCGGTCACCGGGGGACTAGGGGCCGATCGGCCCGAGGGACAAGGCTGGTGCCGAGTTGAGTGTGGTGACCGTCAAGCGACCGCCAAGGGCTTACCCCCCGGCGGTTCCGACCGAGGACGTGAGGTTGGAGTCTCCTCCGGAGCTCCCTCGCGACGACGGTCAGGCCTGGTGGCAGTCGTTGCTGCCGATGCTGGCGACGGCCGGTTCAGCGGCCTTCTTCTTCATGCCCGGCGCCCAGACCATGATGAAGGTCATGGGCGGTCTGATGGTCGCCTCCACGGTGGCCATGGCGATCGCGCAGCTGAACCAGCAGCGGCGCGGTGGCGGCGGCAGTATCGACGACGAGCGCAGCGACTACCTCAAGTACCTGTCGCAGGTGCGCAAGCAGGTCCGCCGTACGGCGACGCTGCAGCGTGACTCGCAGCTCTTCCTGCACCCGCAGCCGGACCAGCTCTGGTCGGTCGTCGCCGACGGCCGACGGCTCTGGGAGCGCCGTCCCAGCGACGCCGACTTCGCGCAGGTGCGCGTCGGCCGGGGGCCGCAGCAGTTGCAGACCCGGCTGGTGCCACCGCAGACCGCGCCCGTCGACGAGCTGGAGCCGCTCACCGCCGAGGCGATGAAGACGTTCCTGTCGTCGCACAGCACGCTGCCCGACCTGCCGCTGGCGGTCTCGCTGCGTGCCTTCTACCACCTGAGCGTCTCCGGTGACCCGGACGGTGTCTACGGGACGCTGCGGTCGATACTGGCGCAGCTGACCACGCTGCACTCCCCCGACGACCTGGTCGTCGGCGTCGCCGCCGCGCCCGGTGCGCTGCCCGACTGGGAGTGGGCCAAGTGGCTGCCGCACTCCCAGCACCCTCGGGAGACCGACGGTGCGGGCTCGCTGCGGATGCTCTGCACCTCGCTGGACGAGCTGGAGGAGCTGCTCGGCGACGAGCTCTCCGGCCGTGCCCGGTTCCACCGCGACGCGGCGCCGGTCCCGGACCAGAAGCACATCGTGGTGGTCCTGGACGGCGCGTCCGTCGGCGCCGACTCGGTGCTGGCGGGCGGCGACGGCCTCCAGGGCGTCACCGTGATCGAGGTGGTCCCCGGCGACCTGGACGAGCCGCGCGGTGCGCTGTCCATCACGGTCACCTCCGACCAGATGCAGCTCCGCTCCGCCTCCGGCGCGGTCTACACCGGCGCGCCGGACGTGCTGTCGGCCTGGCAGGCGGAGGCGCTGGCCCGCCAGCTCGCCCCGCTGCGCCTCTCGGCGGGCGGCGACGACGAGCCGCTGCTGGCCAACCTGGACTTCACCGACCTGATGGGCGTCGGCGACGCCGCCTCGGTCGACACCGACCGCACCTGGCGCCCGCGCCCGGTGGGCGAGCGGCTGCGCGTCCCGATCGGTCTGGGTGCGGGCGGCGAGCCCGTGGTCCTGGACCTCAAGGAGGCCGCGCTCGAGGGCATGGGCCCGCACGGCCTCTGCGTCGGCGCCACCGGTTCGGGCAAGTCGGAGCTGCTGCGCACCCTGGTGCTCGGTCTCGCGCTGACGCACTCGTCGGAGACGCTGAACTTCGTCCTCGCCGACTTCAAGGGTGGTGCGACCTTCGCCGGCATGGCGGACATGCCGCACACCTCCGCGATCATCACCAACCTGGCCGAGGAACTCACCCTGGTCGACCGCATGCGCGACTCGATCACCGGTGAGCTGAACCGCCGTCAGGAACTGCTGCGCGCGGCGGGCAACTTCGCCAACATCCACGACTACGAGCGGGCCCGCGCCGCCGGCGCCCCGCTGGAGCCGCTGCCCTCGCTGCTGCTGATCATCGACGAGTTCAGCGAGCTGCTCACGGCCAAGCCGGACTTCATCGAGATGTTCATCCAGATCGGCCGTATCGGTCGATCGCTGGGTGTGCACCTGCTGCTGGCCTCGCAGCGTCTGGAGGAGGGCAAGCTGCGCGGTCTGGACACCTACCTGTCCTACCGCATCGGTCTGCGTACCTTCTCGGCCGCCGAGTCGCGCGCCGCGCTTGGCGTGCCGGACGCGTACCACCTGCCGCCGGTCCCCGGTGTCGGCTACCTCAAGTTCGGCACCGACGTGATGGCGCAGTTCAAGGCCGCCTACGTCTCCGGCCCCTACCGGGCGAGCGGCGCGCAGACGTCCTCCGGCCGGGTGCGCCGGGCGCTGCCGGTGCTGTTCACCGGGTCGCCGGTGGCGGTGCCGCTGCAGCCGATGGACGAGGAGCCGATTGTCGCTCCCGTGGCGAAGCAGGACGACGCACTGGTGGACACGGTCCTCGACGTGATCGTGGACCGCCTGGAGGGCCAGGGTCCGCCCGCCCACCAGGTGTGGCTGCCGCCGCTCAACGAGGCGCCCTCGGCCGACCAGCTCTTCGGCCAGCTGGCCGTCACCGCGGACCGCGGCCTGACCGCGCCCGAGTACACCGCGCAGGGCCGCCTGGTGGTCCCGGTCGGCCTGGTGGACAAGCCGTTCGAGCAGCGCCGCGACCTGATGTACGTGGACTTCTCCGGCGCGGCCGGTCACGGTCTGGTCGTCGGTGGTCCGCTGTCGGGCAAGTCGACGATCATGCGCACGATGATGACCTCGTTCGCGATCAGCCACACGGCCGCCGAGGTGCAGTTCTACTGCCTCGACTTCGGTGGTGGCGGCATGATCAGCATGCAGGGCATGCCGCACGTCGGCGGCGTCGCCGGGCGTCTGGACGCCGACAAGGTACGCCGCATGATCTCCGAGGTCTCCGGGGTGCTGAACCGGCGCGAGGAGCTGTTCCGCGCCCAGCAGATCGACTCCGTCGCGACCTTCCGCTCCCGCCGCAAGCAGGGGATGCTGCCGGACGAGCCGTACGGCGACGTCTTCCTGATCATCGACGGCTGGCTCAGCTTCCGCCAGGAGTTCGAGGCGCTGGAGCCGCTCGTCGCGGACATCGTCCAGCGCGGTCTGGCCTACGGCATCCACGTGCTGATCACGGCCAACCGCTACGGCGAGGTCCGGCCGGCGCTCAAGGACCTGCTGCAGACGCGTATCGAGCTCAAGCTCGGTGACCCGATGGAGTCCGAGATCGACCGCAAGGTCGCGCAGAACGTGCCCGCCGGTTCGCCCGGCCGCGGTCTCACCTCGGACAAGCTGCACTTCCTGTCCGGTCTGCCGCGACTGGACGGCTCCAGCGGCATCGAGGACCTGTCCGACGGTGTGGCCGCGTCGGTCCGCGCGATCTCGGACAACTGGCAGGGGCCGCGCGCTCCGCAGGTCCGGATGCTGCCCGACCTGCTGCCCGCCGAGCAGCTGCCGAAGGCCTACGAGACGCCGGAGCTCGGCATCGCCATCGGTGTCGACGAGAACGCGCTGGCGCCGGTGTACCTCAACTTCGACACCGACCCGCACTTCATCATCTTCGGTGACGGCGAGACCGGTAAGACGGCGCTGCTGCGCCTGCTGCTCAAGGGCATCACCGAGCGGTACACCCCCGAGCAGGCGCTGATCGTGGTCGGCGACTACCGCCGCTCGCTGCTGGGTGTGGTCAACACGCCGCACCTGCTGGAGTACGCCGCCGCGCAGCCCGCGCTGCAGGCCTTCCTCGGCGACGTGCGGGGCTCGATGGAGCGCCGCATCCCGGGCAAGGACGTCACCCAGGAGCAGCTGCGCGACCGCAGCTGGTGGAGCGGGCCGGAGCTGTTCCTGGTCGTCGACGACTACGACCTGGTCGCCACCTCCACCGGCAACCCGCTCCAGCAGCTGCTGGAGGTGCTGCCGTTCGCCAAGGACGTCGGTCTGCACATCATCATCGCCCGCCGCTCCGGCGGTGCCGGACGCGCCCTGTTCGAGCCGATGATGCAGCGGCTCAAGGAGCTGGGCGCGCAGGGCATCGTGCTGTCCGGCGACCGCGACGAGGGCGTGCTGCTGGGCAACGTCCGGCCGCAGATCCTGCCGCCGGGCCGAGGTGTGCTGGTCACGCGTCGCCGCGGCTCGTTCACCGTCCAGACGGGATGGTCGCAGCCGAGCTGACCGGACGGAAAGCCGGGCAGGCGACCGGGCAGCAGAGCGGCGACCTGGGCGGATAACACGATCGTTATCCGGACGGTTTCCCTCCCGGACCGCTCGATCCGTAGCAGCCGAAAGGGCCGCTGAGTGATTCGTCACTCAGCGGCCCTTTTGTCGTCGGGCGATGAGCGAATCTCGATCACATGATCATTAACCCATGTGATCATTGATGAAAAGGCCGTTACATGGATATACATTCGATCGGAAGGCCATGGAAGGTATGCGTCATTTCAGACATTCCACTGAGTGGACATCAGATCAGTTGTGCTAGCGGAGTCCGGCAACGGAATCCGAAGCAAAACCGACCTTGACGCCCCGTTAACGGCAGGGTTCCATGACTGGACCGGGAGCGACTCACAGCAGTACCAGCGACAGCGCCAGGAGGCGATAGCGCTCCCCCCGACCCGACCGTTGCACGCCTTGGTGCACGAGCCGAACGGAACGCCCATGACCGACATCCTGCGCCGCCCAAGTGACGGCACAGTGGAGTCCGCGCCGCACATAGAGGCGGCCGAACCGCAGAAGCTCAAGCGTTCCATCGGCGTGGTCGGCGGCACCCTGCTGACCCTGTCCTGTCTGACGCCGGCCTCCTCGCTCTTTGTGATCGTGCCGACCTCGCTGGCGCTGATGGGCACGGGCACCGCGCTCGCGCTGCTCATCGCGATCGTGCTCTGTATCGGCGTGGCCTGGTGTTACTCCGAGCTCGGCACGCTGGTCCCCAGCGCCGGCGGCGAGTACGCCATGGCCGGACACACCGTCGGCCGGTTCACCGGCTGGGTGGCCTTCATCCAGGCGCTGCTGGTCGTCCTGATCGTCCCGCCGGTGATCGCGCTGGGCACGGCCCAGTACCTGTCCCCGATCGTCCACATCGATCCCAAGATCATGGGCGCGATCGTCATGCTCGCCGCCACCGTGATGGGCCTGCTCGACCTGCGCGCCAACGCGTGGATCACCGGCATCTTCCTGGTGCTGGAGGTCATCGCGGCCAGCCTGGTCGCCATCCTCGGCTTCAGCCACAGCAACCGCTCGGCATCGGTGCTGATCCACCCCGAACTGCCCGGCGCGCACGGCGGTATCAGCCTGGTCACCATGGGCACGATCATCGCGGGCCTGGCCGGCGCGCTCTTCATCACCCAGGGCTTCTCCACCGCGGTCTACCTGGCCGAGGAGATGGAGCGCCCGCACCGCACCGTCCCGCGCACCGTCCTGTGGACGCTGGGCATCGGCTCCGCGGTCATCCTGATCCCGGTCGTCGCGATCACCCTGGGCGCCCCCAGCCTCGACGTCCTGGCGGGTGGCGACATCTCCTCGATGGTCACCCAGTGGAGCAACTCCGCCGTCGGCACCTTCGTCAGCCTGGCGATCGCCATGGCGATCATCAACGCGGCGATCGTCATGGTCATCCAGAACTCCCGCGTGCTGTACTCCTCGGCCCGCGACAAGGCCTGGCCGGAGCCGGTCAACCGCGCGTTCACCAGCCTGAGCAAGCGCTACGGGGCGCCGTGGATCTCCACACTCGCCGTCGGCGTCCCCGGAGCGATCCTCTGCTTCGTCAACCTGAACACCCTGAGCGCGGTCACCGGCGTCTCCGTCGCCCTGCTGTACCTGTGCGTCGCCGTCGCCGCGCTGGGCGCTCGCCGCGGCCCGCACAAGGACGCCAAGGCGTACCGGATGCCGCTGTGGCCGGTGGTCCCGGTCATCCTGATCGCGGTCCTGGTCTACGTGGTCACCCAGCAGCCGGTCTCCGCCCTCCTGTGGACCGGGGGGATCACCGCAGCGGCGGCCCTCTACTGGGTCTTCTACCTCCGCCCCCGCCCGGATACCCGCTGGATCATCACCGTCCCCGAGGACGAGAAGGAAACCGCGGAGCTGGCGGGCTGACGTCCGACGCACACGCCGAGAGCCCGTCCCCGCGCACTGCGGAGACGGGCTCTCAAGCTTTGGTCGCACCACCTGGGGGCGCGGGAGCGAAACCTCAGCGAACTGCCGGGCGCGCGCCGCGCTTCTTGTTGTCGCGGAGGACCGTCGCCGTGCCGGCGATGGCGACGAGGCCGATGCCCCCGAGCGTCAGCGCGAACAGCGCCGTGCGCTGGTCCTTCTGCTGCTGGGTCTCCCCGAGGGCGAAGGGGCGGGCCTGGACCGGCGACGCGCCGGTCGTGCCCGCCGCTGTAGCGACGGCCTGGTCCTCCGGCGGGGAGTTGTCGGTGACGGCCGCGACCGGGTCCACCACACCCCAGCCGATCTCCTTGTTCCAGCCGGCGTCCGTCCGCTGCGCGGTCTGCTCGATCCGGGCGATGATCTGCGCCGGGGTCCAGTGCGGGTACTTCTCCCGCAGCAGCGCGGCCACCGCCGCCGCGTACGGCGCGGCGAAGCTGGTGCCGTTGTCGACACACTGGCCGCCCTTCGGCACCGTCGAGACGATGTCCACGCCGGGCGCGGCGACGCTCACCGACTTGCCCATCTCCGAGAAACCGTCGGCACGTTCGTTGTTGCGGTCGGAGGCGCCGACGCCGAGGACGCCCGGCAGCGCGGCCGGATACGTGGGCAGGCTCTGGTTCTCGTTGCCCGCCGCAGCGACGACCACGATCCCCTTGGCGATCGCGTTCTGGACCGACTGCGCCAGCTGGCTGCTCGCGGTGATGCCCTGGTAGGGCTGACCGTTGGAGTCGGTCAGGTCCTGCGAGATGTTGATGACCTGCGCGCCGTGCGATGCCGCGTAGTCGATCGCCTGGCTCAGCGTCTGCTCGGTGGCGGTACCGGGCTGGCCGTCGTTCTGGCGGATCGACAGGATCGTCGCCTTGGGCGCCAGGCCCTGGAAGCCGGTGCCCGTGGCGGGGCGGGCGGCGATGATGCCGGCCACCATGGTGCCGTGGCCGATCGGGTCGGTGGTCGAGGTGCCGGGGTCGTTGCTGCCCGTGAGGAAGTTCTGTCCGGCCACGACCGCGCCAGTCAGCTGCGGGTTGGTATCGTCGACGCCGGAGTCGATCACGGCGACGGTGATGTTCTGGCCCTTGTAGTCGCCCAGTTGGGACAGCAGCACGCGCTGAAGCGCCCACGGGTCACCCGGGATCGCCTGCGCGGGGAACGTGCACTGACCGTCGGAAGCCAGCGTCGCCTGCGCGGGACCGGAGGAGCGCAGGGGTTGTCCGAAGGGCAGGGCGGGCACGGCGGTGCATGCGAGGGCGCATGCGGCGACGGCCAGAGCCCTGCGGTGGTGCCTGTTCACGAATCCGGTCCCCCAGGATGATCAGGAAAGACGCCGCACGCGCCGCCGCGCCGGCCCCGCGTGGGCGGGAGACCGGCGCGCGGCGCGCGTCGACGCGATCTCGTGCGCGGTGACGCACGGACGGGCGCGCTCTACGAGCACGCCCAGGGCGTCAGGCGCCCCAGATCGAGGCGTTGCGGTTCTCGGTCGCCTGGTAGTTCTGCGCCGCGCTGTCGAGCGCACCGGCGATCTGCTCCAGCACGGAGTGCAGGTCGGCGGCGGAGGTGTCCCACTCGCGCTGGCGGGCCTGGTAGCCCTCCTGCGCCTTACCCTCCCAGCTCGCGGCGATGCGCTGCACGCCCGCCTTCAGGTCGTCGAGCTGCTGCTGGACACGCTGGGCGGTCTGGCGCACGTCGGACGACGCCTGGGACACGGTCCCGAAGTTGACAAGAATGTGGCCGGAGTTGGCCATGGTGTCTCCCTCATCGGTTCTGAACAGGTGATCGCGGACTCACGCGACACGCGTCGTCCGCTGCGGTCGGGCGGCCCGCCGTGGGCGGGCCGGGAACAAGCCGTACGGCTCGGCGTCAGCCGAGGGCCGAGGTGATCTTGTTCAGACCCGAGTGCTGATCCTGCTCCGTCGCGGTGTACTGCTTCGAGGTGTTGTCGATCGCGTCCTTGATCTCGCTCAGCACGCGGTTGAGCTTGGTCGCGTCCTCGTTCCACTTCTGCTGAAGCGCCGAGTACGCGGACGCAGCCTCACCCTGCCAGCCACCCGTGATCGAGCTGACCACGTTGTTCAGCCGGCTGAGCTCCTGCTGGATCTGGGAGTTGACCTCGGAGATGCGGGAAGAGAAAGCCCGCATCTCGTCGGCAGTAGTCCTGAACTGACCCGCCATGTAGCACCGTCCCCCATGAGACAGACCTGTGAGAAAAACCGGGAGTCCGGCATGTACCGCCCCCGGCCGACGTCACCGAGAGGTGATGTCCTGTAGCACTCTAGCCGTCCTGTACGACAGCCCCAACACCAGGTGTGGCCGGAGTTCGTCCCGTTACCGTACGGAAGCGGTCACCGTCCGGTACCACCTGACCGAACGTCAGGACCCTTGCGGTGTCTGGGCGGCATCCTTCGACAGCGCCGGCCCCGAGGGCACCATGCCCGCGAACGAGCCCGGGACCGGGAGCGGCTGGACCTGCCCGTAGCCGAGCCGGGCCGCCGCCGTGTCGCTCTGACTCGGGTCGGCTCCGGCACCCGCCGCGCCGCCTGCCGCACCACCCGAACTGCCCGAACTACCGCCGCTCGCACCGCCGTTGGAGCCGGACTGACCGCCGGACGTGCTGCCCGAGGTGCTGCTCGAGGTGCTGCCGCTGGTGCCGTCCGAGTTCATCTGCACCGGGTAGCGCAGTCCGGTGTCGGTCAGCAGGTACACCTGGCCGCTGCCGCCCTGACCGCTGACGGACTGCAGCAGCATGCCGGTGCCCGGCGTCACGTAGACGCCCGCGCTGCCCGAGTTCTTGTTCACCGGGAAGTTCTGGCCGACCCAGACGCCCAGCTGCGCGCCGGACTGGCCCATGCTGCCGCCGTACACCGCGCAGGCGGCCATCGCGCTGCTGGACTCGCCGCCGTTGTTGACCTGGGTGACGCTGTCCTGCGGCCAGTTCTTGGTGCTCTCGAACGGCGCGGCCTGGTTGGCGCCGGCCATGTCGAACTGGCCGACGGACTGCTCCTGGGTGCTGTTGTGCAGCGCCGCGACCAGACCCCGGGCGAAGTCGGAGATCCGGTGCGGCCCGTCCTGCAGCAGCACGTAGTTCATGACGTTGCCGCTCGGGTCCTTCGCCTGGAGCAGGTCGCCGATCTTCGCGCCTTGGTCGCCGATACTCGCACCGGTGTACGGCGAGCCGTAGCCCGGGATGTCCCCGCTCGGCAACGAGATCGAGTCCCCCAGCTGCAGCGTCTGCAGCCACGTGTCGGTGACCTGCTGCGGCTTGCCGTAGCTGAGGCCGAAGGCCGCGTCGGCCAACGTCTGCTCGGAGCCGGCGCCGTTGGCCACCAACTGGTGCGCCACGCCTGAGGAGTCGACCAGATAGGAGTTCTCCGGCGTCTGCACGTACAACGCCTGGTGCGGGTTCAACCGCCCCTGGCCGCCCACCGTTCCGGCCTCGGAGCCCCCCAGCACGAACAGCTTCTGTGCGATCGGGTCGCCGCTCGTCGCGTCCGAACGCTCGCACGCCGCCCAGGTCTTGGGCGTCGCGGCGTCCGTCGCCGACGGCAGGCTGTCGGGCGCGTACGGGATGCCCACCGTGACGCCGTGGGAGACGCCGGGGGCGTTCAGCGCCGAGTCCTCGATGTACTCGACCCCGGAGTTGCCGCTCAGCAGCAGCCGGGCCGAGGCGATGTTGAGCACCGGGTGCAACTGCCCACCCAGCATGACGTAGCGGGTGGTCGTCTCCTTGTCGACGATGACGTCGTTGGCGCTCTGCCACCCCTTGGGCGCGGACGGCTTCAACATCCCGTACGCGCCGAAGGCCGCTATCGCGACCGCACCGAGGACCAGGCTCGGCACCACCGCACGCAACGCCTTGGGCGCGTCGTCGACGTTCCCGCCGCCCGAAGGCTGCAGGAACGCCGCGACAGTGCGCCGTCGTGCGAACGTGTAGGCGCTGAGCTCATTGCGGCGTGATGCCATCCCGTTGCTCTCCCCGTTCCTTCGAGCTTCCCCTCGCGCATGCCGTACGTACGGTACGGGTACGGTGTTGCGATCAGCCAACCGGGCCGGGGTTTTGCTCCCGGGCGGTTTTCCGGAAAGCTTCACTCGCGGGTTCCTCGGAACCGCACCACCAGCACACCGCACCGAACTCGCCAGAGACGGTGTGGAGCAGACGACCTGAAGGGGTGCCACGGGGGATGCCCAGCCAGACCGCTTCGCGCCGCGCGCCGTCGGCGCCCGCCCGGGCGCAGGCCGCGCCGCCGGCCCAGAACGCACCGGGCGACGTCACCGTCCGGATCCGACCGCGACCGGGCTTGCTCGGTCCGGTGCGGCTGTCCCAACTGATCGTGGTCGAGGCCGTCGCCGCGGCCGTACTGATCGGCTGGGTGCACGGCCGGATCGCACTGATCGTCGGCGGCACGATCGGGGTCCTGCTGCTGATCGCGGCGCTGCTGCGCTTCGGCGGCCTCCCGCTCACCGACTCGATGCGCGCCCGGGCCGCGCTGAAGAAGCGCGCCAGCCGCGCCGCGGCGGCCCCTCAGGGACCGGACGTCGACCCGGCGTTGGCCCCGGTGCTGGAGTGCGAGCCCGCGCTGCGGGTCGTGCAGCACGCCATCGAGGCCGACGGCGTCGGCACGGTGCGTCGCGACCGCCGCGAGATCGGCATGGTCGGCGACGGCACGTTCCTGAGCGCCGTGATCCAGGTCGAGGCTCCGGACCGGCCGCTGCGCCCGCTGCCGGGCGCCGTGGGCCTGCCGCTCGACCTCCTGGCGGAGGGCCTGCGGGCCGACGACGTGGTGGTCGACTCGGTCCAACTGGTCCAGTACGCCCAGCCCGCGCCCGCACCGCACCTGCCCGAGCAGGCGCTGGCCTCCCGCGCCTACCGCGAGCTGCCGCACGGCGCCACCACCCCCGGCCTGCGGCTGACCTGGGTCTCCGTCCGCCTCGACCCGGAGCTGTGCCGCACCGCCGTGGCCGCCCGCGGCGGCGGCGAACTCGGCGCCCGCAAGGCGCTCCAGCGCGCCGTTGACCAGCTCGCCAGCCGACTGTCGGCGACCGGCCTGCGCGCCACGGTGCTCGACGCCGCCCAGGTCACCTCGGCGATCGCGACCGCCACCTGCCCCAACCCGGTCACCACCACCCAGGGCCGCGGCGCGAACCCGGGCCAGGCGGCCACGGCGGGAACGGTCACGCGCCGGACCTCCGAGACCGCCAAGGCCTGGCGCTGCGACGACCGCTGGCACCGGACCTACTGGGTCGGCCAGTGGCCGCACCTCGGCCCGCAGACCACGCCCGCGCTGGTCAACCTGCTCACCGGCACCCCGGTGCTGGGCAGCAGCTTCGCGCTCACCCTGCGCCAGGCCGGCACCGGGGCGGTCGCCCTGAGCGGCCACATCCGCGTCATCGCCCGTGGCGAGAGCGAACTCACCGCAGCAGCACGGCAGTTGGAAACCCGGGCGCGAAGCGCGGGCGCCGGACTGGTACGACTGGAACTGGAGCAGGTCCCAGGTCTTCTGGCGACCCTGCCGCTTGGGGGGACGCGCTGATGGCCACTTCCACGCACCGCCGGAGCTCGCCGGGCCCGGTCGCCGACACGTCCGCCCGCATCGGGGGCACCGCCCGGCGCGCCGTCGCCGGCTTCGGCCTGCCCGGCCCGCACCGGGAACAGCACGTGCTGACCCTCGACCAGTTGTCCTCGATCCGCCTGCCGATCGGCGACGACGGCGTCGTGATCGGCCAGGACGGCAGCGGCGGCCCGGCCGTCCTGAGCCTCTTTCGTCCGCGCCCGTACGACGTGGTGCTGGTCGGCGGCATCTGGACGGCCCAACTGATCGCGCTGCGTGCCGCCGCGACCGGCGCGCGCGTCGCCGTGGAGACCGGCCGTGGCCAGGCCTGGGGCCCGGTGGCCCAGGCTGCGGGCGGCGGCCAGCCGTGCATGACCGTGCACCCGATCGGGCGGCTCGGTCCCCAGGGCGCCACGGTCGCCGGTCCGGTCCTGGTCGTGCGCGACGCAGGCCCGCGTCCCGGACGCAGCCGCCTCTCCGCCGCACCGTGGCAGGCGATGCTGACGCTGATGCCCTACCTCGCGGAGGGCGCGGACCGTCTGCTCGGCGCCGCCGACCTGGTCGGCGTGCAGCGAGTGGCCCCGCAGGAAGCCGAGTTGATCGCCCGGGTGCTGCAGCTGCCGGCCGCGGAGGCGGCGGCGCTGCCCAACCTCGGCGACGGCGTGACATTGTGGACCAACCGCCGCACCCGGAGCTTCGTCCAGGGCGGCCCGACCCCGTCCGAGGCCCAGGTGCTGGGCCAGGCACGACGCATGGACTGACACGGCGCACGGACTGAAACGGCGCGTGAACTGACGCATGAACTCACGCATGAACTGAGCTGCGCCGGCTGAGACGGGCACACCGTCCGGGTCTGAACGGACCGAGCGGACGGCGGCGGTCCGCCGCCGGGCCGGGGCGGTTCCCGGCCCGGAGCGAGTCGTCCCATGGGGATCCGGTGCGCGTCGGGTGAATTTTCGACGGAGTTTCGACGGTCCGTCGGGGAGTGATCGGGGCTCGGCCGAACGTCGGGCCGACTCCGGACGGGGCCCCTTCCGCCCGCTGGTGAGTCCGCGTCGGATCCCGGCAGGTCCGCACCGGTCTCCCGGCCGTGACCGGGCGTGGACAGAGCTTGACGTGTTGAACGACTTCGGGACACCGTCGGTGGAGTGGCGAACGGTGCCCGGAGCTTGCTGCGACGGAGGGGCTGCCGAGCCGTCGGCTCAGCCGATTACTCTGGTGGTTCTGCGAGGCAAACGAGAGGGCGAGCACAGTGACCAGCGATCGCGACGGCGTCTATGTCGGCGACCAGACGCCCGACGAGGACGAGGAGTGGTCGGACGCGCCTGACTACACCCCTCCCGCCTGGTACATGCAAAATGCCCCACAGGTGGGGAGCCAGGCTCCCGCCCCCGTCCCCCAGCAGGGCGGATACCCGGGGACGGCACCGGCACCCTCGGGTGAACCGGGCGCACAACAGCAGTCCTTCGCGCCCCCTGCCCCCGCGGCCTACGGCCCGCAGGGCGGCCGGCCCGCGGCGTCCACGCCGGGTGCGCCCGCGCCTGCACCGGTTCCAGGGGCGCCCGCACCGACGGACGGCTCCTCGCTGCCGCCCCAGGTGAGCGGCACTCCGTTCGGCCCGCCTGCGACCGCTTCGCCCGCACCGGCCCCGGGTCCGGTTCAGGCTCAGGCGCCGGGTGCGCCAGGCGCCGACCCGGCGCTCGCGGCCTTCGGTCCCACGCCCGGCCCCGCAGCTCCCCCGGCGCCGTCGGCAGCCCAGGCCCCCCAGGGGGCTCAGCCGTCGGGCGGCGACCCGGCTCTCGCAGCCTTCGCACCGGCACCGGGCCCCGACCAGCCCGCCGCCGACCCGGCTCTCGCAGCCTTCGCACCGGCACCGGGCCCCGACCAGCCCGCCGCCGACCCGGCGCTCGCGGCCTTCGGACCGACGCCCGGCCCCGCGGCTCCCCCGGCTCCGTCGGCTCCCGGCCCGGAGAACGCGCCCGACGCGCCCTCGGCCGAGGGCTCCGCCATGCCCGGCGTCCCGGCCCAGCCGGCGCCCGCCCAGCCGCAGAACACCGTCGGCCCCGCCAACCCTGGTATGCCGTCGGCTCCTGGTATCCCGTCAGGTCCGCCCGCTCCGCCCGCTGCTCCGGCCGTCGACGCGGCGGTTCCGGGCCAGCCGCCGTTCGGCCCTCCGCCCTTCGGCCCCCCGCCGGGCATGCCGTCGGCCGGGCCCGGGTTCCCGCCTGCGGCCGCCCCCGAGACTCCGCCCCAGCCGGGTGCCTTCGGGCCGCCGTCGGCTGAGACTCCGTCGGCCCCGCCCGCCGCCCAGGGCTACCCGATGTCGCCGCAGCAGGGACAGCCGGGGCAGCCGGTGGCTCAGCCGCCGATGCCGCCCGCGACGCCGTACGGCGTCGAGCAGCAGCCGTACCGACCGGCCACCCCTGCGGGTGAACCGCCGGTTCCGCCGCAGTACCCGCAGGGCGTGCCGCCCCAGAGCGAGAACCCGTGGGGACCGCCCCAAGCCGCGCAGCCGCAGGCGCCGAACTCGCCGTGGGGTGCGCCGCAGGCCCAGCCCGTCGCGCAGGGTGCGCCGCTCGGCTACACCGCCGCCGTGGAGCTCTCCTCCGACCGTCTGATCCGCAACCAGGCACCGGAGCGCCGCCAGAACGTCGGCGGTCGGTTCCGTCTGGGCGGCAAGGCCGCCGAGGCGGACCGGCAGCAGAAGCTCGCCGTGATCCGCACGCCCGTGATGACCAGCTACAAGATCGCGGTCATCAGCCTCAAGGGCGGTGTCGGCAAGACGACCACGACCACCGCGCTGGGCTCGACGCTGGCCAGCGAGCGGCAGGACAAGGTCATCGCCGTCGACGCGAACCCGGACGCGGGAACGCTGGGCCGCCGGGTCCGCCGCGAGACCGGCGCGACCATCCGCGACCTGGTCACCGCGATCCCCCACCTGCGCAGCTACATGGACGTGCGCCGGTACACCTCGCAGGCGACCAGCGGTCTGGAGATCCTGGCCAACGACGTCGACCCGGCCGTCTCGACGACCTTCAACGACGAGGACTACCGCCGCGTCATCAACTTCCTGGGCGAGCAGTACCCGATCATCCTGACCGACTCCGGCACCGGCCTGCTCTACAGCGCCATGCGCGGCGTGCTCGACCTCGCCGACCAGCTGATCGTCGTCTCCACGCCCAGCGTCGACGGCGCCAGCAGTGCCAGCACGACGCTGGACTGGCTGACCGCCCACGGCTACGCGGACCTGGTCCAGCGCAGCATCACCGTGGTCTCCGGGGTACGCGAGACGTCGAAGATGATCAAGATCGACGACATCGTGGCGCACTTCCAGACCCGCTGCCGCGGTGTCGTGGTGGTGCCGTTCGACGAGCACCTGGCGGCCGGCGCCGAGGTGGACCTGAACCGGATGCGGCCCAAGACCCGCGAGGCGTACTTCCACCTCGCCGCAATGGTCGCTTCGGACTTCGCCCGGATCCAGCCGCAGCCGCTCGGCTGGGGCCAGCAGCCGGGCCAGGCTCCCGGCCCCGGCGGTCCCGGTGAGCAGGCGTACCCGGGCCAGCCCGCGCAGGGTGCGCCGCAGCAGGGGTACGACCCGCGCCAGCCCTACCAGTACCCCGGCCAGCAGCAGGGGTACGACCCGCGCCAGCAGCAACAGCCGACGCCGCAGCAGCAGGGTCAGGCGCCCGGCCAGCCGCCGCAGCACGACCCCCGGCAGCAGTGGGGCTACGGCTACCCGCCGCAACAGTAGGCACAAGGCCAGGACGCCGCAGCGTCATGACGGAGGGCCCGCACCGGTCATCGGTGCGGGCCCTCCGTCGTGACGTCGTGACCTCGTGGACTCGTGACGATCGCTCAGGCGCCGTCGGTCAGCTCCCGGGCGCGCTTGACGTCGTCGGCCATCCGGTCGAGCAGCGCCTCGATCGAGTCGAACTTCTCCATGCCGCGCAGGTAGGCGAGGAAGTCGACGGCGACGTGCAGCCCGTACAGGTCCAGGCCGACGCGGTCGATGGCGTAGGCCTCCACGGTGCGCTCGGTCCCGTCGAAGGTCGGGTTGGTGCCCACCGAGATCGCTGCGGGCATCCACTCCTGATCCACCGTCAACCAGCCCGCGTAGACGCCGTCCGCGGGCACGGCGGTGTGCGGGAGGGCGGACACGTTGGCGGTCGGGTAGCCGAGTTCGCGTCCCCGCTGCGCGCCGCGGACGACAGTGCCCTCAACCCGGTGCGGGCGGCCCAGCACCTCGGCCGCGCCCGTCATGTCGCCCTCGGCGACCAGGCGTCGGGCCAGCGTCGAGGAGAACGGCGCGCCGCCACCGGCCTGGCCGCTGATCTGCAGGTCGAGCACGTCGACGGTGAAGCCGAACCGCTCGCCCAGTTCGGCGAGGAGCTCGACGTTGCCCATAGCCCGGTGCCCGAAGCGGAAGTTGGGGCCCTCGACCATCTTGACCGCGTGCAGGCCGTCGACCAGCACCTGCCGTACGAAGTCCTCGGCCGAGACCTGGGAGAAGGCCGCGGTGAAGGGCAGTACCAGGACCGCGTCCACGCCCAGCTCACCCATCAGCTCGGCACGCCGGTGGTGCGGGGCCAGCAGTGCCGGGTGGCTGCCGGGACGGACGACCTCGCTCGGGTGCGGGTCGAAGGTGACCACGACGCACCGCGCGCCCAGCTCGCGGGCACGGTCGACGGCGTGGCCGATGATCCGTTGGTGGGCCCGGTGCACCCCGTCGAAGGACCCGATGGTGACGACGCTGCGTCCCCAGTCCTCCGGCACTTCCGTCAGGCCACGCCAGCGCTGCACTCTGACCGCTCCTCGTCCGTCCTGCGTCCCGACCTGCGCGGGGCGCAGGCCCAAGTGGTTCCAACCCCCTATACCTTGCCATGCGCGCGGTGCTGAGATCTCATCGGACTCGTCACACCGGCCTCCGGGGATGCCTCCGGGGATGTGCCCGGGGGTGTCTCCCACGAGGTCTCCAGCAGCCCGCGCAGTTCGACCGCCAACGGCCCCTCCGCGTCACGCAGTGCCCCGGCGAAAACCCGGCGGACATGCTCCGGCTGCTCGGCGACGAGGTCGCAGACGAAGGCCCGCAGCGTCTCGCGCTCGCCGGGACCGTGCGCCAGGCGGGCCCGCAGCCAGCCCGCCACCTGGAGCGCGCTCTCCGGTCGCCGCAGCAGATGCTCGTGGACCAGCCGTGCGGCGGCCACCCGGGCCTGCGCTGCCGGGGTCGCCGCGAGTGCCCTGAGCACCGCTGCCGCCTCCTCGCCCGGCTCCCGCAGCCGTGCCGCGTACCCGGGCAGGACGTGCACCGGGTCGCTCTCCAGCGCGGGCGCGAGCGCGTCCGCGTACAGCAGTGGATCGGCGGCGACATAGCGGGCCAGCGCCGCCCGCAGATGGCGCGGCCGGGAGAGCGGATCCCGTACCAGCGCGGTCAGTGCCGCCCCGTGCAGGGCTTCCGCTTCGGGACGGGCGAGCAGCGCCTCGGCGGCGAAACGGACGAGCGATCGATCGGCTTCCGCCTTCGGATGAGCGGATCCAAGCACGAATGCCGCCGCGACCTGTCGTTCCGGTCGCGGATCGTGCGCCCAACGATCGATCGCTCGGCAGAGTGCGGAAGGTTCCCGCTCGGCCAGCTCCCGGAGCAGCGCGTCCGCACGTGGCTGTGCCGCTTCGACCAGCGCCTCGGCGAGGTCGTCGAGGCCCGACCCGCGATGGTCGAGCAGGAGCCCGGCGGCGGTGGCGGCGACCCGGTCGTCCTCCAGCCAGCGGCAGAGCGCCGGGAAGGCGATCGCGGGCAGCGCCGCCAGCAGCCGCCCGACCAGCGCCCGAGGTTCGGGTGCCGGGCCGCGCGCCAGCAGGCGCAGCACGTCCATCCGGTCCTCGACCGACAGCGGGACGCGCTCCCAGAACTCCCACGGCACGAACGGCCCGGCCTCCGTCCGGACGGCGAGGCGCTCCGCCAGAGACCGCAGCAGCGCCCTGTGCGGCCCGGCGTCCGGCAACCGCTCCAGGGTCCCGGTCAGCAGCCGTTCGGCCCACCAGCGGGGCTCGGAGCCCGTCGCCGCGGCATCCGGGCCGTCCAGCCGCCGGACCAGCCGCGCCAGCGCCACTTCGACGGCGCTCGGGTCCACACCCGCGGCCATGCCCAGCAGCGCCTCCCGCAGCACGCCGATCCGCCAGCGCGCGACCGCGCCACCGCGCACGGCGCCGCCAGTGCTGCCGGGGGCGGCGGTGACGTCGGCCGCCCTCGGGTCGGGGCCAGGGGTGGAGGCAGCGGCGCGGGCAGGGGCGGAGGCAGGGGCGGAGGCGCCGACGCCGGGCTTTCGAGGCGGCCCCGGCGGTCCCGGCCGGGGTACCGGTGGAGCCCAGCCGCGCGGACCACCGCGTCGGTGGGCGCCCACCCGCCGTCCCGCGAACGCCTCCCGCTCGGCGGGCCCGGCCGCCTCCGGCGGAACGGGCCGGACAGGCTGTACCCGCTGCGCCGACTCCACCGGCTGCCCGGGCCGTGCCCACGGCTGGTCCGGAGGACCGGACCGCTCGACGAGGGAGGGTCCAGGGTCGGCCAGGACCAGCCCCAGGGCCGAGGAGAGGTCCAGATGAGCGCTCTGCAACCACTCCGCCATCGCACCGAGGGCGAATCGGTAGCCCGTCCCGGCGGGCACCAGGAGACCCTCGTCCAGCACCGCCTGAGCCCAGCCGCCCTCCCAGCGGAAGAGCGCGTCGAAATCGGCGGCCGTCAGCGCGCCGTCGGGGGCGGAGAGCATCAGCCGGGCCGCCTCGTGACAGCGTCCGGCGACCGTCGCGGCGACGCGGCGCACCGCTGCAAGTCGCCTGCGCCTGCCCGTGGTTCGACCGGCGTCCAGGACCTCGGCGACCCGTAGGCAGGCGAGGTCGAGACGTGCCGCCAGCAGCTCCGCCCGCGTGGGCGGCACGCCATCCTCCGCCAGCGCCAACTCCGGGCAGGCGATGCGTAGTTCGCCCAGCAGACGGAGTCGCAGCGGATCCGTCGGCACGGCCGGGAAAAGACCGCCGAGGCCGTGCCGGTCCGCCAGCACGGCCGCCGCGGCGGCGTCCAACGGACCGAGCGACCAGCAGCCGTGGACGTCGTCCGGCCCGAACGCCGGTCCCATCCGCTCCCAGAACTCCGGCAGGCAGCCGAGCGCCAAGCGGCCGTCGACCCGCCGCAGCCGACGCACCGACTCGCCGCACCAGGCGCGCCACCGGGCCAACAGCTCCGGCGGAGCCTCCTCGGGGCCGTCCAGCACCACCAGCAGCGGTCGCCGGGCACCTGCTGCGATCCGCGCCACCTGACCTCCGAGCGGCGCGGCGGCAGGACAGCCGAGGATCGAATGAGCACGGCGCAACGATCGATCGATCGCATCGATCACGTTGGCGTCCCCGGCGGCCAGATCCGCGCCGCGCAACCACACCGTCGGCAGCCGGTACGCCGCCCGGGTCCGACGCAGGGCGAGCGCGGCCAACTCCGTGGTCCGCCCGCTGCCCGTCTCCCCGACCAGCGCGAGCACCGGCCGGACCGGGTCCCACCCCTCCGCCGACTCCGGCAGCCCGACGGGACGCGGCAGACGCCCGACCCCTGCCTCGACCACCGCCGCCCCGAGCGTCGCGGCCGCCAGCTCCAGCACCCCGGCCAGGTTGAGCGCCCGCCCGTGCCCGGGGACGCTCTCCGCGTTCCGCGCCAGCAGGTCCGCCACGACCGGCTCGTGCGCGACCGTCCCGAGCGGCACAGCGAGCACCGCACCACGACGTCGCGTGCGCAGCGCGGGGGTCGCGACGCCCACCGCCGCGCCCGTCTCCGCGTCGACGACGGGCGCGCCTGCGGCCTGCACCGGCAGTCCGTAGGGAGCCTGCTCGACGCTGAGCAGCCAGACGTCGGGGACCAGCCAGATCCGTTCGGACGACTCGTAGCGGGCGGTCACCAGCCCGGAGATCCCACCGGACAGTGCGGGCGCGATCCCGGGCAGGGTGACCAGACGCGTCCCCTGCCCGTCCGCGAGCGGCCACGGCCCGCCCGGCGGCGACCGGTCCGCCCGGATCAACGCGAGCCCGTACGCCGGCAGCGGCACGATCCGCTCCGCGCGGACCCGAACCGTGGTCCCGCCCGGGTAGACGAGGGTGACGCCGGTCAGCCCGTCGACCACCTCGTGCGCCGTGAGCAGCGTCCCGTCCCGGTCCGCGGCGAACGCGAGTCCTCGCGGACCCCCCCGCAGATCCCCCACCTGCACCAGCCCCGGCCCCACCGCGCCTCCCCGGATGTCGCCCACCACGTCATCCGGAGGCTGCCCACGACGGGACGCAGCCTGCGCGTCACCCACCCGTCCGCCCCCACCGCGCGCCGCGCGCTCGCTCGTGGGAGGGAAGCAGGTTTAGGGGAAACGAAGAACGAGATTTGGGCGCAAGGGCCGGTTGCAGCACTCAGGGGCGCGGGGCAGCGGAGCCCCGCGCCCCTGAGGGGGCTGCAACATCCCAACTGCAGATGGGGATCAGACGAAAACGGCGAGCGAGATCGCCTTCCCGCCCCGTTCCTCGATCAGTGCCAGGAACCGGCCCTCCGGGTCGAAGACGGCGATCGGGTCGTCGCCCCCCAACCCCGGCGCGTCGATGCGGACGCCGTGGGTCAGCAGCCGCGCCTGCTCCGCGTCCACGTCCCAGCGGCGGAACGCTGCTGCCGCGGCGTCCGCGATGGGGAGGACGCGGTCGGCGAAGGACTCCTCCAGCTGCTCCAGCGTGTAGGCGTCGTCGATCCCGTACGCGCCCACCCGGGTCCGCCGCAGCGCGGTCAGATGGCCGCCGACGCCCAGTCCGGAGCCCAGATCGCGGGCGAGGGCCCGGATGTAGGTGCCGGACGAGCAGTCGACCGTGACGTCCAGGTCGACCACCGGCGTGCCGTCCTCCGCGACGACGTCCCGGCGCGCGTGGACCTCGAAACGCGACACCGTGACCGCGCGCGCGGCCAGTTCGACGTCCTCGCCGTCCCGGACCCGCGAGTACGACCGCTTGCCGTCGATCTTGATCGCGCTGACCTTCGACGGCACCTGCTGGATCTCGCCGGTCAGCTCCGCGACACCCGCCGCGATCGCCGCGTCGGTGACCTTCTCCGGGTCCGCTGGGACGGAGGAGGTGACCTCTCCCTCGGCGTCGTCGGTGACCGTCGCCTGGCCGAGGCGGATGGTGGCCTCGTAGGTCTTGGACGTCAGGGCCAGGTGGCCGAGCAGGCGGGTCGCCCGCTCGCTGCCGACGACCAGGACGCCGGTGGCCATCGGGTCGAGCGTGCCGGCATGGCCGACCTTGCGGGTGCCGGCCATCCGCCGGACGCGGGCGACGACGGTGTGGGAGGTGATCCCGGCGGGCTTGTCGACGATGATCAGACCGTCGGGGCCAGTGCCCTTGCGCTTCAAGAGGTGATCAATCTTTCGGTTCGGTCAACGGGTTCGCGGGGTTCGCAGAGTTCGAAGAAGCGGTCACGGAAGCGTTCGCGTTCCTGCTCGCGGTCGCGATCGCGGTCGCGGCGAGCGCGGCGAGCGCCTCGCGGAAGGCCGCGACCGTCGCCGGCACGCCCTGGCGGGAGCCGAAACCGGCCGCGTAGGAGTGGCCGCCACCGCCCAGCGCGGCGCAGGCCGCAGCGACGTCGACGGCGCCGTTGGCACGGGTCGAGCCGCGCAGGCTGCCGTCCGGGTCCTCCTTGAGGACCAGGGTGACCTCTGCCTCGGCGGCCTTGCGGACCACGTCGATCAGGCCCTCGATCTCCTCCGGCGGCACGCCGTGGGCGACCAGGTCGGCCCAGGGGACCCAGGTCCAGACGAGGCCCAGGCCGCCCGCCGCCTCGGGTTCGAGCCGGGCCCGGTCGAGGGCGGCGGCGAGCACCTTGAGGTAGCCGAACGACTGGGTGTCCCAGAGCCGACGCGAGATCACGTCGTGGCGCACGCCGGTGGCCAGCAGCCGGGCGGCGAACTCGTGGGTGGCCGGGGTGGTCGCGGAGTAGCGGAAGGAGCCGGTGTCGCTGGCGACCCCGGCGTAGAGGCAGGTGGCGATCGACCGGTCGAGCGGAACGCCGAGCCGGCGCAGGAGCTCGTCAACCAGGACCGCGGTGGCCGGCGCGAGCGGGTCGATCAGCCGACGCCGCCCGAAACCGCCGTTGGACGCGTGGTGATCGATCACCACCAGCATCCGGGCGGCCTCCGCCTTGCCTTGGAGCAGGCCGAGGCGTCGCGGGTCGGCGACGTCGAAGGTGATCATCAGGTCGGGCCGGTCCGGCACCTCGGAGACCGGGACTATCAGCTCCTGGCCGGGCAGGAATCCGAGCGACGCGGGCACCACCTGCGGGTCGTCACCGAAGGAGACCCGCGCGCTGACCCCGCGCTGCCGCAGGGCGAGGCCCAACGCCAGGGCCGAGCCCAACGCGTCCCCGTCGGGGAGCACATGAGCGACGAGATCGATCGATCGGGCCTCGGCGATCGCATCGACCACCGCCCGCCAGTCCTGATCGTCCGGTCGGCGCAGCTCGGCGCGCGGCGCCGGGAGGGCGTGCGCGGGCAGCGCGGAGGCGCCCACCTGCGTGGTGGGCGCCTCCGACGCGTCCTCCTGCCGGCCGAGCACGGCTACGCGTCCTCTGCCTCGTCGCCGTCGTGGTCGGCGAGGTCGGCGTGATCACGGTCACCGGCGTCAAGATCTTCGGCGTCGAGGTCCTCGTCGTCCTCGCCGGGCTTGCGGTACGGGTCCGCCTCGCCGGCGAAGGTCTTGCCGACGGCGACGCTGCGCACCTCGGCGTCCTGGGCCCGCGCGCGGACGAGCAGGTCGTCCAGGTGGCGGGCGGTGTCCGGAATCGCGTCCAGGACGAAGGTGAGCGACGGGGTGAACCGCACCCCGGTCTCCCGGCCCACGGTGGAGCGCAGGACGCCCTTGGCGCTCTCCAGGGCGGCGGCCGACGCCTCCCGCTCGGTCTCGTCGCCGTGGACGGTGTAGAAGACGGTGGCCTCGCGCAGGTCACCGGTGACCCGGGCGTCGGTGATGGTGACGAAGCCCAGGCGGGGATCCTTGATCCGCCGCTGCAGGGTCTCCGCGACGACCACCCGGATGCGGTCTGCGAGTTTGCGCGCCCTCGCGGTGTCGGTCACTGGTCCTCCTCGTGCTGTGGGCACCAACGCACAGTACCCAAATGCGCCCGCCTAGGGGCGCCCTGAATGATTGCCCTACTCGTCCTCGTCGTCGCGAAGCCTCCGCCTCGCGGCGAGCAACTCCACCTCGGGCCTGCCCGAGACGAGCCGCTCGCAGCTGTCCAGGATGTCGACGACGTAGGACGATTCGCCGGACACTACGGCCAGGCCGATCTCGGCCCGGCGATGCAGCTCCTGGTTACCGGTCTCGGCCGCGTACACGCTGTACTTGCGCTGCAGTTCGGCCACGATCGGTCGCACGATCGACCGTTTCTCCTTGAGGGAATGAACATCCCCCAGCAGAAGATCGAACGTAAGAGTTCCCACGAACATGTGTGACAGGTCACGCCGACCTGTGAGGCCTCGGGGACTGCTGATGTGATCACCGTACCGAGCGAGAAGGGGGCCGTCGACGGGAATTCAGCCCGTCTTCGGCCCCCTTGCTCGTTGCTCAGTCAGTCACGCACGTCAGACACTCACGCGCGCGGCTTCTCCCGCATCTCGTAGGTCTCGATGGTGTCCTCGACCTTGATGTCGTTGTACGACCCCAGGGTGACACCGGCCTCGAAGCCCTCGCGGACCTCGGTCGCGTCGTCCTTGAAACGACGCAGACCCTCGATGTTGAGGTTCTCCGCCACGACCTTGCCGTCGCGGATGAGGCGGGCCTTGGCGTTGCGCCGGATGAGGCCCTCGCGGACCAGGACACCGGCGATGTTGCCGAACTTGGAGGAGCGGAAGACCTCGCGGATCTCCGCGGAGCCGAGGCGCACCTCCTCGTACTCCGGCTTGAGCAGGCCCTTGAGCGCCGCCTCGATCTCCTCGATCGCCTGGTAGATGACCGAGTAGTAGCGGATGTCGACGCCCTCGCGGTCCGCCGCCGTACGGGCGCGGCCCTCGGCCCGGACGTTGAAGCCCAGGATGATGGCGTCGGAGCCCATGGCCAGGTCGACGTCGGACTCGGTGATCGCACCCACACCGCGGTGCAGGATGCGGAGCTCGACCTCCTCGCCCACGTCCAGCTTGAGCAGCGCGTCCTCCAGGGCCTCCACCGAACCGGAGACGTCACCCTTGATGATGAGGTTGAGCTGCTGGATGTCGCCGGCGGCGATGGCCTTGTCCAGGTCCTCGAGCGAGACGCGGACCGGACGACGCGCGAACATCGCGTTGCGGTCGCGGGCCGAGCGCTTCTCGGCGATCTGGCGGGCGGTGCGGTCCTCGTCGACGACGATGAAGCTGTCGCCGGCGCGGGGCACCGAGGTCAGACCGAGCAGCAGCACCGGGCGGGACGGACCCGCCTCCTGCAGGTTGTTGCCGTTCTCGTCGAGCATGGCGCGGACACGGCCGTAGCTGTCGCCGACCACGATCGAGTCACCGACGCGGAGGGTACCGCGCTGGATGAGCAGCGTCGCCATGGCGCCGCGGCCCTTGTCCAGGTGGGCCTCGATCGCGATGCCCTGGGCGTCCTGCTCCGGGTTGGCCCGGAGGTCCAGGCTGGCGTCCGCGGTCAGGACCACGGCCTCCAGCAGCTGCTCGATGTTCAGGCCCTGGCGCGCGGAGATGTCGACGAACATGGTGTCGCCGCCGTACTCCTCGGCCACCAGACCGAACTCGGTCAGCTGACCGCGGACCTTGGTCGGGTCGGCGCCCTCGACGTCGATCTTGTTGACGGCGACCACGATCGGCACACCGGCGGCCTTGGCGTGGTTCAGCGCCTCGACCGTCTGCGGCATGACACCGTCGTTGGCCGCGACCACCAGGATCGCGATGTCGGTGGACTTGGCACCACGGGCACGCATGGCGGTGAACGCCTCGTGACCCGGGGTGTCCAGGAACGTGATGGCACGCTCGGAGCCGTTGACCTCGGTGACGACCTGGTAGGCACCGATGTGCTGGGTGATGCCACCGGCCTCGCCCGCGACCACGTTGGTCTTGCGGATGGCGTCGAGCAGGCGGGTCTTACCGTGGTCGACGTGACCCATGACGGTCACGACCGGCGGACGCGGACGCAGCTCGTCCTCGCCGCCCTCGTTCTCGCCGAAGTCGATGTCGAAGGACTCGAGCAGCTCGCGGTCCTCGTCGTCCCGGCTGACGATCTCCAGCGTGAAGCCCATCTCACCGGCGAGCAGCTGCAGCGTCTCGTCGGAGACCGACTGGGTCGCGGTGACCATCTCGCCGAGGTTGAACATCACGGAGACCAGGGCCGCCGGGTTGGCGTTGATCTTGTCCGCGAAGTCCGTCAGCGACGCGCCACGCGAGAGGCGCACGGTCTCGCCGTGGCCCTTCGGCAGCATCACACCGCCGATGGACGGGGCCTGCATGGCCTCGTACTCCTGGCGCTTCGCACGCTTCGACTTGCGGCCACGGGCCGGACGGCCACCGGGGCCACGGCCGAAGGCACCCTGCGTGCCACCACGGGCACCGGGACCACCGGGACGACCGCCGAAGCCGCCGCCACCACCCGGACGGGCGCCGCCGAAGCCACCGCCGCCGCCACCGGGACGCGGGCCGCCGAAGCCGCCGCCACCGGCCGGACGAGCGCCCGGACCGGCCGGACGACCCTGGAAGCCGGGACGACCGCCACCGGCACCGCCGGGACGACCGCCGCCGGGGCCACCCGGACGACCGGCACCGCCGGGGCCCGGACGCGGGCCGCTGGCCGGACGCTGCGGCATCATGCCCGGGTTCGGGCGCGGCATGCCGGACGGGCTGGGCCCACCGGGACGCGGAGCGCCCTGCGGGCGCGGCATCCCACCGGGAGCACCGGCGCCACCGGGACGGGGACCGCGGTCGCCGCGCTCGCCACCCGGAGCCCCACCCGGACGCGGAGCGCCGGGACGGGGACCGCGGTCACCACGGTCGCCACCCGGAGCCCCACCCGGACGCGGAGCACCCGGACGGGGACCGCGGTCACCACGGTCACCGCGCTCGCCGCGCTCGCCACCCGGAGCCCCACCCGGACGCGGAGCGCCGGGACGGGCCATGCCGGTGTTGCTGGACGTGAAGGGGTTGTTGCCCGGACGGGGACCGGACGGGCGGGCGCCCGGCGTGGCCGGACGCGGGGCACCCGGACGCGGCGCGTTCCCGGAGGGACGCGGCGGCACGGGCGCGGAGGGGGTCTCCGGCGCGGACGCGGCGGGGGCCGTGAACTCGGCAGCCGGCGCCGCGGGGCGCGGGGCGGCCGGACGCGGACCCGGTGCGGCCGCCGGACGCGGCGCGGCGGGCGCGGCCGGGGCGGCGGGCGCCTCCGTGGCAGCGGCCGGACGCGGCGCAGCCGCAGCGGGCTTGGGGGCCGGCGGACGCGGCGCGGCGGGGCGCGGGGCGCCCGGCTTCGGGCCTGCACCGGCCGGCTTGGGCGCGGCGGGCTTCCCGGAGGAACCCGACGCGGACTTGGCGGGGGCACTGCCTCCACCGAACGCAAGCTCCAGCTTGCGTACAACAGGCGCCTCGATGGTCGACGACGCCGAACGGACAAACTCACCGAGCTCCTGGAGCTTGGCCATGACGACCTTGCTCTCGACGCCCAAATCCTTGGCGAGTTCGTATACCCGGACCTTAGCCACTTCGCTCCTTCTGGTCCGGGACTCCGCCGGACCGTCGCTATCGCTTCATGCTCGTACTCATCGCGTACTCATCGAGTGCTCATCGCAATCTCGACCTACTTTCGACTTCGCGAGGTACCTGTTACCTGACAACTTCACTTCACCGAACAACTGCGATCGCCCCGGCGGCGATCTGCTCGACGTACCGCTCGAGTGCGGTGGTGTCGAGCGGTCCCTGCAGGCGGAACGCCCGCGGGAACGCCCGTCGGCGCAGCGCCGACGCGAGGCAGCCCGACTCGGGATGCAGGTACGCGCCCCGACCGGGCAACGTGCCACGGGGATCAGGGACGCATGCGCCCTCCACCGCCGTGACACGCAGCAGGTCGTGTTTGGCCGATCGCTTCCGACACCCGACGCAGGTGCGTTCCGGGCATGCTGCGGTGCGCGTCCGGCCAGACACGTCCAAGTCTACCCCTCTGATGGTCCTCGATCCGACTCGGTTATCCGCAGGCGATCAAGCGCTGCGCCACCGAGCGGCTCCTCTTCGTCACGTCCGGGCCACGTCCGGGCCACGTCCGCGTCGGGGCGGAGTCGGGTCCGGGTCACGTGCGACCCGGACCTCCGGCCCTGCCCTCCGGCGCTGCGGCGACCGACGCGGTCAGGCCCCGGCGGCCTCTTCGCCCTCGGTGTCCGGGCGGATGTCGATACGCCATCCGGTGAGCCGGGCGGCCAGGCGGGCGTTCTGGCCCTCCTTGCCGATGGCCAGCGACAGCTGGTAGTCCGGCACGGTGACCCGGGCCGAGCGGGAGTCGTAGTCGACGATCTCGACCTTCGTCACCCGCGCGGGGGACAGGGCGTTGGCGACCATCTCGGCCGGGTCCTCGGACCAGTCGACGATGTCGATCTTCTCGCCCATCAGCTCGCCCATCACCTGGCGCACCCGACCGCCCATCGGGCCGATACAGGCGCCCTTGGCGTTGAGGCCGGGCTTGTCGGTCCAGACCGCGATCTTGCTGCGGTGACCGGCCTCGCGCGCGATCGCGGCGATCTCGACGCTGCCGTCGGCGATCTCCGGGACCTCCAGCGCGAAGAGCTTCTTCACCAGGTTGGGGTGGGTCCGCGAGAGCGTCACGGACGGGCCGCGGACGCCCTTCTTGACCGAGACCACGTAGCACTTGAGCCGCAGCCCGTGCTGGTACTCCTCGTTCGGGACCTGCTCCTGGGCGGGCAGGATCGCCTCGATCTTGCCGATGTCGACCAGCACGTTCTTCGGGTCCTTGCCCTGCTGGACCACACCGGTGACGATGTCGCCCTCACGGCCGGCGTACTCGCCGAAGGTGACCTCCTCCTCGGCGTCGCGCAGACGCTGGAGGATCACCTGCTTGGCGGTGCTGGCCGCGATCCGGCCGAAGCCGGTCGGGGTGTCGTCGAACTCGCGGGGGGTCGACCCCTCCTCGACCTCGTCGGGGTCCTCGGTGGCCCAGACCGTGACATGCCCGTTCTCACGGTTCAGCTCGACGCGGGCCTTGGACCGCGAACCCTCAGTGCGGTGGTACGCAATGAGGAGGGCCGACTCGATCGCCTGGACCAGCAGATCGAAGTTGATCTCACGTTCGCGGACGAGCCCGCGCAGGGCGCTCATGTCGATGTCCATGGCTACGCCTCCTCTTCTCTCTTCAGTTCTCTTCGGTCACGCCTCGCCGGAGGCGTGACCGTCCTCGTCGTCCTCGAAGTCGTCGTCGGCGACGTCCTCGAGGTCCTCAACGCCTTCAACATCTTCAACGTCTTCATCGGCAGCCGAGTCCTTGCGGTTGAACTCGATCTGCACCCGGGCCTTGGCGATCTCTGCGAAGGCCAGACGCCGCTCGGTGGCCTTGCCCCGGCCCTTGACCGGCGGGATCTCCAGCAGCACACCCTCGTCGTCCGACTCCAGCACCCGGCCGGTGACCTCGGCACCGGCGGTGAGCTGCACCTTGACCAGGCGCGTCGTGGCGCGCCGCCAGTGGCGCGGCTGGGTCAGCGGACGGTCGACACCCGGGGAGCCGACCTCCAGCCGGTACTCGCCGTCGCCCATCAGGTCGGAGGCGTCCAGCGCCTCGCCGAAGACGCGGCTGAGCTCGGCCACGGCGTCCAGGTCCACGCCGCCGTCGGCGTCGACGACGACCTCCAGGACGCGGCGTCCGCCGACCTTGCCGAGCCTGACCTCCTCGAGATCGGCGCCCGCCTTGGCGGCGAGCGGCTCCAGCAGCCCGTGCAGCCGATCGTTCTGGGTGGTGCTCATCCGGGTTACTCCTCGGCCGCGTCTGCTGTTGTCGGAAGGTCTAAGTGCGCCCATAGCCTATCCGGTCGGCCGTGCGTGCGCCGATTCGGCACAAATCACCGCGTGACTCCCACGTGTCCGACGCACGCGGTAACGTCCCTGCTCATGGCCGTTCTCCTTCGCCGCCGCAGCCTGCTCTCGGCCGGGCTGCTCACCGTTCTCACCGCGTGCGGAGGCACGACCGCGCAGTCGGCCTCGGGCTCCGGCGCCTCGTCGGTCGGCGTCGACCCGGACACGGCGGCCCGGCGTCGGGTGGGGGCGGCGATGACGGCGCTGCTGGCGGCCTACGACAACTCCCGTCAGGACACCCCTGACCTGCGACGGCTGCTTGCGGCAGAGCTGGCCACGGTCGATCCGGGCGCTGCGCGGGCCGCAGGCGCCGCGGGAGCCGCGAAGGCAGCGGCGAGCGCGCAGGCAACCGTCACCGCGAGCCCGTCGCCACGGGCCGTCGCATCCGTCTCGACCTCCGCATCCGCATCCGCCGCCGCATCGGCTTCCGGGTCGGCGTCCCCACGGGCGTCGGCCGCTCCGGTCAGCAACGCGGTGCTCGGAGCGCGCGAGTCGGCGCTCGCCACGCAGTGCGCCACGGAACTGCTCGCGGTCTCACCCGCGCTGGCCAGGCTGCTCGCGTCGGTGTCGGCGGGTGCGGCGCAGCGCGCGGTGGTGCTCGGCGCGCCCGCGCCCGCCACCGCGGAGCCGACGTCGGCTTCGGCCCCCGCCCATCTCAGCGCCGCCGAGCTCAGCTCGCTCCAGGCGGCGCTCGGTGCGGAGGACGCCGCCGTCTACGGCTACGGCGTGATAGGTGCGCAGCTCAGCGGCTCTGACCGGGACCGGGCGTCGACCGACTTCGACCTGCACCGGGCCCGCCGGGACGCCCTGTCCGCCCGGATCACCGCGGCGGGCGCACGCCCCCAGGCCGCGGCGGCGGCCTACGTGCTGCCGTTCGACGTCACCGACGCCGGATCCGCCCGGCGTCTCGCGGCTCTGCTGGAGACCCGCCTCGCGGCGGTCTACGCCAACGGCGTGCAGGCCGCGACTGGCGCACTGCGGACCGAGGCCGCCACCGAGCTCCGGGCCGCCGCGTTGCGCGGCCTCTCCTGGGGCGGGACCCCGACGGCCTTTCCCGGCCTCCCGGAGCCGGCCTCCTCGAGCTGAGGCGAGGAGGCCAAGGCCGGTCCCGGTCGCCCTTCCGGGGCCCGCTCGACGCCCGGCACCCGAGAGAGTGCCCTGGCCCGGGCCACCGGAGCGGGCAGTGGCAGCGCACAGCGGTCCGCACGGGGCAGGTGCCGGGAGCCGAGCGGCATGGTCGACAATGGGAATCGGCACGATCACCGAAGAAGGGCGAGCATGACGGCACCAGGCTTCCGTATCCCCGCCCGGCTCCAGGACACCGTCAGGCGCTGGACCGACGGCGCCGGAGAGGCGTGGTTGGCCGCGCTCCCGCGGCTCGCCGCCGAGAACCTGGAACGATGGGACCTCGTGCTGGAGCGGGTGTGCGAGCCCGGTGGCCAGATCAGCCTGGTGCTGCTGGTCCGCCGCGCCGACGGAACGCCCGCCGCGCTGAAGATCGGCTACCCGCACCCCGAGGGCGCCCAGGAGCACGCGGCGCTGGCGCACTGGGACGGTCACGGGGCGGTCCGCCTGCTGGAGTCCGCTCCGGAGGACGGCACCCTGCTGCTTGAGCGCCTCAACAGCGACGTGCCGCTGCTCTCCCTGCCGGAGAGCAAGGCCATGCTGGAGGCCCTCGGAGCGCTGCGGCTGCTCTGGGTCGCGCCTCCGGAGCAGCACGACTTCACCCTGGTCCCCGACTACGTGCAGGGGCTGCGCGCGGCGCTGGCCCGGCGTCGTGAACTGCCTGCCGCGGCGGAGCTCAGTCCGCTGGTGGACGAGGCGCTGGAGCTTTCCGCCGCGCTGCTCGCCGACGCGACCGCCCGCGACGAGCGGCTGCTGCTGCACGGCGACTACCACCACGGCAACGTCCTCGCCGCCGAACGTTCCCCCTGGCTGGCCATCGATCCCAAGCCGCTGGTGGGTGAGCGCGCCTACGACCTGGCCTGGCTGGCCCAGGACCGGCTGGAGACCCTGGCCGGCTCCCCCGGCCCGGAGGCCGCAGCCCGTCGCCGGTTGCACCGGCTGGCCGACGACGCCGCCGTGGACCGGGACCGGCTCCGCGGCTGGACCCTCTTCCGCACCGTCGAGGCGGGCCTGTGGAGCCTGGACGTCGGCGACACCCAACATGCCTCGCTCTACCTGGAATTCGCTGCCATGATCTGATCCCCGTCCGCTGCGATCCGTTCCGGTCGAACGACCGCATGGTCGAATGACCTCCTGATCGAACGACCACCTGATCAACCGCCCGTTACCGAGTCCGGAGTGATGAACCTGTGGCAGTGCCGCCACGCCGCCGACGGCTGACCGACGAGGAGATCGACCGGGCCTGGCACTTCAGCCCCTACCTGCTGCTGCCCTGGGTGCTGCTGGTGCTGGTCCCGCTCTACTCCGACGTGCTCCACGGGGGTTACCCCAGGCCGTCGTTCGCGCTGCTGGGTCTCGGGATCTTCGCGTTCCTGTACTGCGGCACCGTGGTGACCGCGCTGCGTCCGCGCCTCCACCACGCCCGGCTGCCGATGGTCTTCGCCACCCTGCTGGTGCCGGTGACCGGTGCGCTCGCGGGGTCGCTGACGCACGGGTTCCTGCTCTTCCCGTTGCTGGCGGCGGCCGGTGCGCTGGTGGTCCCTGGGCGTTGGCCGCTGCTGGTACTGCTCGGCGTGCCCGGCCTGGCCGCGCTGACCGCCTGGATGCGCGGCCAGTACGACGTGATCTTCTACGGTCCGCTCGGCAGTTTCCTCGCCGCCGCGCTGGTGCTGGCGATGTTCCGGCTCTCGGTGGTGACCGAGCAGCTCAGGGAGGCTAGGCGCGCCAAGGCAGACGAACCCGACGGGCGCTCCTGACCGGCGGGAACGGCAGCGGCGCGCCCATCACCGCGTACGGCAGCGGCGTGTTGGGGAACATCACCCGCCGGGCCAGGTCCTGGTAGCCGAGCGAGCGGTAGAGCCCGCGCGCCGGCGTCTCCCGGTCGACGGCGGAGAGGATCGTGCGCGGCAGCGGACTCGCCCCGCAGAGCGTGGTGATCAAGGCACGTCCCAGCCCCCGGCCCTGGTGGCGCGGATGGACGTGCAACTCGGTGACCGAGAAGGCGTCGTCGAGCCAGCCGTCCCTGCCATTGGCGGCGAGGTACGGCTCGATGACCGAACTCCACCAGTGCTCACGGTCGTTGGGCATGCCGTAGCCGAAGCCGACCAGCTCGTCCCCGTGCAGCGCCCCGAAGGCGCGCACACCGGGCACCTGTGCGTGGCGCAGGACGATCTGCAGCCGCACCGCCAGCTCTTCGGGAGTCAGCCCGAAGGCGGCGGCCTGGACATCGAGCGCCGCAGACGCCCGGGCGGCGAGATCGATCGGTTCGATCGTGACATCGTCCATACGCGGACGCTATCGCCTCGGACCGACGATCAGCCATCGGTGTCCGGATCGGACGTCCCGGCGGGGTCAGCGCGAGGATCAGCGAGCGGGATCGGCGAGCGGGTTCAGGGAGCGGGGATCAGAACAGCACGCTCATGAAGGCGCCGATCTCGGTGAAGCCCACCCGGCGGTAGGCGGCCCGCGCGACGACGTTGAAGTCGTTCACGTAGAGGCTGACGACCGGTGCGACCTCGCGCAGCGCGTACTCGACCACGGTGGCCATGCCGCTCTCGGAGTGCCCGCGCCCGCGGAACTCCGGTGCCACCCAGACCCCCTGGATCTGGCAGGCGCGGTCGGTGGCCGCGCCGATCTCCGCCTTGAAGACCACCCGGTCGCCCTCGAAACGCGCGAACGCCCGTCCGTTGGTGACGAGTTCGGCGACCCGGGCGCGGTAGAGCAGGCCGCCGTCACCGGCCAGCGGGGAGACGCCGACCTCCTCGGTGAACATCGCGACGCAGGCGGGCAGCAGCTTGTCCATCTCGTCCCGGCGCACCCGCCGGACGTGCGGGTCGGCGGCGATCTCCTGGGACGGCGCCCGGGTGGCCATCAGCGGCTGGCGGGGCCGGACCTCTCGGGCGGAGCCCCAGTGCGGTTCGAGCAGCGACCAGAGCTCGGCGGTGGTCTCGGCGGTGCCGACGATGGAGGAGCAGCGCCGGCCCTGACGGCGGGCCCGCTCGGCGAAGGCCTTCACCGCGGCGGGCGAGGCGCTGAGCGGCACCAGGTTGGCGCCCGCGTAGCAGAGCGCGTCCAGCCTGCCGTTCTCGAACCAGCCCCACATCTCGCCGCCGAGCCGCCACGGGTCGAGCCCGGCGATGTTGACGCGCGCGGCGACGAAGGCGTTCTCGATCGGGTCGCGCTCCAGCACCTCGAGGGCAGCGGGAAGGTCTGCGGGGGTCAGCACGCGCGTCGTGGCCACCGAACTGCTCAACACGGGGGGCACCCTATCCCTTCATCTCGTCCCGGCGACCCCCTGTGCCAGAACGAGCGCTCTTCCGAACAGCAAACCGGGATTGACGTTGGCCTGTACCACAGGCCCACGTCAACCCCAGGGTGACGACATTGGTGATCGATCGACCGGAACGGCCGGATCAGTTCGGACCAGCCGGCTCGTCCGGCACGATCACGATCGATCGATCAGTCACTGACTGGTCGCTCGCTGACTGATCACTCGCTGACGGCGACGGACGGGGCGCCCGACGGGGCGCCGGCGTCCTGCATCTGCTCGGCCAGCTTCATGGCCTCCTCGATCAGGGTCTCCACGATCTTCGACTCCGGCACGGTCTTGATGAC